>NZ_JBHSFP010000023.1:0-150927 GCF_042654065.1 Sphaerisporangium dianthi | reverse complement strand
GTGAGTCGCCGGGTGTGGGTGTGGGGGCGGGGTGCAGGGCTGGGGAGAGAGGTGGTTGGTGGCGGGTGGGGGTGGTGGGGGGTGTCGCGGTGCTGGTGCCGGTGCTGGTGTTGCCTTCGCTGGGATGGGGAGCCTCGGGACGGCTGGGCGCGGTCGAGTACCCGCGGGACTGGCGGCGGGTGCAGGCCATCGTCAACGGCGACCCGCGACCCGGGGCGCTGCTCACGTTGCCGTGGAGCGCGCAGCGGGCGTTCGCGTGGAACGGGGGCCGGGTGATCCTGGATCCGGCGACCAAGAGCTTCGCGCGCCGGGTCGTGTGGAACGACGCGCTCGTCGTGGGTCTCGGAGGCGGGCGGGTTCTGCGGGTCGGCGGGGAGGACCGGCTGGGGCGGCGGATCGGTACGCTGCTCGGGACGCGGACCGGCCCGCTGACGGCCGTGCTGCGGGCCGAGGGGATACGCTACGTGCTCATCGTGAGACAGAGTGAGAACAGGTTCTCGTCTCGGCTGCCGGGAGCCGTCCCCGCGTACGTGGGGCCGGAGATGGTCCTGCTGCGCTTGTGATCGCCCACGTGGGGAGGGGGGTGACCCTGCTGCCTGTGGGACGCGGGCGACCATCGCGGCGTCGGCCATACTGGACGGTAAGTCTGATTATTACGTTTTGACCAATGGCCTGGCCTGTAACCTGTATCACGTTCTACTCTCGGTGGGTCCCCACGCGTCCGCACTTTGGAGGGAGAAGCCCAATGGTGCGAGTACTCGCTGCTCTCGTCGTTGGGGTGGTTCTGGCGATCGGCGCGTCCGTCGGCGTCGTCAACGTTGTCGCCCCAAGCCCTCAGCCGCCCAACAAGCCGCTGTACAACTACGGCAACAGGTGATCCGCCACGGGCGGGGCCCGCGCCGCGATCGGTGAGCCCGCCCGTCCCGTTTCCCCGTACGAACAGCACCGAGGTGCGGCTTCGCCGTGCCTGAAAGCCGTGCCCGAGAGCCATCCCGCCATCTCGCCACCCGTCTCGACACCTCGACACCTCGACGACATCGATGACATCGAGGCCCGCACACCGGCGGCGTGTGCGCGGACGGACGGCACGCGACCCGGCAGACGCACGGCCGAGCGCATGACCGGCGGCGAGCGCACAGCCAGGGAGGCTCGACGCACACGAAGGAGTGTCCCGTGGTCGCACAACAGGTGGGCCGGGCTCCGAACGAACCCGAACGTCACTGTCGTGACATCGCCGGGTCTCGCGGCGCCGCCGAGCCGCCCCGACGCGCCGCCGAGGCACTCCCCGATGTGGCGGACTTCCTCAAGGCGTCTCCGGCCACGGCCGGCGCGTTCGCGTCCGGGACGGAGGCCGTCCACGGTGCGGCCGGGGCCTCCGGCGAGGCGGGCGCGCTCGAGGGGGTGCGCGTCGCGGTGTGCAACTTCCGGGAGCCCGCGCAGTCGGTCGCCGGCGGGGCGGAGGAGTACGCCTGGCAGGTCGGCCGCCACCTTCTCGCCCAGGGCGCCTCGGTGCACTTCCTGACCAGCCGGGAGCCGGGGCAGGCGGGCGGCGAGCGGCGTGACGGCGTCGAGCTGCGGCGCATGGGCAACCGTTACCTGGTCTACCTGCTGGTCCCGCTGTGGATGCTGCTGCGCCGCCGCCGTTTCGACGTGGTCATCGACTGCATGAACGGCATCCCGTTCTTCGCGCCGCTGGTGGTCTCGCGGCGCACGACGGTCGTGTGCCTGGTGCACCACGTGCACGACCGCCAGTTCTACGCCTTCTTTCCGCGCTGGCTCGCCCGCGTCGGCTGCTTCATCGAAGGGCCGGTCGCCCGCCTGCTGTACCGTCGCCGCACGACCGTCACGGTGTCGGAGTCGTCGCGGGCCGAGCTGCGCGACCGGCTCGGCTGGCTCGCGCCCATCGAGGTCATCCCGAACGGCAGCCCCGCCGTGCGTCCCGTCGCGACGACGGTGGACGGACGGGAGGTCGAGGGAGACCCGCTTGTGGCCTACCTCGGGCGGCTGGTCGGCCACAAGCGCGTGGAGCGCGTGGTGGGGCTGGTGACCGAACTGGGCGAGACCTGGCCGGGCCTGCGCGTCCACGTGGTGGGCCGCGGCCCCGAGTACGAGCCGCTGGTCCGCCTGGCCGGCGAGCTCGGAGTCACCGGCCGGGTGAGCCTGCACGGCTTCCTGCCCGAATCGGAGAAGAACGCGGTGCTCGGCGCGGCCCGGCTGAACGTCACGGCGTCGGAGTTCGAGGGATGGGGCCTGACGGTGATCGAGGCGGCGGCGCTCGGCGTGCCGACCGTCGCCTACGACGTCGCGGGCCTGCGCGACTCGGTGCGGGACGGGGAGACGGGGTGGCTGGTCCGCGAGGGCGAGTCGCTGGCCGACGTGGTCGATCGCGCGCTGGTGGAGCTGGCGGACCCGGTGCGCCGCGCGGAGGTCCAGCGGGCCTGCCGGGGGTGGGCGGCGGAGTTCTCGTGGGGGAGGACGGGCGCTAGGATGACCGGACTCATCTCCGCCGAACTGGAGCAAAAGGGGCATGCCAGGCCGCTCGGCTTCCGTCTCGCCGCAGGTGAGAGCCATACTCCCTGACCACCTGCCAAGGTCGGCGTCTTGACGGTCGAAGCCGGGTCCCGAAGTCCGGCGGCCGGCGCGCCTGCCGCTCCCGGTGCCCTTGGGGCGCGGCTGCGCCGGCGGCTCCGCCTGCTGGCGGGCTGCCTGCTGCTCGGAGCCATCGCCTTCAACACCGCGCCCGGCGAGGTGATCGCCGAGACCAAGCTGGACATGGCCGTCAACCCGGTCGGGTTCCTCGAACGGGCGAGCCACCTGTGGGACGGGGCGTTCTTCGGTCACCTGCAGAACCAGGCCTACGGCTACCTGTTCCCGATGGGACCGTTCTACGCGGTGCTCCGCTGGCTGGACATGCCCGCGTGGAACATCCAGCGGCTGTGGATGACCCTCGTGCTGTGCGCGGCGTTCCTCGGCGTCGAACGGCTCGCGGGCGCCCTTCGCGTCGGCTCGCCGGACACCCGCCTGCTGGCGGGCCTCGCGTACGCGCTCGCGCCGCACGCGCTGGCCCTCGTCGGCGTCAACTCCTCGGAGTTCCAGCCGAGCGCGGTGCTGCCGTGGATCCTGCTGCCCCTCGTGCGCGGCGCGGAAGGGAGCATCGGCCCGCGCCGGGCCGCGGCCATGTCGGCCGTCGCGTTCCTGTTCGCCGGCGGCATCAACGCCGTCGCCGAGCTGGCCGTCCTGGTGGCGCCCCTGCTGTACCTGATCACCCGGGAGCGCGGCCCGCGCAAGCGGCGGCTGCTGGCCTGGTGGGCGGTCTGCGTGGCCGCCGTCTCGATGTGGTGGCTGGTCCCGCTGCTCGTCCTCGGCCGCTACATCTTCTCCTTCCTGCCCTTCATCGAGACGGCGAGCGCGACCACCGGCGTGACGTCCCTGCTCAACACGCTGCGCGGCACCTCCAGCTGGATCTCGTTCCTGCCGGTGGACGGCCGGCCGTGGCTGCCCGCCGCCTACGAGCAGGCCACCAGGCCCTGGCTGATCGCGGTCACGGCCGCGGTGGCCGCCGCGGGCCTGGCCGGGCTGGTCCGCCGCTCCACGCCCGAGCGAACGTTCTTGACCCTGTCGGTGCTCGCAGGGCTGGTGATCGTCACGGCGGGGCACGCCGACGCGCTGGCGTTCCCGTGGACCGAGCAGGTCAGAGGCCTGCTGGACGGCCCGCTCGCGCCGTTCCGCAATCTGCACAAGTTCGACGCGCTGCTGCGCCTGCCGCTCGCCCTTGGCCTGGCCGCGCTGCCGGCCTGGCGCGCGCGCCCGGCGCGGCCGCGGCCGTCCGCCGCGGGCGGCGGGCTGGCACGGCTCGCCATCGTGCCGGTGGCCACGGCGGGGCTGGCCGGCCTCGCCGTGCTGCCCGTCGCCACGGCCGGGATCACCCCGGCCGGATCGTTCGCCGACCTGCCGGCCTACTGGCGCGACGCCGCCACCTGGCTGAACCGCAACACCGGCCACGGAATGGTGCTCGCCGTCCCCGGCTCCAAACGCGGCGAGTACGTGTGGGGCCGCCCGCTGGACGAGCCCATGCAGTCGCTGCTGACCGTGCGCTGGGCGACGCACTCCAACGTCCCCTGGGGTTCGGCCGGGCTCGCCCGCCTGCTGCAGGCCGTGGACGAGCGATTCTCCAACGGCGAGGGCTCGGCCGGGCTGACCACCACGCTGCGCCGCATCGGCGTCAAGTACCTGCTCGTGCGCAACGACCTGGCCCGTGACACCATCGGCTCGGCGTGGCCGGCCCGCGTCCACCAGACCATCGAGGACTCCACCGGCCTGGTGCGCGTCGCCCAGTTCGGCCCTCCGGTCGGCGTGATCGCGAACCCCAAGGCCTCCGACTGGTTCGACCAGGCGTACCCGGCTCTTGAGGTCTACGCGGTACCCGACCCCGCGCCGATCGCCGGCATCGTTCCCGCCGACGCCACGGTCAGGATGTCCGGCGCTCCGGAGGGGGTGCTCTCCATGGCGGAGCAGGGCGTGCTGACGGACGACGCGCCGATCCTCGTGGGCGACGAGCCCGGCGCGTCGTCGATCCCCGCGAGGAAGACCGTGGTCACCGACACGCTGCGGCGGCGGCGGACGATCTTCGGTGACGTACGCCGCAGCGCGGGCCCCACCCTTCCGGAGGACGGCCGCTCCGGCACCACCACGGACCTGCTCGACCCGGCCTGGGCGTCGGCCGTCTCCTCGGCCCGCTACCTCGGCATCGAGGACGTCCGCGCGTCGTCCTCGGACGCCGACGTCACCGCGGCGTCGGGGGAACGCGACCCCGGGCGCCTGCCCTACGCCGCGTTCGACGGCGACGCGCGCACCGGCTGGCGGTCGGACGGGTGGAACGGCGCGCTCGGTGAATGGCTGGAGGCGCGGTTCGTCCAACCGGTGCCGATGAAACAGATCACCATCGCGTTCGAGCAGGGACCGATCGGCCCGCCGGTCGCGGAGGTCGAGATCTCCACAGCGGCGGGGACGCGACGGGTGCCCGTGCGGCAGACGGGCGATCCGCAGCAGTTCACCCCGGCGCAGGGTGAGACGACGTGGCTGCGCGTCAAGGTCACGAAGCTGGCCTACCAGCCGAAGAGCGCGTTCGGCGGCCGGGTGGGCATCACCGAGGTCGCCGTCCCCGGCGTGCGGGCGGCCCGCGCCGTCGTCGCCCCCGGACCGCCCGGCGGGACCACCGACGCGGGCACCGTGCTGCTCACCTCGCAGGGGCAGGCGCCGGCGTGCATGCGCGGCCCGTCCGCCTGGACCTGCTCGAAACGGCTGGAGATCCTCGGCGAGGACGGTTACGGCTTCTCCCGGCTGTTCGCCGTGCGCACGGCGGAGACGCGCACGGTGAGCGGCAGGGCCGTCCTCACCGCTCCAGCGGTCGCCGACCAGCTCACCGCCCTGCCCGGCGTCTACCCCCACGTGACGGCGTCCTCGACCGTCACCGACTCTCCGGTCGTGCTCGGGCGGGCCGCGATGGACGGCGACACGCGGACGCTGTGGTACGCCCAGCCGTTCGACCGGCACCCGGCCCTGTCGGTCGATCTCGGCAAGGCGCGCACGTTCTCCGAGATCAGGGTGCTGTTCCCCGACTCCTACGTCGGCAACCCGCCGGTGAAGGTCACGATCCGCGCCGGTACGCGCACCGTCCAGGATTGGGTCGGCGGCAATGGGCGGGTGGCCTTCCCCGAGATGACGGCGCGGCGGCTCAGCATCGAGTTCACCGCGCCCGTCTCGCGGCCCATCGAGGTCGCCGAGGTGTCCATCCCGGGCGTGCGGCCGCTGAGCCGGCTCGACGGGTTCCCGATCCGGCTGCCGTGCGGGTACGGCCCGAACCTGGAGGTGGACGGCACCCGCGTGCCGACCCGCATCGTCGGCGGCACGCTCGACGACGTGCTGAACGGCCGCCCGCTGTTCTACGCCGGATGCGCGCCGGTGCGGCTCATCCCCGGCATGACCTCGGTCGGCGCCGTGCCCGGCGACGCGTTCCGCGTCAGGTCGGCCATGCTGCGCGGAGAGGGCGCCGCGGACGACGGCGCCACCAGGGTCCAGCCGGTGAAGATCGAGAGCTGGGGCGCCGAGGAGCGGCGGCTCGCCGTCTCGACGGCCGGCCGCTCCTACCTGATCGTGAACGAGAACTTCAACGCGGGCTGGCACGCCTACCTCCACGGCGCGCCGCTCACCTCCGCGCGGCTGGACGGCTGGCGGCAGGCGTGGATCCTGTCGCCGGGCGCGGGCACCGTGGTGCTCCGCTACGAGCCGGACGCGGGCTACCGGCTGGCGCTGCTGGCCGGTCTGTGCCTGATCGTGGCCGTGCTCGCCCTGGCCGCCGTGCGGGCCAGGCCGGGACGCCGTCCGCCGGGCGTGGGCGCCGCACGTGTCCGGGCCCGCTGGGTGTGGCCCGCCGCGCCGCTGGTCGGTCTGTGGACCGGCGGTCTCACCGGCGCCGTGCTCGTCTCGGCGCTGGCGGTGCTCGGCCTGTGGCTGCCCCGCGTGCTCGCGGCCGAACACGCCGGCGACAGCCGGGCCAGGCAGGCCGCTCAGACCGCGCTGTCCCCCTGGCTGCCAGCCTGGGCGCTCGCCGTGGCCGGGCTGAGCGCGGCGGCCGGCACCGCCTTCGGTGTGGAGTTCCTGCGCGGGGCGGTGCCCCAGATCTGCTGCCTCATGGTGGTGGCGCGGCTGCTGGCCGCCGTTCCCGCGCGGGACCCCGCGCCGCCCCCGTCCTCCGCCACCCCGTCCTCCCGCGCGGCTTCGACCTCCCTCGCCGAGGTGCCGGGGTGACGCGCGGCCGGGCGCTCACGATGATCGTGTACGTCGTGGCCGCGTTCCTGGCGACGATGGCGGTGCTCCTGCGGTACTACGTCTACGGTGCCGGTCTGCTGCTCCCCCTGGAGCAGCACAGGGTCAGCCACCTGGTCGACACCGCCGCCACCTACCTGGACACCACGACGTTCCAGGTGCGTACCCGGGTGCCGATCATCAAGACGGTCTCGTGGTACGGCGACCCGGCGGCGGACGGCGCGTCCACGGCGGTGTGGGTGGAGTTCTCCTCCTTGGAGACCGGCTACGGGCAGCGGATCGACTACCACGAACGCCGCACCGCGTTCGACCGGCGCAGCGGGCTGGCCGTCGCGTGCTGCGACGCCTACGTCGACGACGACAGCACGGCGCGGCAGACCGGGCTGGCGTTCCGCCTGCCCTACGGCGCCGAGCCGCGCGAGTACCCGATGTTCGACCCGGTGCTCAAGCGCGAGGTGCCTCTGAAGTACGAACGTGTGGAGAACGTCGAAGGGCTGCGCACCTATCGCTACTCCTCCACGGTGGGGCCCGCCAAGGTGGAGGACCTGCCCGGCCAGGTCCCCGGCAAGGTGCTCGGGCTGCCCGGCCGGGAGTTCGTCAGCGTGACGAAGTACGTGCGGATCACCCGCACCCTGTGGGTGGAACCGGAGAGCGGCCTGCCGGTCCGCGTCGAGGAGCGGCGGACGGACACGCTGCGCACCGCCGACCAGGTGGATCGCCTCGTCAGCCTCCAGGCCGACCTGATCACCGATCCGGGCGACGTGGCCGCCCAGGTGGCCGAGGCGGGCGCTTTCCGGTGGCGGGCCATCGTGATCCGCGACGTGGCGCCGATCGTCTTCCTGGCCGTCGCCCTCCTGGTGCTGCCGGTCACCATGCTGGTCGCCGCACGGGTGCGTCGCCGGGCACGGGCCGGCCGGTCAGCGGCGGCGCAGGACCAGCAGCAGGTTCCAGGTCACGATCTCGCGGACACCGGGTAGCCGGACCACGCCGGTGGCCCACTCGGGATGGTAGCGGGGCCGGGCGTCCAGCACCTCGGCGTCCCGGCGCGATCGCGCCCAGCGCAGGGCGCCGGCCACCGAGACGGGATACAGGCTCTCGCCGTACACGTTCTTGGGGCGATGGCCCCGGCGGCGGGTGTAGCGACCGGCGGCACGGTGCCCGCCGAGATAGTGCCACGGGGAGGTCTCGTGGCCGCCCCACGGGGACAGCCAGTTGGTGAACGACAGGTACACCACGCCGCCCGGCCGGGTCACCCGCAGCATCTCGCCGGCCATGCGCCAGGGGTCGGGGACGTGCTCCAGCACGTTGGAGGAGAAGCAGACGTCCACCGAGCCGTCGCGCAGCGGGATGTCCAGGGCGCTGCCGAGGACCGCCCCCTCAGGGACGGCGCCGTCCCGGGCCATCATCTCGCCGGCGTCGCAGTCCACGCACAGCGTCCGCGCGCCGTGCGCCCGCAGCACCTCGGTGAAGTAGCCGGGACCGCCGCCCACGTCGGCCACCAGCGCGCCCGCCAGGGCGGTGTAGGTGGCGAGCTGGGCCGCGGTGTCGCGGGCGAGCATGCCGTAGAAGAAGTCGGGGTCGGTCTGCTCCTTGCGGAAGGCCGCGAGCAGGCGGATCGACCGATCCAGCGTGGCGCGGAACGGCACGTTCGAGGTCTCCACGTCTGTTCCATTCACGGGAGTTGAGGGTGCCCGGGAGCATAACACCGCATCGCGCCCGATTTGTGCGGGTAGCGGGTCACGATCGACGACCCCGGATCAGGCCGCGCGCGGGCTCCTCGACGAAGCGGTGGGTGAGCGTCGCGAGCACGATGGTCAGCGTGCCGATCGCGGCCAGGTTGACGACGAAGTTCCCGGTGAACGGCCGCTGCCCGGTGAGGTCGTACCACAGGTACATCGCGATGAACTGCCAGAGGAACACCCCGTACGACACCCGCCCGAAGAAGCGCATCACCGGGTTGCCGAGCAACCGTCCCACCGGGGCGTCCCCGCGCGCCGGCAGCGCGCACGGCGCGACCAGGCACGCGGCGATCACGCTGTACAGCGCCAGCTCGAAGATGCCGCTCCACACGCTGTCGATGCCGTAGAACCGGGTGCCGGTGACCGGTGAGGCGGCGATCGCGTAGGCGAGCGCGGCGACCAGCCACAGCGAGCCGGGCGAGGCGTTGACGGCGCGGACGAAGCGCGCGGCCGGGCCGTCCTTCTCGTGCCGCGCCCACGCCGAGACCACGGCCAGCGCCATGCCGGGCGTGAAGTACGTCAGGGAGCCCGGCAGCCAGGTGTGCAGGTAGGGCCGGTACTCGGGGTAGTAGCTGAACACCGTCCACAGGTAGGAGACCGAGGTCAGCGCGGCGAGCCCCAGCAGCAGCCGCCTGGCCCGGCGGCCGGGGTCGCCGCCGCCGCGGCGCGCGTACATCGCGAGCAGCGCGGCGAGAAGGGGAAGCACCAGGTAGAACGCGACCTCCACACACAGACTCCACATTTGGGCGAGCCCTTTGGGGCCGAGGCCGAACCACCGCGGGTACACCTCGTAGTTCTGGACGAGGAACAGCATCTGCAGCCACGTCTTGACGTCGTCGAGGTGGTCGCGCGACCAGAGCAGCATCGCGACCACCACGACCAGCCAGTACGCGGGCAGGATGCGCAACGCGCGCTTCGCCAGATACCGCAGGGTGGCCGGCGGCCGGGTCGCGTCGAGCACGGCCCTGGCGTACGGCCGGTACAGCAGCAGGCCGGACAGCGTGAAGAAGATCGGCACGGCGACGTCGCCGCGGGACAGCAGCGCGGAGAGGAAGTTGTCGTGCAGGGCGGCGGCGGACTCGATGGCGACGTGGAAGGTCAGCACCGCGAATGCCGCGATGGCCCGCATTCCGTCGAGCGCGTCGAGGTGCCCCGACGCGGGCGGAACCTGGCCGGCCTGGCCAGGGGAGTGCGGAACCTGGCCGGCCTGGCCAGGGGAGTGCGGAACCTGGCCGGTCCGGCCAAAGGACTCCTGAACGGCGCCGGCCTCGGTCCCGCGCGATCTGGAACCTGTCTCTGTCACTCTCGATGTCCCTCGCGACGTGCGGTCACTCGCCGCACCAACCTATCCCCCATAAAACTTTGTTTCAGAACATACCGCCGCAAATCGCTAGTACCGAGGGAGAGACGCCGCCCCGGCGCGATCCTCCGCCCCGCCCTCTCTCGGAGGCTCAACCTTCGAGATCCGGTTCGCGATGCGACCGTGCTCAAGCGCTTCGGGGCGGGCGCGCCGGGCACGCCGTCGTTCCCGCTGCCCGGCTGGACGCTCGGCCGCCGCAGGGAGGCCCAGGCGGCGGCCGTCCGGATATGGTCCTCGCGGCCACGTGCGGGGATGCTCCGGCTGGGCCCGTGCTCTCTTCGGGCGCTCGCGGCGGACAACTGTCTCGATATCGGCTCAGACTCGCTCATCCTCGCCCCCCGCTCATAGCCGTCACCTTCGGACCGGACCGGTCCGAAGATCCGCCGCGAAGCCTTCACCAGCGAAAACGCCCTGAGCGACACTCAATCAACTTGCATCGTCACAGCACCCATGCGTCAATCGACGCGACGTCAACATCAACCGATCATCACCCGGCGTAGTAGGTGAGACCTTCGCCGACGAGACGCCGGAATGGGTTCACGCGAGTAACTGACCGTACCCAGAACCACAACGACCACGGGCTCCTCGGCGACATGTCCACCTTCCGTCGAAATATATTTCGGGGCTCGCTCAAGGTGTTCGTATTCACTCGATAGAAAGTGGGGGCATCCATTGAACGGGGCTGCTGCACATCCTCATAGGAAACTGGACGCCGTGATTCATCCACCTGTTCGATTCTCGATCGTCGCCTTCCTGTCCAGGAACCAGAAGTCCGAGTTCGGCAAGATCCGCGATGCGGTAGGCATCAGCGCGGCTGTGCTCTCGAAGCACATGACATCCCTGGAGGCCGCCGGATATATCGAGATCCAGAAGGGTTATGTGGGTAAACGGCCGCGCACCTGGCTTTCCATGACAGCGCAAGGACTGGACGCGTTCGAACGGCATACGGCTGCGCTGCTGGCGATCTCGCGAGGCCGATCCTGAGAAACCAGGGCGGCCAAGGCCGTCAACGCTCGCCGGCTGCGCCAAGACTCATTCATGTTCGCTGGGAGTCTCCCGTCCACCCGCCCGCGGTTCCCCAAGGACTGATCGCCGGATCGGACATGGGGAAACCGCAGGCGAACGCCAGGAGGGGGCTTCGGGCGCCGCCCGGCCGGAAATCCGATAACGGCGTGCCCCATGGCACCAAGCCGCCGAATATGGATCCGGCGAGCCCGCGCTCACCCGCGGCCAGCCACATGCTGTGCGCGGCCACCCCCGCCTGATGCATGACCAGTCGATGGGCATGGGCGCCCGCCGTCGCGATGGCAGGAAGATCGCACGTGACCACGGTCACCAGGGCCGCGTCGGCGAACTCGTCCTGCAGCAGCCACTCGCGGGCGGGCGGGAGAGCTGCAAGGAAGGCGATCCGCGTGCCGGCGGGATCCACGTCGTAGAGTCCAGGTCGCGTTCCCTCCACCCTGTAGGCGGCGGCCATGATCCGTACGTACGGAACCGTCGCCGCCGTGTTGAGAGCCGCCCGTGCCGAAGGGGGTGCCTGGAGGATGCCCGCCATCGTCGACTGGTCGATGCCGGCCGGACGGTAGAAGCGAGTGGCTTGGCGCAGGGTCAGCACGGTCATCGGGTCGACGGTGGGCATGCTCGCCGACGGAAGGAGATGTCCTGTGTCCTGTCCGGCAGGTGCGTCCCACATGCGGGCTGAACCGGCCCGGCGTGCGGAATGCGATCGCGTGATGAGATCCTGCACGATCTCCTTCGGCCGGTAACCGGGAGTCCAGCTAGTCATGGGCGACCCCTCCTTGTTCAGGACCGTCACATGTACGGCGGAGCGTGAGCACAGCGGTGACGGGCGTTTGAAGAACATCGATGTCAAGGAGGTCGATCAACCGGCTGTCGTCCCATTCGGCGAGTGTGGCGACCGCCCATCCGAGATGCGCGGCCTTGAATCCCAGCTGCCAGGTGGCGACGCCGGAGTCCAGGTTGATGATTCGATATCCGAAGCTCTGGTACTTGTCCACGAGCTTCAGGCAGTCACCGACCAGAACCAGCACGGCGTCCGCCTGGATCCCGGCTCCCGGAACGGCCTCGGCCAGTTGCTGACCGAGAACCACGTGCCCGCTTCGCAACAGGTGGTCGGCCACCGGGTCGTATACGTGCACCACTGGTTCGAGCCGCATTCGGTTGGCTTCCAGCGGGATCAGATAGGCGGTCTGGGAGCCCATGTTGCCGCCCGTGGGAGCCCAGCGGCGACGGGTGGCCGCTCGCGACGTCGTCGCGGGGATGGTCTCGCGGATGCCGAAGGAGAACTTCAGCAAGGCCTTGAGTTCCGATCCGGCCTCGCCCGCGACAGCGATCGGCTCCCAGTCACGTGGGCGGTCGAAGAACTGGAGCTCGATGTTGGAGGTGCTGTAGTGGCCCTGGTGCGCACTCGCCGGGATGTAGCGGCGAGGTGGCTGCGTGACCTCCTGTTCGAAGGCGACCACGATCAGGTCGTCCTTGTCGATCGGGTCGGTGCCCGGCAGGCAGAAGGCACAGCCGGGAAGCTGGACGAAGGTTTCGACCTCGCATGTCCAGGCGTCGACGTCGACGACGGTGACGGCCGACTCGTCATAGAGCGACTGAACTCCTGTCGCCAGGCGGCACACCTCGTTGCCCAGCAAACCCGCCAGAATGTCTTCCTGCCAGACGGGGATCCTCACAGCCTCGTCTGATCGCGCCAGCGGACGCTGGGCGAGATAACACGACAGGCAACCGGACCAGCCGTCCTCGAAAAGCGGGCTGATCACGACGCCCGAGCCGGTCAGCGAGGCGAGGAACCAGCGTCCGCCGCCTGCTCTGACGGAGGCGTCGAAGACGTGCAACCGGTCCAGTTCCAGCGTGCCGTCGTCGATCACGACGGCGATGGAAGCGGGCGGCAGAGGGGCGGGTCCAAGGGGCACCTCCTCCTCCCGCGTCGTTGTCACGCCGCACTCGCGGAGCGCCCGTACCAGCGTCGAACGCAGGCTGGAGTGGTGACCCGCGACCACGACGGCCTGTCGTGCCAACTTCAGGGCCGCATGTACGCCGGAGGGATTGTCGCGGGTGGAATCCACATTTCGGCTCAGATAGCTGACCACGGCCGGCGACACGGTGGTGTGCTGCAGCGCGCGCAGTTCCTCGGGTGCCGGGCCGGACTCCAGCATGCCGCAGGAGTAGAGCAGCGAGAGAGCCGTCGTGACCACGTCGGCGGAGGGAAGGCCGAGCAGATCGGCCAGTTCCTCAGCGGAGCGCCGGCCGTCCAGGAGGGGAAGCAGGCGCTGTACGAATTGGACGTGCCGGCCGGAGAAGAGCTGAGGCTTGGCGATGCCCTCGACGAGGAGTTCACCCTTGCGAACCTCCGCGATCACGAGCCCGTCCACGATCTTGAGACGATCCGGAAGCGACAATTGCGGGTCGCGCGCGATGGCGGCGGCGATGTGCCGCGAGTCCATGGTGCTTTCGGTGTTCACGTGTCCCTCTTCGATCCGGTGCCCGCGACGGTGAGGTGATCAGCGAGACCGCGCCACGAGCGGTCCTGATGTGAGGTCGATCTCGAACGGGGATGACAACGGGGACATCCATGCACCCCCAGCGTCCGCCCCTGCAGGAACTGCGGCTTTGTCAGGTTCGTGGCACGGTAGGCGCCGTGTGTCCTGGAATCACCGCTGCGAAGCATGGCCAATCCCCACTGCGCGAGCCCGGCGGCCGTCAGCACATGGGTGGGAAGGTGGCCACCGGGTCCAGCGGAATCCCGGGTGTAGAAGGCGTGCAGGTCGGACAGGGCGCTGCCGATCGTCGAATGCTGTATGGATCGGCGTTCGAAGCACTCGGGACACGCCCCGGTCCCAGCGGGCAGGGACAGGGGACCGACCCTGAGCCAGCGTGTCTCGTGCACCACGGGAACGAAGGATGCACCCCACTTCCCGACCAGATCGCCGACTTCCACCACCAGCTTCGAGTCGTGCCGCGAGGTCACGAGGACGTAGGTGTCCGCTCGGGGCAGAAGGCCGGTCACCACGCCATGCCCCTGGGCGAAGAGTGTCGGCTCGTCCTCCACGCCCTGCCGCTGGAGCACCGTGGCCACATCGGCCGCGAACGGGCCGACGGCGATGACATGTGTCAGGTTCATCTCTCTCCGGACTGATCATGCGAAGGGCTGCGGCCACGGATTCAGGTCGGGCTCGGCGTGCACCGGCAGACCCATGCGCCTGGGGGCCTCGTACAGCCTGGCGGTGCCCAGGAATCGGGCACGGTAGGCGAAGCTCAGTGGGACGAGCTCGGGGACGATCACCCGCACCACACGCAACCCCGTGGCCCTGGCCTCGTCGGAGGTGATGTCCACGGCGTAGACGGTGCACCCGGCGTCCTGAAGCTTGCGCACCACCCACGACAGGCGCCCGGCGGCGGAATCCGGAAGGGCGGGGATCATGTCCGAGAGCCGGCGCCGGTGGGAGGAGTCAAGGAGGAAGCCGAACGCGTGCGCGCGCTCCGCCGCCGCCATGTGAATCGCCCCGTCGAACACGTCGATGTAATCGTCCAGCGGCTTCTCCTCGGCCTGCCGGTACTGCATGGCCACCCGCCCGGAGGTCGACTCCCGCATCACCTTGGCGACGGCCCGCCGGGGATCGAGCTCCGTGGCGCACATGACGTAGGTGCGCACCTTCATGGCCCGCGGATCTATGTCCACGCTGTAAACGGTCGGAATGCCCAGGTCGGTCGTTCCGTCGAAGAAGTGGGTCTGCAGACCGGACCTGGAGGAGACTTCCAGCGCCTCGTCCAGAACCGGATCTGAGACGTCGATCTCGATCTTCGGCAGGGCCAGCCGTTGCAGCCACGTCAGCGCGATGCCGTCCCGTTCGACACACTCCAGCACGGCGCCCAGCAGGGCGCTGTCGTAGTCGAAGTGCGCCGCCGTACCGGTCGAGATGGGCAGCCAGAACCGCTCACCACGGCTCACTACGGGAATGTGCAGGTACACCATGACCGCCGGTAGCCATCGAGGTTCCCCGCTGGCGAGGTCGACGCCGCGTACCCAGCGCATCGGCGCGTCCAGGTCGGGGGCCACGAGCGGGCAAGCGGGATCGGCCAGTTCCGACTCCGAACATCGCGGAACCCGGTTCAGGTCCAGGGCCTCGTCACCGAGCGAACGCGCGCTGGCCCAGATGAACTGCTCCGGGTCCCACAGGCAGCTGGAGTAGCGTTCAATCGCCTCGACCGTGGCGGTCAGCCGGGCGTTGTCCTCGGCGAGCCCGCTTCCCGCGCCGTCAAGCGCGGCCCATGCCATGAGCTGGGGCGCACCCGACGTGCCGGGCAGAATCCACCCGGGGTTACCCATGGCCGCGGTGAACACCGGGAAGCGCTGCCGCCCGGTGGTCATCGGGATCCGGGTGACGAGGTTGACCAGGGCGCCTCGGGCGTCAACGAGCGGATCCAGCCGCCGCAGCGCGGCCTCAAGGGTGGACGGCGGTGAGCCGGCCATCGGAGCGGTGCTCATTGGCGTCCTCCTTCGGTGCTCCCCCCAGCAGGGCGGCGAGTACGGCTTCGTCGGCCGGAGTGATCCCCAGCCGGTTGTTGTGCAGGTGCAGCAAATGGAACACCCACTGCCAGGTGGTGAGCGGCACTCCTGCGGCGACGGCCTCGAATGCGGTGGCGCGTATGGCGGCGCCGTACCTTTCGGCGTCGAGCACGAGGTGCGGTGGGAGGGCATCTTCGGCGGCCCCGATCGAGGGCGTCAGACGGGCCGCCGCCGAGGTCGCGGCCCTACGGCCGGTGGATGCGAAAGGTTCGTCCCTGCCCGTCCAGTACCAGAGGTATCTGGACCAGAACTGCTCCTCCGCGCCGGGCAGACAGTGCCGGAGGACGTTCTTCATCGTCAGCGCCGCGAGGGCCTGGCGCCTGGGATGGTCGAGGCCCTCGCTCACCGCTCGCAACGCGATCTCACTGGACAGCATGAAACTGCTTTCGGCCGCACGGACTCCTTCGACGCCTCCGTACCGGCGCAGCTCAGGCTCGTAGAGCCGGACGTCGACGGCCTCCCAGTAATCCATGGGAGGTGTCCCCGGCACGGACGCGACCGGAGCGCCCGGATCGGTCCCGACCTCCCTCAAGAAGCCGGGGAAGCGGCTCGTGACGTCTGTGTAGACGTCGTCCAGAAGCCTGGCCGGCCCCTGAACGCGCAGTCTGATGTGCGGGCCGCCGAGGTCGAAGAACCGAAGGAAGAACCAGCGGCCCCGCTCGGTCTCGATTCGGCCGCGTGTCCCTGCCACGAGATCCTGGACCACCCCGTCCAGCCGCTCGAAGGCGCCGGGATAGATCGCGCAGTAGAGCCAGGAATACATGATCAACACCCCTCCCAGCTCATGTGGGCGACGTACTCGGCGGTACGCGGACGTCCGTCGATCACGGGCGAGTCCTGGCCGGCCCGCGGGAGAGCTTCCTCCATGAGGACGATCTCTCCCGGAGAGAGCGTGTCCAGGAGGCCGGAGACCGAGAGCGGCACGGCGCTGGACAGCCAGAGCGGTTTGCGCGACTTGGCGAACAGGTCGGGGTTCGTCGTTCCCCGGCGTACGAAAAGCTCGTCCGCGAGCCCGTGGACCCGAGCCCAATCGCGGTAGGCCGCGAAGGTCAAGGCTGGGGTGGGCGCTTTCGTCTCGGCCAGCAGTTCGTTCGCATCCACCAGCCAGTGCGCTCGACGGGTGATCACCGAGCCGATGCGTTCGCGAGGCATATGTGCGACCCCGACGCGATGCTCCAGATCAAGCAACAGCGAGGCGGTTCCCGGCGCTTCAGGAGCCGAGCAGTACCACGGGCTGGCAATGGTGGACAGCACGTTGGCGGGCCCGTTCAGGATACGGCGGGGGACGAGGCCGGAGTAGAAGGGGACGACAGGGCCGTGCTCGTCCTGGACGACCAGTGTTCCCGAGAGCTCGTCCAGCCGGATACGCAGCCGGTCCAGCGCCACCGACTCTCCTGCCGGGACCAGCCCTCCGCCCACGTCGAGCGCTGGGGCACGGCCTGTGCAACGCGCCTGGACGGGGTTCCAGTCCGAGGCCACAGTGAGTTCCAGTGGCCGCGACCCCTCCGGCACCAATTGGTCGAGCCATGCCTGGAGCGGTTCTTCGAGGAGCCTGGGGGCCAGCAGCTTGCGGAAACGGGCGGTCACGCCTCCGACGCCGTCCATGAGCTGGTTCAAGACGATCACCTGTTCCCCGTCTTCGAGGGTGGCGAGCTGGAACAGGATCGCGAAGGCGGGCCGGAGCGTTGAGGGGCCCATGCCTATGTCGGCGACGGGCCTCCCGGACAACCTGACATCGATGTTGCGCCGCTGATGAGGCCCCGGTGTGGTCATGTACAGGGAGAGGAACGCCGGCAGTGCGAGAGAATCGTGGACGGGCGCGATGTGTTGTCGCCAGAACTCGAGCGTGCTCTCGTACTGCGGCAGGACCCGCATACAGGCCGAGAGGCGTCGGCCATAGCCGTAGAGGGCGCCCTCGACCCACTTCGGCAACGCGGGAAGGGACTCGTTCCTGACCACGTCTTCCCGCACAGCCACGTCGGGGACCCGTGGCGCCGTGGCCGTGGCGGTGGCCTCGTCGAGCTCGACAGCCTGCCGCCTGATCCGCGAGGCGAGACCGGCGCGCAGCCGGGGCGCGACTCCGGACAGCTGCTGCAAGCCCTGCCGTATGTCACGAAGGGCGTCCGCCACTTCCGGCCCCATCGCATCGGTGACCTCAGGGGACTCGGCGAGCGCCGTCATCGAGTGGTGGGCATCGTAGTCGCCTGGAGCCCAGGCCGACTCCAGGCGGAGCAGTCCCGAGTCGGTCAGCCGGGCAACCCGGGACCAGACCGCTCCCGGATCGTCCCTGCGAACTGCCGCGATCACCTGTGGACCCGACATGTCATGGGACACGGCGTGTGCCTGTCTGCGGTGGACGGTCATGTCCGTCAGCAGATCTTCGCGCCAGAAGAAGCTGTTGGTCCGTGTATGGGCGTACGCGGCTCGCAGCACGCGCGTGCCGTCAAGCCGCACGGCGGGATGGAAACGCAGGTGGCGGCCGGCGGTCTCGTGTGCGGAGAAACGTTGAAGGAGCCGGACGTAGAGAGGCTGGGGCAACGTCGCGACCGCCCGATAGGAACCTCCATCGACGCTGCCTTCGGTGCCCTCGCCGCCGATCGAACCTATGGCCACCGGGCTGAACCAGCCCAGGGGACTGGTCTTGACCGTCGCCCGCACGAGGTAGTTGAAGAGCGTACGCACCAGTTTCCGGCTCATCCTGGCACCAGCGTGGGCCGGATCCCCCCGCAAGACGGCAGCCGTGACCTCAGGCGAGACGAGGGAGAGAGCCTTGACCATCTCTTCCGTGCCGGCCTGCTCGAACAGCCTGACTTCGGCCTCGGCGAGTTCGGCTTCGAAGATCTTCGTGTAGGCCGTCATGGTCGCCTCGGATCGCTCCAGGCACGCCAGCCATCGTGTCAGCGCCTGCCGTACATCCGGGGCGAGCCGGGCGGCTATCCGGTCGCGCGCATCCTCGGCGATCCTCGGGAAGCGGCCGTTGTGCACGTCCCTTCGGAGGCTTACCGCGGCACGGCGCTCTTCCGGAGGCAGCGCGGGCACGAGTTCGTACAGCGCGTCGGCCAACGGGTCGCTGAGCTTCTCCAACTGGAACCTGAGCTTGCGCAGCTCATCGAGCGCGGCCACGGAGCGGCTCGCGTGGAGCCTGTGCGGCCCCGTCGCCGCGTATCCGGAGAAGCGAATGAGGACGAAGGGGGCGATGGCAGGCGATTCTCGGTATGTCATGTCGAGCCCCCCACAGAAGCGACGAGACGAGCGACGAACAAGGCCACGACCCCTAGGTAGGCGAGTGCCAGCAGGCCGTATCCGAGGTACAGCAGGCGAAGCCGGCGACTGGCGGTCTTGTGGTGATGTGAGGAGGGAGTACGGAGAACAAGGGTCAACAGGTACTGGATTGCTCTGCGACGGAACGAGTGATGGCCGGTAGCCGCCTCGATCGCGTGTAACCCGTCACTCGGCAACAACGGGTTGACGTCGTTCGCCAGGGTCATCAGAAGGGTGTACGCGACCGCCGCGGCGAGCGCGCGGAGCGTGGGGTCGTCTGTGGCGAAGGCCAGCGTTCCCGCTATGCCGGCGTTCAGCGCATCGACCACGATCCCTGACGCGGTGATGACGACCAGCGGTGTCCGGCGGTCGAGCCGGTAGGCATGTGACCGATCGACGTAAGGCCTGGGCAGGAGCCAGAACCAGAAAGCGATCCCGGCCTCGGGAACCGTCACACCGTAATACCGGCAGGCCAGCCAGTGACTGGCCTCGTGCACCATCAGGTGGAGCAGCAGAATGGGCGGAATCGCGATCGAGGCGACGCCGAGAGCCCTGACGTCGAGCAGTCGGGTCGCCGCCGCGGCGGCCACACAGGCCGCCGCTATGGCGAGCACACATATGAGGGCTGCTGCGACGATTCCAGCCCGGCTCCGGGGTGTCGCGGGCTTGCCGGAGGCGGTCGGCGGAGAGGAGTCACGCACCAGGACCAGTCGCCGCATGGGAATCTCCGCCAAGCCGCGGACGGCCTTGTCGCGCAACCCTTTCGCCGGGGCTGGGACATCCAGCAGTCCCATCTCACGGATCTCCGAAAGGAATCTCGTGACCGTGCTCGCTGCGGCGGATTCCTCGACCTGGAACACGCGGGACACCTTCCGCGTCAGATAGTGGGGAGTGACGCCTTCCTGTAAATGCGGCACGAACATCCGCGAGCTGCGGCCGAGCTGGAAATAGCGGCCGGTGTCCCTCCTGTAGACCAGCACGCCCGATTTGTTCTGGGCGACAATCTCCACGGACGGCGCGAAGGCGACCGGGAGATCCCAGGCCGGCTGCACGTCATCCGCCGGAACGGACGTGGAATAGAGGCGCGGCATCGGACTGGGACCTCCCCTCTGACTGATTCTCAGACTCAGCCGGTGGCGGACGATCCGGCGGTGGAGACGCTGCTCGCGCTGCTGCACGTGCCGGTGGAGAAGGTGAAGGCGCTGCTCAGGCTGGAGCCGAACGAGCGACCGGCCTCCATCTCGTCACCAGAGAGTTCGCGAGCGAAGAGCTCGAAATCCGCGGCGAAATCGGGTGCGAGGTCGTGATTCTGCATGGCGCTTCCTTTCTATTTGTCGTTCTGTGGGCAAAGTCATCATTGCACGCGTCGATCACGTGAGTGAAGTGTGACGTGAATCACAAATGCGATGCGGGGAAAGCGGTTTCCGAATCGCATCTGATGGCGGCGATGCAATAGGTTTATCGATGAAACCTATTTCATCTGTGCATTGTGGATTTTCGCCGGAGGACGGCTCCCTTGCCTTTGTCGGTCACGAGTGGTCTGCGGTTGACCTTTCGGCCGGGGCGGCCGATCCTCCGTTACCGTTGGCCACGACGGCCGCCTCCAGCCGGATGACGACCTGTGCGCCCAGGTCACGGTCGGCGACGCGGCAAGCGGCGTGCTGCCGTGCCGGGCGACGGCCGGCTGCCCACACCGCTCCGCGGACCGCGGGTCCGGGCGGCGGCGATTCCATCCAGCAGCAGGAGTGAGCGGCCGCCGTGAGCGTTCCGCGCCCGGCGAGGGCCTCGTCGCCGTGGGGGTGCCATGATTCGGCTATGGATTACGGGCGAGTTCATGAAGCGGTGACCAAGGGCTGGAACGAAGAGGTGCTGTCCAGCTTGTCCGGCCTGGTGGAGATACCCGCGGTGTCGGCCGCCTACGACGCCGCCTGGGAGCGGAACGGCCAGCTGCGAGCCGCCGCCGACCACGTGCGCGACTGGATCGCATCGCGAGGCCTGCCGGGCGCCCAGTGTGAGATCGTCCAACTCGACGGCCGGGCCCCGCTGCTTCTCGTGGACGTGCCCGCGACCGCCGGCGCCACGGCGAACGGCACCGTTCTGCTCTACGGTCACCTCGACAAGCAGCCCCCGCTCGGCGACTGGTCGGACGGGCTGGGCCCCTGGCAGCCGGTGGTGCGCGACGGACGGCTCTACGGTCGTGGCTCGGTCGACGACGGGTACTCGGGCTACGCGGCGACGACGGCGTTGACCGCCGTCCAGGCGGCGGGTGGCGAACACGCCCGGGCGATCCTGCTGCTGGAGACAGGTGAGGAGTCCGGCAGCCCCGACCTGCCCGCGTACCTGGAGCACCTGTCCGGCCGCCTCGGTGAGGTGTCCCTGGTGGTCTGCCTGGACGGCGGCGGTGGCGACTACGAGCGGATGTGGCTCACCACGAGCCTGCGCGGCGTGGTGCAGGCGACCGTCACGGTGCGGGTCCTCCAGACACCCGCGCACTCAGGGCTCGCCAGCGGCATCGTGCCGAGCTCCTTCCGCGTCATGCGCAGGTTGCTCGACCGGTTGGAGGATTCCGCGACCGGCGAGGTCACCGTCCCCGAGATGAACGTGCCGATCCCGCAGGAGCGGCGGGCCGACGCCGAGGCGCTCGCCGCGCTGGAGCCGGGAGCCGCCGCGCGCCGGTATCCGCTCGTCGACGGGATGCGAGCGGTCTCGGACGACGACGTCGAACTGATCCTCAACAACACCTGGCGGCCGACGCTGTCGGTGATCGGCGCGGCCGGGCTCCCGGACCCGGCGGTCGCGGGGGCCGTGCTGCGCGACTCGACGTCGCTGCGGCTGAGCTTCAGGACGCCGCCGACGGTCGACGCCGAGGTCGCGCGAGACGCGCTGGTGAAGATCCTGACGACCGACGTGCCGTACGGCGCGCAGGTCGAGGTGGGCGAATTCCTGCTGCTGAACGGCTGGCAGGCCCCGGCCACCGCGCCCTGGCTGGCCGCCACGCTGGAGGAGATCGGCGGCCAGGTGTTCGGCGCGCCGTACCGCAGCTTCGGCATCGGCGGCGGCATCCCGTTCATGGAGATGCTCGGGCGGCGCTATCCGGACGCGCAGTTCGTCGTCACCGGCGCGCTGGGGGCCGACTCGAACATGCACGTGCCCGACGAATGGCTGAACATCGCCTTCGCCGAGCAGATGACCGAGGCCGTCGCCCACATCCTCAACGCCCACGCCCGCAACTGACCACTCCCCGGACCGATCACCACCAGGAGATCGTCGGGACCCACGACAGACATGCCGTCAGCACGCTCCAGGCGCTTGACGTCGTCCCACTCGTGAAAAGTGGTCATCTACCGTCTCCCTTCGATTGGTTGTCCACCTGTTCGATCCATTCGGCGAAACGAGCCTCGGCGAGTGGAATGGCCTTCTCGTACCAGGAAGCCCATCCGCCTGCCTTGTCTCCCGCGACGAAGGCGCCGCACATGACGGCTCTTGAGTCCCTCCGTGAGGGTCGGCGCACGGGACTCGTGCCCGTAGCCGTGTTATGGGCTCCACGGTTGCGCGGTGGGGAGTTCGCACCAGGTTGTGACGTTCGTGCCTCGGTGGGTCACGCCCCACTCTTTGGCGAGGATGTTGATGATCTGAAGGCCTCGCCCGCCCTCGGCGTCCGGCTCGTCTCGCATGTGGGGGGCGCTTGCGGCCGATCCCTCGTCGGTGACCTCGACGCGGACCGCGTTGTCGGAGTTGCCGATGGTCAGGGTGACGGTGCCCCGCTCTCCTGAGAGCGAGTGCGTGATCGAATTCGTCACGAGTTCGCTGACCACGAGAACGACGTCGTCCATGGCCGGATGGCCTTCTCCCAGAAGATCCTGAGCGAACTGCCTCGCTCGCCGCACCGAGGTTCTCGTGCCGACCAGCTTGACCGTCGCCGAGAAGCCACCTGTCGTCATCCCGCCACCCTTCATCGAACGTGACGACATGATTACTCTCGGCATCCATCGCCGCAAAGAAGTTGCAAGAATTGCAGCTCCAGGTTTGTCGCTGGTACGAGCCGTGCGGTGTGGTCCTGTGGGTCACACTGGTCCGCGTATCAGAGGAGGTGGCGGGAAATGGCTCACGTTCGCGGACCAAGCGTTCGTCGACGGAGGCTGGCGGTCGAGCTACGCGCTCTTCGTGAGCGTGCCGGGTTCACTGGAGATCAGGTGGCGGAGGCGCTCGGTTGGTCGGCTTCGAAGGTCAGCCGTGTCGAAACGGCTCATGTCGGCGTGCGAGCTAAAGATCTCCAGGCGCTACTCGACCTCTATAGCGTTCCCGAAAGCAGGCGAGCGGCCCTGCTTACCCTGGCGCGCACTGATAACCAAAGAGGTTGGTGGGATATGTATGACTCGATTCCCACCGAGTACGCCAACTACATCAGCCTTGAAGCGGCAGCGTGTGGTATCCAGCGGTACGACCTGCTCCTCATCCATGGTCTGCTGCAGACCGAAGGCTATGCCCGCGCCATCATCCGCTCGGGTTTGATGTCTCTGGCTCCCGTCCAGGAAGTCGATCGGAGGGTGGAGATCAGGCTCACCCGGCAAGAGGCCTTGCGGCGCCCCGATCCGCTGCATCTGTGGGTCGTCTTGGATGAAGCCGCTTTGAGGCGGGTCGTCGGTGGGACTGAAGTGATGCGAGCCCAGTGCGAGCATCTCGTCGCGGAGGCCGGCCGGCCGAACGTGACGCTGCAGGTCTTGCCGAATGTTCTGGGCGCGCATCCGGGTGCGGTGGGAGCGTTCTCGATCATGGAGTTTCCAGGCAAATACGACCCTGCGGTGGTTTACGTCGAGACCATGGCGAGTAGTCTGTATATCGAGAATGACGCAGATGTGCATCGATACAGCCTGGTATTCGACCAACTGCGCGCTATGGCACTTGGCCCCGATGAATCGCTTGAACTGATCGGTCGCATTGCCGAAGGCTTGGAGACGGAGAAGGCAGGGGATGTGGGATGTCGCAGGCAGTACCACGGTTAGTCATCACACGTGTTTGGCGCAAGAGCAGCTTCAGTGAAGGCGCCAACGGGTGCGTTGAACTGGCGGTTGCGGGCGTGGAATCGCCACCGCGGGACGAGGCGCACGTCGACAGGCTTTATCTGGTGCGCGATTCGAAGGTCTCGGACGGTCCGGTGCTGGCGTGTGCTCCTGGGGAGTGGGCAGCCTTCATCGGTGGCGTCAAGGACGGCGAGTTCCGTCCTCCGGCGTAACCGGTCCTTGGCGGGGCCGCCCGCGAGCATTTCGCCGGGTTGTTCGCCGCCTGAGGCACGTTCACATCCAGCGAAGTGGTGTACGAGTCTCCTTCGTGCTGGCGCGTTGTCAGGCGAGCGGGGGTTGGGGTGGCGGGCCCACCCGTTGCCCATGCCGCTGGTCGCCGTCGCCGCGCCCACCCGAAACCGCCGGGTGTGATCGCGGTATGGGAGGCGCGATGGCTCGCCGTGTGAGTGGGCCGCTTGCGCTGCCGGAAATGGTGGCGGTGGTGTTCTACCTTGCGGCAGTGGGTGTGCTCACCTGGATGACCATGGAGGGGCGCCTGGGGGACTCGGTCTACGGGTGGGTGCTGATGTTGCTGATGGCCTTTCCCCTGTCGATCGTCACCCTGCTTATCGAGGTCCTTCTTGATCCGGTCGTGGAGGCGCAGTCGTACGAGGTGCGACAAATCGTCTATTGCGTGCAGTTGGCGCTGCCAGGCGTGGTGCTGGCCGTCGTTCTCTTCGTCCTGGTCAACAGCGGTTATAGGGCCGCGGGTCGCGGCTTCGCGTGGTTCTGCACGGCATGCGTCCTGGTGTCTGGGTTGGCGATCGTGTTCGACAACTGGGAACCGCGCCGTCCGTACGGCTGGCCGCTGCTGGTCTGCGGCGTCGTGATGGCCGCCGCGCTGCTCGCCGGACGCAGGAGCGCCGCGTCCCGAGGTGTCCGGAACGAGTGAGGCTCCGGTCCGAGTGACGTCATCTCGGCGCGGAGGACTCAGGCCGAGCCGAGCGACCGGCTTGACGGAATCACTGGGACGACTACTATAGGTAGTGCATGTCCCACTCGGGGTAATGAAGTGAAGCCGGGTTAACCTCCGCAGGTGGTGGCCCGGCTTTCGCGTCTCCGGTGTCATGCTGGTTCGCAACCCACATACGTCAAGACCTCGCCGAGCCCTCGGCTCGAGGGATCTTCATCGAGCGCACCTTCGGCGATGCCCGCCGCCGCGCCAAGGTCATCGGCCGATTTCCCGGCGAAACCAGCCGCATCAGCATCGTGTGAGCCGTCCTGGACCGCGCCTCCCGCGGCCGGCGCGGCATGACCATGACCCCAGCCGGGCTCCGCCTCCTCCAAGACCTACGCCGCTCGCTCCTGCAACCGCCCCGCCAACTCCGACCCCGCCCCGCCCCGCCACTCCACCAGCCCGATCAACCGACACCGCCACTGCGTAACTTCACCCTGAAGCCGGAACCCACGCCCGTGGATTTACCCGGTTCGCCCTCAAGGTGGGCCGGTTATGGTGATCCGATGACCGGAACCCCTCGCGAAGCGTTCCTGAAACTCGTGCACGGCGTCTGTGAAGAGCGTTGGGCGGACGTGGTGGACCTGTACGCGGAGCAGACCGATGTCTCCCACCCGTTCCACCCGGTGGGGGCACCGCCGCTGCTATCCCGCGAAGAGCTACGAGCCCACTTCGGCGGCGGGCCACAGCCGTACCAGGGCCCGACCCTGCGGCGTCGGCCGACCCGGATCAACGTCCACGAGACCACCGATCCCGAGGTCATCGTGGCCGAGTTCCAGTACGAAGGCATCGTGGTGGAGACCGGCGAACCCTTCACCATCCCGGCCGTCTTCGTCATGCGCGTCAGGGACGGAAAGATCGTCGAATCCCGCGACTACCTGGACCATCTGCGCTCGGCTGCGGCCCGCGGCATGCTCGCCGAGGTCTTGGACGCCATCCGCGACCACCACGCCAAGGGCCCTGTCACTGCCCCACCAGGTCACAACGGCGCCGAGCCTCGCTGACCTCGTTGATGTGCCGTTCGCCCAGTCGCGCACGGCCGCCGGCGGCTGCATCAGGGGCCGATCGTCACCGCCACCACGTGACCTCACCCTTGAAGCCGGAACCACGCCTGTCGGTTCACACCGGAATCGGGGCGCCACCTGTGGAGGAGAGGCCGGTCTCTGTGGCGGCCGGTCTTCGCCTTCGCGCGCTGGGCACGCTCCGGGTCGGGCCGTGTTCCGGGCTTCGCCCCTATGGCCTTCGGCCGGACCTGGCGAGCCGGCCAGGACGGATCGCTTTCCGAAGGTTCGGCCGGTGGGTCAGCAGCGCTGGCCGTTGGCGTAGTCGATGTCGGGGTAGTAGCCGACGTTCTGGCAGAAGAAGCTCCCGGACGGAATGGTGATGGTCCCGTAGGTGCCGGTGCCCGACCCCGTGCAGTCGCTCGCGAAGATGTAGTAGCCCAACAGGTCGGACAGCAGGAATCGGGTGCCGCTCGTGCAGGTGTAGTTGGCGTCCATGGCCAGAGCGGGCGGTGCGATGACGGCACTCGCCAGGGCGGGCGGTGCGGTGACGGCACTCGCCAGGACGGCCGCGGCGGAGACCATGACCACGCGCTTGACCAGAGCATTCATGAGGCGCTCTTTTCGTGGGGGGTACGGACGCGTGCATCCTTACCCGTGCCGCCTTGGACCGATCTGGTAGGCGGTGTCCAGAAGCGGTCAGCTTCCGAACGTGGCGCGGGTGGCTCGGCTCGGCGAGTCTCAACCCAGTCGGATTCTCAGGTCAGGTCAGGGCGGGGCTCTGCGGGTCCAGCCGGCGGATGTCAGTGTTCGGCGGTGGGGGCGAAGGTGAAGGCGTAGTCGCAGAGGTCGGTCAGGGGGCATGTCTCGCAGTGGGGGCGGCGGGCCTGGCAGATGGTGCGGCCGTGGATGATCAGGGCGATGTGCAGTTCGTGCCGGATCTCGGGGGGCACCTGGGGAGCGAGGAGCCGGTGGGCCTTCTCGGCGGTCGTGCCGGGCGGGATCCAGCCGAGCCTGGTGGCGACGCGGTGGACGTGGGTGTCGACGGGGAACGCGGGACGTCCCATCGAGAAGACGAGCACGCATGCCGCGGTCTTGGGGCCGACACCGGGCAGTGAGGTCAGGTACGACTCCACGGCCTCGTCGTCCAGGTCGTCCAGGCGGGCGAGGTCGATGCGGCCTTCCCGTTCTTCGATGAGGGCCAGGATCCGCTGGATGCGCCGTGCCTTCTGGTCGGCGATGCCGCCGCACCGGATGGCGTCGGCCACCTCGTCCACGGGAGCGTCCGCGGCCTGTTCCCAGTGGGGAAACCGGGACTTCAACGTGGCGAACGCCCGCTCGGAGTTGCGGTCGGAGGTGGCCTGCGACAGCACGGTGGCCACCACTTGATCGACGACGGGCAGCGCCCGGCCCGGGACGAAGGGGCCCTGCCGGGCGCGCAGCCGCCGGAGCACCTCCTCGATGGTCTCGCGATCAGCCTCGGTCATCTCCCGCCTTTCTCACCCGACGTCCATCCATGCCCATCATCGTGCCGCGGAAGCGTTGGACAGGTCCGGTGATGGTCGGACGTCCAGGGATCGCCGGTTCCACCATTCCTGAGACTCCTAGCCGGGCTCATAGTCACCTCACCCGGGCGGATACGTTCCCGGGAAGTCCGGGAAGTCCGGGAAGTCCGGGAAGTCCGGGAAGCCCGCAAGTCCGCTGGCCTGTCCGCCGTCTGCGGCACGCTCACGTGCAGTGAAGTGGTGCACGAGTCTTCTTCGTCCGAGCGCGTTGTCAGGAAAGCGGTTGAGGTGGTGGACCCACCCGTTGCTCATGCCGCCAGGCGCCGTCGCCGCGCCCACCCGATACCCGGGTACTGATCGAGGTGCCGATGGAGGCCGATCGTGCTGTGTCGGCGGCCGTCATGGTGGCGGTGGTGGTGCCGCGACGGCCGTGGTGGCGGCGGTGGTTGTGGTCGCGACGGCGGTGGGGTGTCGCGGCGGTGGTTGTAATCGGGTGGTGGTGGTTGTGGCGGCGGTGACGGAATTTCGGGGTCACCATCGTTGATGATCGCTGGGAATCCGATGGTGCCGGCTGGGTTGTTCTCGCGGACCCTGAGGGCACGGGGTTTCGGGTGGGCGCGGCGACGGCGACCGGCGGCATGAGCAACGGGTGGGACCACCACCCCGCTCTCGCTTCCCCAGTGGCGCGTCAGCGTGAGGGGGCTCGTACACCACGTCGCTGTAGGTGATCTCCGGCGCCTGTGCGAGACGATCTAGGGTTCGCCGGACTGCGCCTGGTCTTCACCGTGGCGCTCGGACCGCCGCGCCGGATCCTGGCGCCGTATGCCCCGCTGAAGCGGATGGGTGAGAGGGACGACGTGCCCCGGCTCTTGTCAGGGGGGCGGCGCGGGGCGTCGCTCTGCCCTGGGTCCACAGTTGGACGCGCGGGGTGCGCGAGGACGGCGGCTGCGCGGACGCTCATAGTCGGATCGTCCAGGCGATCCGCCGATTCCACCATTCCGGTCGCTCCTAGCTGGCCTCATAGTTACCTCACTTGACCGGGCCTGTCCCAGTGAAGTCCAGTCCGCATCTGTATGGAGAACGTGGTGACCGACGAAGTACGCCCTCTGCCCGTGTCGAGCGCGGGCGCGGTGAGCGCCTGGATCCGGAACACGGACGCGGGCGTGCGGCTGACCGTCGCCTGGAACGGCGAGACCGTTCTTGACGGTGTCCCGCTCGGATTCGCGGTCGATGGCATGGAGCTCGGCGCCGGTGCGAAGTCCGGTGTCGGTGCGGAGTCCGACGGTGGTGCTGGGTTCGGTGGTGGTGCTGGGTTCGGTGTCGGTGCGGAGTCCGACGGTGGTGTGGGGCTGGCTGCCGGGGCAGGGAGCGGCGTCGGCGCCGAGTTGGTGAGCGTCTCGGAGCGGACGGTCCGCGACCGGTTTCGGGCACGCTCTGGCAAGGCGGTCGGCGAGCACCACTATGAGCACCGCGAGAGCGTGCACACCTTCCGCGAGGCCGGCGTCGAATGGCAGGTCGTCATGCGGGTCGCGCGCGACGGCGTCGCGATCCGGTACGTGATGCCCACGCTGGACGGGACGGCCCGCGTCACGGGTGACCGCACCTGCGTCAGGCTGCCGGCGGGGTCGAGGAACTGGGTGCTGGACTACCAGACCTGGTATGAGACGCCCCGCTTCGGCGCCGGCACCGCCGAGCTGGCGAGCGGCGGCGCGTACGGGTTCCCGTTCCTCGCCCGGCTCGGCGGGGCCGCGCACCTGTTGATCACCGAGTCGGGGATCGACGGCCGGTTCGCCGGTGCGCACGTCGTGGCGGGCGACCCCGGGACGGACGGCGGCCGGACGTTGCGGTTCACGCTCGCCGACGCGAGCGTCGAGGTCACCCGCGGCCCGGTCACGCCGTGGCGGGTGTTCCTCGTCGGGACGCTGCCGGAGCTGGTGTCCTCGCTGTTCGTGGACGAGCTGGCGCCGGCGGCCTCGCCCGAGCTGGAGGACGCGGAGTGGGTCCGGCCGGGCCGCGCGGCCTGGTCGTGGTGGTCGGACTTCTATTCGGGCGCGCAGCTGGACAAGCAGAAGCACTTCGTGGACGTCGCCGCGGACCTCGGCTGGGAGCACCTGCTCATCGACTGCGGATGGGAGGAGACCTGGGTGCCGGAGATCGTGGCGTACGCGAGCCGCCGCGGCGTCCAGGTGCACCTGTGGACGATCTGGCGCGACCTCAACAGTCCGCAAGATCTCGGGAAGCTGGCCCTGTGGCGGTCGTGGGGCGTCGCCGGGATCAAGGTCGACTTCATGGAGTCGGAGTCCAAGGACCGCTACCGCTGGTACGACACGATCCTCACCGAGACCGCGCGGCTCGGGCTCATGGTGAACTTCCACGGCTCGGTCGTCCCGCGCGGCTGGGGGCGCGCCTTCCCCCAGGTGATCGGGTACGAGGCGATCCGCGGCGCCGAGTACTACGTGTTCTTCGAGAACCAGGCGCTCACCGCCGCGCACAACGTCATCCAGCCGTTCACCCGGAACATCGTCGGCGGGATGGACGCCACGCCGGTCGCGTTCGGCGCGGCGGGCCGCACGACCAGCGACGGCCACGAGCTCGGGCTGTCGGTGGCGTTCGAGTGCGGGATCACCCACTTCGCCGGCCACGTCGACTCCTATGCCGCCCGCCCGCTCGCGGCGCGGTTCCTGGCGGAGCTCGCGCCGGTCTGGGAGGAGACGGTGCTGCCGGCGGGCGATCCCGACAGCCACGCGGTCATCGCCCGCCGCGCCGGTGACCGGTGGTTCGTGGGAGGAATCGCCACCGGGGAGGCCCGTACGATCCGCGTGCCGTTCGACCGGCTCGGGCTCGGGCCGGACGCCCAGGTGTGGATCGTCGGCGACGCCTCACCCGCGACCGGCGAGGTGCCGGCCGCCGGGCTCGCGGAGAGGACCGTGACCGCTGGTGACGGGGTCGATGTCGAGGTCGCTCGCGACGGCGGCTTCGTCGCCATCGTCGCACCGGCGGGCGCCGCACTGTTCCGCGCCGCGCCACGGCCGCTCCTGTCCGCGCCGGCCGTGCACCCGGCCGTCGCCGAGGTGGGGCCGGACGGGACGGCGTCGATCACGACCGACGCCGATGCCCGGCTGCGCCTGCCGGCGGGCTGGACGGCCCGCCGCACCGGCGAGACCGGATGGACCGTCCGCACCGGCGAGACTGGGCGGGCCGTCCGCACCGGCGGGGTCGAGTGGGTCGTCAGTCCCGGCGCCTCGCTTCGTCCCGGACGGCTCGGGGTGGTGACGGTCGAACGCGACGGCGACGGCCGGGTGCCCGTCGTCGCGCACGCGCGCGTCGTGCGCCCGTTGACGCCCGGAGACCACGAGCTCTCGGACCTGCCGATGATCGCGTTCGTCAACGACGACGGTCCCGTCGAGCGCGACCTGTCGAACGGGGCGGGCAACCCCGGCGACGGCCTGCCCATGCGCGTCGCGGGCGAGAGGTTCGAACGCGGCCTCGGCACCGCCCCGTACTCGGAGGCGATCTTCCACCTCGGCGGGCGCGCGGAGACGTTCGCCGGCGCCGTCGGCGTCGACGACGAGTCCACCGGCCGCGCCGCCGTCGCCGTCCTGGGCGACGGACGCGAGCTCTTCACCGCCGTCGTCGAGGGAGGCAAGCCCGTCACGACGTTCAGCCTGGACGTCAGAGGCGTCCGGACCCTGTGCCTGCGCAGCGAGGCGGCGACGCAGGGCGACATAGGTGTGCACGTCGACTGGGTCGGCACGACCCTGCACGTCACACTCCCCAGCCGGTAACACCGTGCCGGTCACGACGACCGGGGCGCAGCACGATCGAAGGAACACCATGAGAAGCAAGTGGACGGCCGCCGCGGCGATGGTCGCGGCGGGGGCACTCCTCACCGCCTGCTCGGGAGGGCAGGGTGGCGGGTCGGCGTCGACGTCGGCGGAGAAGGTCACCCTCACCTACGCGAACTGGAGCGAGGACCAGGCGCCGGCGATGAAGCAGATCGCCGCCGAGTTCGAGAAGGCCAACCCGAACATCACCGTCAAGGTCCAGACGCTGCCGTGGCCGGAGTACTGGTCGACGCTCCAGGTGGGGGCCGCGGGCGGCACGGCGCCGGACGCGTTCTGGATGCTCGCCGACCACTTCCGCGAGTACGCCAAGGGCGGTCAGCTGCTCGACCTGTCCGGCACGGTGAAGTCCGCCGGGATCGACATGGGCGTCTACCCCAAGGCCGTCTCCGACTCCTACACCTACGAGGGCAAGATCTTCGCGCTGCCCAAGGACTTCGACACCAACGGCGTCTGGTACAACAAGGCGCTCTTCGACGCGGCCAAGGTCGCCTACCCGGACGACACCTGGGACTGGCAGGACGTGCAGGACGCGGCCAGGAAGCTGACCGACAAGGCCAAGGGCGTGTGGGGCATCGCGGCGCCGATCGACGCGCAGGGCGGCTTCTACAACACGATGTTGCAGGCCGGCGCGCAGATCGTGAACCCGGAGGGCACCGCCTCGGACTTCGCGAGCGCGCCCGGCGTCGCGGGCCTGAAATTCTGGACCGACCTGCAGGCGGCGGGCTCGTCGCCGACGCTGAAGCAGTTGTCGGACACCGAGGCCGTCTCGATGTTCGAGAGCCAGAAGGTCGCCATGTACCTCTCCGGCGCCTACTGGGCCTTCCGCTTCCACAACAACGCGGACCTGAAGGGCAAGATCGACGTCGCGCCCCTGCCGCAGGGCGTCAAGCGCGCCACGGTCACCAGCGGCATCGGCAACGCCGGGTACGCCGGCAGCAAGCACCCGGAGGAGCTGAAGAAGTTCCTCGCCTTCCTCGGCGGCGCCAGGGCCGCCGAGATCCAGGCGGCGACGGGCACCGTGCTTCCCGCCTACACCGGGACGCAGAAGCCGTGGCTCGACGCGATGCCCGAGTTCCACCTGCAGGTCTTCATCGACGCCATCGACTACAGCGTCCCCCTCCCGGTCGCGGGCAACGCCTCGGAGTGGCAGGGGCTGGCCGCGCAGTACCTGGCTCCCGCGTGGGAGGGCAGGAAGCCGGTCCAGGAGGCGGCCAAGGAGTACCAGGACGCCGTCGACAAGGTGCTCGCGAAGCAATGACGTCCGTGACGACGAAGCCCGTGCGGGCGAGCGAGCCTGTGCGGCGGCCGGCCGGCCGCCGCACAGGCGTCGGCGAGCCCGGCGGCCGGTGGGCGGCCGCGTTCATCGCCCCCGCCCTGATAGGCCTGGCCGCCCTGTACCTCTGGCCGTTCCTGTCCACGCTGATCAAGAGCTTCCAGGACGTGCCCGCGTTCGGGCCGGCCACCTTCGTGGGGCTCGGCAACTACACGGCCCTTCTCGGCGACGAGGAGTTCTGGAAGGCGTTCGGCAACTCCGCCCTCTACACCGCGATCATCCTGCTCGGCATCCCTCTGGCGATCGTGCTGGCCGCGCTGGTCGAGCAGGTCGGCCGGGGCCGCGCGGTCTACCGCGTGCTGTTCTTCCTGCCGGTGGTCACCCTGCCCGTCGCCATCGGCATGGTCTGGCGGTTCATCTACAACGGCGACTTCGGCCTGCTGAACACCGTGCTGTCGTGGTTCGGGGTCACCGGCCAGTTCTGGGTGGCCGACCCCCGGTTCACGATCTACGCGTTCGGCGCGGTCGGCATCTGGATGAGCCTCGGCATCAACATGATCATCTTGGGCGCCGGGCTGCAGGCGATCCCCAAGGACCTCTACGAGGCCGCCGCCCTCGACGGCGCCGGCCGCGTCCGGCAGTTCCGCCACATCACCCTGCCCCTGCTCACGCCGAGCATCTTCTTCGTCACGATCCTCGGCGTCATCGCCGCCCTGCAGATGTTCGACCTGCTCTTCGTCATGCTGCGCGGGGTGAACAACACGGCTCTCGCCGACTCCAAGACGATCGTTTACCTGTTCTACGAGAAGGCGTTCGTCCAGTTCCAGCAGGGCTACGGCGCGGCCGTCGCGGTCGTGCTGCTCATCGTGATCATGATCGTGACAGCCCTGCAGTTCCGCCTGCAGAGATCGTGGGTGTTCTATGGCTGAACCGCCGGCCCGCTCGGAGCGGGCCCTGCGGCGCGGTGGACCGGCCGCCACCACCTGGCCGGTCCACGCGATCCTGATCGTCGCCGCGGTCGTCATGGTGGTGCCGTTCGCCTGGCAGATCGTCACCATGTTCAAGACGACCGCCGAGGCGACCAGGGTGCCGCCGACGGTGCTGCCGGAGGTTTTCGACCTGCGGTCGTTCACGACGTTCTTCTCGACCGTGCCGTTCTGGTCGATGTTCGCGGTCTCGGCCGGGTCGCTGGTCCTGCGGGTGGCCGGTCAGCTCGCGGTCGCCTCGCTCGCCGGGTACGCCTTCGCCCGCATACCGTTCCGGGGACGCGAGGCGCTGTTCGGCCTGTTTATCGTCATGCTGATGGTGCCGAGCCAGCTCTTCCTGATCGGCCAGTACGAGCTCGTTCGCGGCCTGAAGCTGCTGGACACCCTGCCGGCGCTCGCCATCCCCGGGCTGTTCTCGGCCTTCGGCACCTTCCTGATGCGCCAGGCCTTCCGCTCGATGCCCAAGGACTTCGAGGAGGCCGCGCGGCTCGACGGCGCCAACCCCTTCCAGGTGTTCTGGCACGTCATGCTCCCGATGGCCCGGCCGATGCTCGCCGCGCTCGCCGTGCTGACGGGTCTGTACTCGTGGAACGACCTGCTATGGCCGCTCATCGTCTCCCCCTCGGGGGACAACCGGCCGCTGCCGGTCGGCCTCGCCGGGCTGCAAGGACAGTTCGGCACGGACTACCCGACCCTCATGGCGGGGGCGTTCGTATGCTCCATTCCGCTCGTGATCGTCTTTCTGATCCTGCAACGGCAGTTCTTCGCGGGCATCGCGAGCAGCGGACTCAAAGGATGACGGGACCACACGTGAACGAAAGCCGGCACACGCCGATCCATCTGCGCGCGGGCGGCACCAGCATGGTCGTCGCCACCGACGGCGGCAGGCTCCCGCGCATCCTGCACTGGGGTCAGGACCTCGGCCCGCTCACCGGCGAGGTCCTGGCCGACCTGCGGCAGGCCGCGCTGCCCGCCGTCGGCGACAGCCCGGTCACCTATCCCCAGCCTGTACCGGTGCTTCCGCAGCTGGCCGAGGGATGGCTCGGCCGCCCGGGGCTGGCCGGCGACGGCGACGGCCGCCGCTGGGCGCCGAAGTTCCGGGACGCGACGCACCACGTCGACGAGGGCGCGGACGGCGGCCCCCTGTTGCGCGGCACGGCGCACGACCCCGAGTACGGCCTCGCCGCCGAGATCGAGATCCAGGTGCTCGCCGCCAGTGGCCTCGTCCGGCAGCGGGCCCGGATCAGGAACGACGCCGCGGCGCCCTATCGCGTCGACGGCCTCGAACTGGCGCTGCCCGTGCCGCCGGAGGCGACGGAGATCCTCGACCTCACCGGCCGCTGGGCGCTCGAACGGGTGCCGCAGCGCCGCCCGTTCCACGTCGGCGAGTGGGTCAGGGCCTCGCGCGGAGGCAAGCCGGGGCTCGAGCACACCCTGCTGCTGGTCGCCGGCGAGGAAGGGTTCGGGTTCAGGGACGGCCAGGTGTGGGCGACGCATCTGGCCTGGAGCGGCAACCAGGTGCTCGCCGCCGAGCGGACCCCGGCGGGCACCCGGCACCTCGCGGCGGGCGAACTGCTGCTCGCCGGCGAGGTGGTGCTGGGCCAGGGCGACTCGTACCAGAGCCCGTGGCAGTACGGGTCGTGGGGCCTGGGACTGGACGACCTCGCCGCGCGTTTCCACCGGCACCTGCGTTCGCGGGCGCGGCACCCCCGCTCGCCCCGGCCGGTCGTGCTGAACACCTGGGAGGCCGTCTACTTCCAGCACGATCTCGCCACCCTGGCGGCGCTCGCCGAACGCGGAGCGGAGCTGGGCGCCGAGCGGTTCGTGCTGGACGACGGCTGGTTCCTCGGCCGCAGGGACGACACCAAGGCGCTGGGCGACTGGACGGTCGACCCGGACGTGTGGCCGGACGGGCTCGAACCGCTCGCCGCCCGCGTCCGCGAACTGGGCATGGACTTCGGGCTGTGGTTCGAGCCGGAGATGGTCAACCTCGACTCCGGCCTCGCTCGCGAGCACCCGGAGTGGATCTTCGACGCCGGGCACGGCCCCGGACTCCCCTCCCGCTACCAGCATGTCCTCGACCTGGGGCATCCCGGCGCGTACGCCTATGTCCTCGACCGGATGAGCTCCCTGGTGGGGTCGCTCGGCATCGCCTACATCAAGTGGGACCACAACCGGTACCTGCTCGACGCCGGCCACGGCCCCGAGGGGCGGCCGGGGGTGCGCAGGCAGGTCGAACAGGCCTACCGGCTGATGGCCGCGCTCAAGGCCGCCCACCCGGGACTTGAGATCGAGTCGTGCGCCAGCGGCGGCGGGCGCGTCGACCTCGGCGTCCTTGAGTTCGCCGACCGGGTCTGGCCGAGCGACTGCAACGACCCGCACGAGCGGCTGGAGATCCAGCGCTGGACGGGGCTCCTGGTGCCGCCCGAGATGCAGGGCACGCACATCGGAGCGCGGGAGTCGCACACCACCCACCGCGACCATCCGCTCGACTACCGCGCCGAGAAGGCGCTGTGGGGGCACCTGGGCGTCGAGGTCGACCTGCTCGCCGCCGACGGCGAGACCCGCGCGGCCCTCGCCAAGTGGGTCGCCTTCCACAAGGAGCACCGGGCCCTGCTGCACTCCGGGACCGTCGTGAACGCCGACCTCCCCGACGCGGCCCTGCGCCTGCAGGGGGTCGTCGCGGCCGACCGCGGCGAGGCGCTCTACGCGTTCAGCGTCGTCGAGCGGCCCGCGACCTGGCCGCCGGGCCGCGTCAGGCTGCCCGGGCTGGACGACGACCGCCTCTACACCGTCGAGGTGGTGTACCCGGGGGAGCCGCCCGCGTCCGGAGCGGTGCTCCCGCCGTGGCAGCGCAGTGGCGTGACCATGCCGGGGCGGGTGCTGCGGCTCGTCGGAGTCGAAGCGCCCTCGCTGGACGTGGACCGGTCGGTGCTGCTGCGCGTTACCGGCGCCGCCTCATGAGGCGCGGCTCATCCCTTGGCGCGGTCGCGGTACTCGGTCGGGCTGGCCTCGTGCATCCGCTTGAAGTGACGGGAGAAGTAGAAGGGGTCGTGGTAGCCGACCTCGCGCGCGATGCTCGCGACCGTCGCGTCGGTCGTGTCGAGCAGGTGACGCGCCTGCGCCATCCGCAGCGCCGTCTGGTGCGCGAGCACCCCGCCCCCGGTCGCGCGGCGGAACAGCGCGCTCAGATGCGACGGTGAGACGCCGACCAGCGCGGCGAGGTCGGCGACCCTGATGGTGCTGTCGAGCCGCTCGGCGAGGTAGGCCATCGCCCGCTGCAGGGGGTCGCCGGGCGCGGGCATGGCGCGGTCGAGCACGATCTGCGTGAGGAGCTTCCACGCCGTGCCCGCGGCCCCCGTCAGGCTCGCCGGCGAGTGGTCGCGTTCGAGGATCATGATGACCTCGTCGAGCAGCGCGACCGCCCGGTCGAGCCGGCGGATGGGGATCACCGGCCTGGAGGCGGTCGCGCCGATGCCCTCGACCAGCTCGGGCACGTCGGTGCCGCGCATATGGCACCACCAGATCGTCCAGGGGACGTCCTTGGACGCGCCGTAGGAGTGCGGGGCGCCGCGGGGGATCACCACGGCGGTGCTCGGCCCGACGCGGTGCTGGGCGCCATCGACCTCCGCCCACCCGACGCCTGCCGCGCACAGGATGAGGATGGTCTCCGCGGTGCCGTTCGGCCGGTTCACCAGGTGGTCGGCCGCGTCGGGGTAGTAGCCGCAGTCGGTCACCATGAGGCGTCTGGTCACCGCGCGCGCCTGGGCGTCCGCGGCGACGCGGCGCGGGACGACGGTCAGCCGCTGGTTGCGGAACCCTTCCTGGATCGGCATCGCCCCAGTATGACATCGACCATCGGATCGTCCAGGTACTGGCGAACATCCGCCATTCCCCTCAGGCCGCCCGCGCCGGTTGACTGATGACGACGGAAATGCCCGGCCAATCGGGGAGGCCGTCCGGCCGGACGGGCTCATCACACCTTGGAGACACAGATCATGGGACGGGGATTGCTGTCCGGGAGGGTCGCCGTGGTGACCGGCACGGCGTCCGGCATCGGCGCCGCGGTGGTCGACCGCTTCCTTCAGGAGGACGCGCGGGTGATCGCGGTCGACGTCGCCCACCAGGGCGCGGGACGGCCCGGAGTGCTCGCGGTCACCGGCGACGTCGCCGACGCCGCCACCTGGCGGCGGGTCGCCGACACGGCGCGAACCGAGTTCGGGCGGCTGGACGTGCTCCACAGCAACGCCGCCGTGGTGGTGCGGGCCCCCGCCCACGAACTGGCCGAGAGCGACTGGGACCGGCAGATCGCGGTCAACCTCAAGGCGGCGTACCTGGCGGTCGGCGCCTGCGTCGCGCTCCTGCGCGAAGGCGGCGGCGCGGTGGTGCTGAGCTCGTCCGTGCACGCCCTCGTCGGTCTGCCCGCGCATCCCGCGTACGCGGCGGCCAAGGGGGGCCTGGTGTCGCTCGGCCGCCAGCTGGCCGTGGAGTACGGCCCCGAGGTGCGGGTCAACACCGTGCTTCCCGGCCCGATCCTCACCCCCGCCTGGGAGGGCATCGGCGAGGAGGACCGCCGCCGCAGCGTGGCCGGCACGGCCGCCGCCCGGTTCGGCCGGCCCGACGAGGTGGCCGCCGCGGTGACCTTCCTCGCCTGCGAGGAGAGCTCGTACGTGACCGGGGCGTGCCTGGTCGTCGACGGCGGCTGGACCGCCGTCAAGGACTCCGCCTGACGACCGGAACAGGGCCGCCTGACGACCGGAACCGGGCCGGCGACCGCGAAGACGCCGGCGGCCGCCGGATCGACCCCGAAGACGCCGGTGGCCGCCGGATCGGCCGCGAAAACGCCGGTGGCCGCCGGATCGGCCGCGAAAAGGGGAAGCGCCGCCCTCCTGGGAGGGCGGCGCTTCCTGTAACCCGGGTGAGGGGGGCTGCTACCCGGTTACCAGGGTGAGGCCGTAGACCGAGAGGATCTCGTTGACCGGCTGGAAGAAGGTGGTGCCGCCGGAGCTGCAGTTGCCGGAGCCGCCCGAGGTCACGCCCTGGGCCTGGCTGCCGGAGATGTAGGAGCCGCCGGAGTCGCCGGGCTCGGCGCAGACGTTGGTGCGGGTGACCTCGGAGACCGTGCCCTGCGAGTAGGTGACGCTGGTGTTGCGCTGCAGGACGGTGCCGCAGTGCCAGCCGGTGGTGGAGCCGGACCGGCAGATGGACGAGCCGACGCCGGCCACGCTGGAGCCGCTGACGGTCACGTTGGCGCCGCCGCTGCCCTTGACCCACGGCCTGGGCGTCCAGTTGCTGTTGACCGCGACCCACGAGTAGTCGCTGCCGGGGAAGACCGAGCCCTGGAAGGTGCCCTGCGCGACGCGGTTGTAGCCGGTGGTGCTGTTGCCCGCCCGGCCGCAGTGCCCGGCGCTGACGAACCCGTTCGTGCTGCCCCTGCGGACGGAGAAGCCGATGGAGCAGCGGGCCGAGCTGTTGATGTAGTAGGCGTCGCCGCCGCGGATGTCGTAGAAGGTCTGCGGCCGCTCGCTGGACTGCTCGACGCGGACGAGGGAGGCGTCGGCGCCGCTGGCGGCGACGAAGGCCTGCGCCTCCGCCGGCTGCGACGACTGGACGACGACGCTGTTGGTGCGGACGTCGACGAACCACACCGGCGTCGACGCGGGCGCCTGCGCGGACGCCTTGTCCAGCGCGGCCTTCGCGGCTTCGAGGGAGGCGAGACTGTGCGCGACCACCTTGGCCTGGACGCCGGAACCCTGGATGCCGGTCAGGGCGGCCGCGTCGGTGCCGGCGACGGTGAGCGTCGCGGAGGTCGGGCCGCTGAGCCAGGAACCGGCGTAGCTCCCGCCGAGCTTGGAGGTGGCCGACGACTCGACGCCCATGAAGCGGGCCTCGTTGAGCAGGCGCGACTCGGCCTGCTCGGTGGAGATGCCGAGGTCGCGGCTCATCGCGTCGATCATGGCGGGCGCGGGCGGGGGAGCGGCGGGCGCGGCGGCCGATGCGCGGTCGGCGACGGCCGGGGCGGCCATGAGGGTGAGGACACTGACTGCTAGAGCGCATCCGGCGGTGACCGTGCGTCTGCGGAGCATTGGCTCTCCTCCGTTTTGGGGGGGTGCCGTCACCGTAACTGGGCTCACGCACGACGCGGAGCTATCGTTTGGCACCTATCGCCGCGTTATGGAACCGCGGACCGCGTCACGGGATGGTGCCGAACCCGGGGTTGGCGACGAGCCAGTCGGCGTAGCGGCCGTTGCGCCGGACGGCCTCGGCGTGGGCGTCCCTCGCGTGGTCGGTGACCAGGGGCGCGGTGCGGGCGGCCAGGGAGTCGGGGTGCCATCCGAGCAGGTGCCTCCAGCGCAGCGGGGTCCCGGCGACGGGCATCATGACCAGCCCCGCGGTCAGCTCGAACGTCGCCTGGCACAGTGCGACGGCCTTTCCCGCCTTGACCAGGTGCAGGCAGGTGGCGACATCCGTCTCGTACACGTTTCGCGGGACGAATCCGGCTCGCGCGCACGCTCCGGCGAAGCAGTCGGAGAAGCATCCGTCCCCCGGCGTGAGCGCCCAGCCCTCGCCGGCGAGCCCGGACAGCTCCAGTTCCTTCTCCGCGGCCAGCGGGTGGTCCTCGCGCAGGAGCACGAACACCGGGTCGGTGCCCACGACGGCCCAGGTCATGGCCTCGGCGGCCGGTGGCGCCGACTCTCCGCAGGTGCCGATGAGCGCGAAGTCCAGCCGTCCGGCGCTGACCAGCGTGGTCAGCTCCCGCGCCGACCATGACGTGCGGGTGCTGATGGGCGTGGACGGGTGGGCGACGGTGAGGCGTTCGACCAGACCGCCGAGGATCGGCCCGTGGGTCGCGCCGATGCGGAAGCCGGCGATGCCCGTGTAGGTGTTGGCGAAGCGGACCGCCTCTTCCTGGAGTTCCCGCACGGCGGGCAGCAGGACGCGTGCCCGCGTCAGGACGAGTTCGCCGAGGGGAGTGGGGCGGGCGCCGTTGCGGTCGCGCTCGAAGAGAGCACCTCCGAGCGTCCGCTCGATCCGTTTGAGCTGCGCGGTGAGCGACGGCTGGGCCAGGCCGAGCTGGGTCGCCGCCTTGGTGACGCTCCCTGCCTCGGCGACCGCGCGCACGATCTTGAGGTGACGGAGCTCCAGATCCATACCGGGAACGTACGGCCGTAATGTTATGCCCGCAATGCAGATATGTCACCAAATCTGACTGTAATTTGTAGGATCATGCCTGATGTGCGACTGACCTGCAGAAACGTGGCGATTCGCCGCGCAAAAAAAGTGAGCCGTCCTCGCAAGGGTCTGTCAAGAAGTGTGCACGGCCTGGTGCGCCGGCACCCTGACGGGAGGGGGTCCGCGTGGGCGGCGGCCCGTCGCCCACCGGTCCGGTACAGGTAGAACACGTTTCTATCAAGTTGGCGGGCGAGCGAGTGACGGACGCCATACGCAGCACTACGATCGCGGACAACACACGCGCTATTGGACAAAGGGTCCGAGTATCCGGCGTTGTCGGTTTACCCCGGAGGATTTTGATGCGACGCATCACTGGAGTCGTTCTCATCGCGCTCGGGGCGTTCCTCATCACGCTGGCGCCGCTCATCCGCTTCTACGCGGCGGGCAAGCTGGTCGCGGCGCCGGCCGACTACTACGGGGTGTCGGAGCTGCGCGCCGACAACGCGCGGTACTTCAGCATCGCCAAGGTGAAGGTGCTCACCGCCTCCCTCGACATCACGGTGACCACGCGCGGCGACGTGGGCGAGGCCAAGGGCGACCGCGTCGTCTGGGACGAGTTCACCGCCGTCAACGACGTCACCCACGCGCAGCCGAACATCCAGCTGGACCAGCGCCGCAGCGCCTTCAACAAGTACACCGGCGAGGGCGTCAACTGCTGCGGCGTGAACGTGGACAAGGAGCCGGTCCAGATGACCGGCCAGATCTACCTCTTCCCGTTCGGCACCGAGAAGAGGACCTACAAGGTCTTCAACTCCTCCGCCAGGCAGTCCTTCGACGCCAGGTTCGTCGGCGAGGACATGGTCAACGGCCTGCCGGTCTACAAGTTCGAGCAGACGGTCCCGCCGACCAAGATCGCCACGCTGACGGCGCCCGCCTCGGCGATCGGCATGGACCAGAAGGGCGACGTCCAGGTCGACCGCTTCTACGACGGCGTCGTGACCTTCTGGGTCGAGCCCGTAAGCGGGACCCCGGTGAAGCAGGAGCAGCAGCGGCACGAGGTACTCAAGACCCAGGACGGCGTGGAGCGCTCGGTGGCCCTGGTCGCCACCGCGAAGATGACCTCCCCCACCGTCGACAGGCTGGTCCAGAGCGCCGTGGACGGCAAGAACCAGATCACGTTGCTCAAGACCACGGTGCCCCTGGTGATGCTGGTCGTGGGCCTGCTGATCGCGATCGCCGGAGTCGTCGTGCTGCTGTCCGCCCCTTCCCGGCGCCGCCACGCGCAGGCATAGTCCTTCCGGGTGGCCGCCTCGCCGGGTGGAACGTGTTCTCGGAAGCGTCGCCACGACATGATCACCTCTGGATGCGGCGGCGCGCGCATCCGATCAGGAGTACTCGCTAGAACGCGTTGCAGTTTCCGGTGCGCCGGTCGTACATTCGAGCCATGCGGACACGTGTCACCGACATGTTCGGGATCGAGTTGCCGATCTTCGCCTTCAGCCACTGCAGGGACGTCGTCGCCGCGGTCAGCCGCGCCGGCGGCATGGGTGTGCTCGGGGCCCTCTACTTCACCCCGGAAGAGCTCGAGATGGAGCTCAAATGGATCGACGACCACGTCGACGGCAAGCCGTACGGCGTGGACGTGGTCATGCCCGCCACGTACGCCGGAGCCGACCTCGGCGTGGACTCCCCGGAGGACCTGGTCGCCCGGCTCCAGGGGATGATCCCCGACGGCCACCGGGCGTTCGTCGAGAACCTGCTGGCCCGGCACGGGGTCCCCCAGCTCTCCGCCGGCGCCGACGCGGGCCGGGTGCTGCTCGGCTGGACCGACGCCACCGCGCGCCCCCAGGTCGAGACCGCGCTCAAGCACCCGATCGCGCTGCTGGCCAACGCGCTCGGGCCGCCGCCCAAGGACGTCGTGGACCTGGCCCACGCCAAGGGCGTCAAGGTCGCGGCCCTGGCCTCCACCCCGCGCCACGCGATCAAGCAGGTCGAGGTCGGCGTGGACGTGGTCGTCGCCCAGGGCACCGAGGCGGGCGGGCACACCGGCGAGATCTCCACGATGGTGCTGATCCCGCAGGTCGTGGACGCCGTGGACGTCCCCGTCCTGGCCGCGGGCGGCATCGGGTCGGGCCGCCAGATGGCCGCGGGCATCGCGCTCGGCGCCGAAGGAGTCTGGACGGGTTCGCTGTGGCTGACCGTCGAGGAGGCCGACACCCCCGAACTGGCCCGGCAGAAGATCCTCGCGGCCACCTCGCGCGACACCGTCCGCTCCCGGTCCTGGACGGGCAAGCCCGCGCGGCTGCTCAAGAACGAATGGACCGACGCCTGGGAGTCGGCCGAGTCCCCCGGCACGCTGCCGATGCCGCTGCAGTTCATGCTGATCTCGGGGGCGCTGCGCCGCATCGGCCAATCCGACGCCGCCGAGCTGGCCACGTTTCCCGCCGGTCAGATCATCGGCGCCATGAACCAGGTCAAGTCCGCCAAGGACGTGGTGTTCGACCTGGTCGAGGAGTACGTCGAGGCCGTCGAGCGCCTGGAGCGCCTCACGGGCGACTGACCGGCCGCGCGGCGCCCGCTCCCCGCCCCTGCGCGCGCCTCCCGCGTGTCTCCATAGCCCCGTGGCCGCTCCCCGCTCCGGGTCCATGGCCCTGTGGCCGCTCCCGCTGTGGTCTATCCCCGTCCCGGCGCCGCGTCCCCCTCGCCCTCCTCACCCGCCCCCCGGCTTCCGGGGCGGGTGAGGGACGTGCGGTTTACTGGGGGCCAAGGGGAGCGGACGAGAGGGAACGCGGATGCCGGAAGCGACGGACGCGCCTGTGATCATGGGCAACGTGCCGGGGTCGTACGCGCTGAGCGTGTTCCGCGAGCGGCACCCCGTCCTGGTGCGGCAGGTCAGGGACGCGCTGCCCTACTCCCTCGACCGGCTGCGGGCGCTGGACCGGCTGCTCGACGAGGTCGTCCGCGACGTCATGGAGCCGCTCGACGGCTCGGCCCACGACCACGCCGCGTGGGCGAGGTGGGGGCAGGGCAGGTTCGGCGGGCGCTGGGTCGACGTGCCGTTCCTGTGGGGCGAGAGCTACTTCTACCGCAAGCTACTGGAGGCCACCGGCTACTTCGGGGACGGCCCATGGCGCGGCGTCGACCCGTTCGGCCCGGTCAAGCAGGCCGAGTTGCGCAGCGCGGCGGTCGACGACGAGCTGACCGCGCTCGACCACGCCGCCACGCTGCCCGAGCACGAGCAGGCGGCGGGGGTGCTGCTGGGATCGCTGTGGGGCAACCGCGCCGACCTGTCGCACGCGATCACCGCGTCCGGCGGCCGCGACCGCGTCACCGACCTCGTCGTGGACGACAGCGCGCTGCTGTGGTCGCTGCTGCGTGACCGGCCGCCGGGCAAGGTCTGCCTCGTCGCCGACAACGCCGGCCGCGAGCTGCTGCCCGATCTGGTGCTGATCGACCACCTGCTCGACCGGGGGCTCGCCGCCGAGGTCGTCCTGCACGTCAAGCCGTACCCGTACTTCGTCTCGGACGCCACGCCGGCCGACGTGGCGGAGTCGCTGCGGCGGCTGGCCGCCGCGCCGGGGCAGGCGGGAAAGGTGGGCGGGCGGCTCTGGCGGGCGATGGGCGCGGGACGCCTCGCGCTGCGCGCCCACCCCTTCTCCTGCGCGCCGCTGCCCTACAGCGACATGCCGGACGACCTGCGCGGCGACTTCGCCTCCGCCTCCCTGACCATCACCAAGGGCGACCTGAACTACCGCAGGCTGGCCGGAGACCGGTTCTGGCCGCCGGCCACCCCCTTCGCGGAGGTCACCGCCTACTTCCCGGGCCCGGTGGTCGCCCTGCGCACGCTGAAGTCCGACGTGCTCGTGGGCGTCGGCGAGCGCGAGCTCGCCGCCCTGGACGCCACCGGGTCCCCATGGCGCACCACGGGCACCCACGCGATGATCCAGGGCCGCGCCTGACGCCCGCCGGCGGTCCGCTCCGTCACGCCTGGGCGAGGACCGCCCAGGTCGCGCAGGAGGCTCGCCTCGCCCGTCCGCCCCGTCATGCCTGCGCGAGGATTCCCGCCAGAGGCAGGCGCTGGACGAGCGTCGCCGGGAGCGCCGAGGCGAGCACGGCGAGCAGGACGGCCAGGACGCAGGCCCCGAGGGCTCCGGCGACCACCGCCCAGGGCAGGCGTCCGGCGAGCGCGGCCGTGGCCGCGAGCCCGGCGGCCGCCCCCGCGGCGCCGCCGGACAGGCCGATGAAGACGCCCTCCGAGATGACGAGCCTGGCGAGCGAGCGCCCCCTCCAGCCGGTCGCCCGCAGCGCGGCCAGTTCCGCGTCCCGCTCGCGCACGCCGAGGTAGAGCACGTCGGCGACGGCCAGCGTGCCGAGCGCGAACATCACCATGATCGCGGCGTAGTCGGCGGGGCGGGCCTGGAGCACGATCGCGTCCCCGAGGAGCGAGCCGACGACCCGGCCGCGGAAGCCGTACGTCACCCCGAGAAGCACGGTCAGCGCGAACACGCACACCATGAGCGTCGTGGCCCCGAGCAGCGTGCGGCCGGGGACCCGGGTGAGGCCGGCCAGGGCCATCCCGGTGACCCCGCGAGCCGTGCGGGCCCGCCGGCCGGCCCGCACCGCCGGGAGCACGGCCTCGACCGGCGGGACGGTGGAGGCGCGCCAGGCGGGGACGAGCCCCGCCGCCAGGGCCAGCGCCAGCGCGGCGGGCACGGTGAGCAGGACGCGCTGCGCCGACACCTGGAGCCCGAACCACGACGACACAGGGACGGCGAGCGCGGCCGACAGCAGGCCGCCCAGCAGGCCCACACAGGCGGTCTCGGTCAGCACGGCTCCGAAGAGCTTGCGCCGCGACCAGCCGAGGCAGGCGAGCACGCCCAGCTCCGTGCGGCTGGTCCGCACCGCCGCCGAGGCGGCGTTCACCAGGAACAGCCCGCACACGGCGAGGATGAGCACGAACAGGGCGAGCGACTTGCGGTCGGACTCCTGGAGGATCCGGTAGGCCACCCCCTTGTCGACCCAGCCCTCCTTGACGGTCAGCGCGGGCCGGCCGTACGAACCGGCGGGCAGGTCCACGGTGACCGGCGTCGGCGAGGATCCCATCGTGATGTCGACGTCGAGCCCGGTGGCGGCCACGATGTCGCGGGCCACCTGGCTGATGCGCTCCCTGCTCACCGGGTCGGGGCCGGTCACTCCCTCGACCCGGACTCTCACCACGCTGAGCGGCGCCTTCGCGAGCTGCCCGCCCTTGGTGACGCCCGCGATCTTCCGCAGGCTCGCCAGGTCGGTCAGCAGCAGCGGCGGCGGCTGCAGGTAGCCCGCGAGGTTGTCGGAGGGCAGCAGGCTCCGCCCCTTCAGCAGGGCGTCGGTCCGGCTGTCGCCGGGGACGACCGACGGAGGGTTGTAGGTCTCCATCGGCAGCGAGGAAAGGGGGGAGAAGCCCGCGAGCTTCTCGGGGTCGAACCGGCCCACGACCCGCATGGCGCCGTCGCTCACCGGGTCACCGCCCATGACGCGCAGGTCCAGCCGCCGGAACTGGGCGTCGGCCGATCCGATGGGGGCCGTTCCCACACCGGCCAGCTCGGGGACGAACGCCGCGAGGAAGGGGTCCTGCCACACCTGGCGGTCGTTGGTCACCCGCACCGGGACCAGCCTGCCGTCGGCGCCCTTGCCGTACTGGACGGGGCCGGCCGTCCAGTAGCGGGTCATGGTGATGTACTGCTCCACGGACTTGTTGCTGACCGGGTGCTGCCAGGTGTCGAGCATGTCGGTGAAGAACCGGTCGGCTCCCACGGTGAGCTTCTTGACGACCGTGCCGTCCTGCCGCGTGACCTGGTTCCGCAGGGTCCTGGCCGGCAGGCCGGACGCCACCTTCTCCGCCGCCTTGGCGGGCAACCTGCTGATGACGAGTTCGTCCTGCTGGTCGGCGTAGGGACGGCCGGCCGCGATCAGGGGGATCTCTCCACGGGGAGTGTCCTCCGTCCGGCCGAGGTAGTGGCCGTCCATCATCGCCTTGTCCAGGCCCGCCAGCTCCGCCTCCGCCTTCGGGTCGATCGCCGCGAGCAGCAGCGGGAACTCCTGCGAGAACAGGACCGTCGCCTCGCCGGGCCTGCCTCGCCCCACCGGATCGGGCAGTCCGTCGCCCCGCCCGTTCGCCGTGGACCAGGCGCTCGTGGTGGGCTCGCCGTCGAAGGGGAACGGGCCTGAGCGCGGTGAGAGCCTCTGCCAGTACAGGGAGCTCCCCACGGCCACGTCCTTGCCCGGCGCCACCTGTTCGCTGGCGTGCGCCAGCGCCGCGCCGCCCTCCCGCGTGTAGGCCAGCGGCCGCCGGGTGACGTAGGCGTAATGAGGGGCGTAGGGGATGCGGGTGAGCCCGCGGTCGGCCACCCGGGTGCGGTCGACGCGCAGCAGGGTGCGATCTCCTTCGCCCAGCACATCGGTGACGGGGACGTCGACGAACCCCGTCCCGGTCATGTAGCCGATCATGCCAATGGGCGCGGCGACCTCGATGCCGTCCAGTCCTCTGATGCGCTCCAGCTGGGCCTGCGTGATGCCGCCGTGGATGCCCGACAGGTAGTTGGCCCTGACCAGGTTCGACGAGCGCTCCAGTTCCGTGGCCGACCCTTTCGGGCGGACCAGGATGTCGTACTGGGCGCGGTAGTTCTTCTTGATCGTGCCGACGATCTGCAGCCGCTGGATCTCGGCCGTGCCGGTGAGGACCGTGAAGCCGGTGGCGGCGACGAGGATGCCGATCAGGAGCACCAGAGCACGCCCGGCGCGGTGCCGCAGCCGGGAGGCGGCGAGCCGGATCACCCGAGCCGTCCGATGCGGTCGAGCACGTCATCGGACGGCGCCACGCGCTCGTCGCTCACGATGCGGCCGTCCTGAAGCCGGATCAGCCGGTCGCACGAGGCGGCCACCTCGGGGTTGTGGGTGGCGATGATCATCGTCATGCCGTACCGGCGGCGCAGGGCCGCCAGCAGGTCCATGATCTCCTCGCCGGTGGTGCTGTCGAGGTTGCCGGTCGGCTCGTCGGCGAGCAGCAGGGGAGGGTGGCCGATGAGCGCGCGGGCGATGGCCACCCGCTGCTGCTCGCCGCCGGACAGCTCGCCGGGCAGCGCGCGTTCCCGGCCCTCCAGCCCGGCCGCTTCGAGCAACTCGCGCGCCCGCGCCTTCCTGTCGAAGTCCACGCGGTAGGGAAGGACGGGCGCGAGCACGTTGTCCAGCACGCTGAACGCGGAGAGCAGGTGGAAGCGCTGGAACACGAAGCCCACGCGCCGCCGGTGGGTGTCCAGCCGCCTGCGGGGGAGCGGCCGGTCGTCGACCGTCACCTCGCCCGCGTCGGGCAGGTCCATGCCTCCGACGAGGTGGAGCAGGGTCGACTTGCCCGCTCCCGACTGGCCCATGAGCGCGACCGCGCTGCCGGGCTCGAACTCCACGCTGACGTCGTCGAGTGCTCTGGCCGACCCATAGATGCGACTGACGCCCCGTAACGCGACTCCTGCTTCCATGGGTCTATACATTGTCACAATGTAGGGCGACTTATCGATAGATTGCGACAATCTAAGGGAGGTTGGGAAGATGCCGCTGAGCCACGCCGTACTCGCTCTGCTGGCCGAGGGGCCGAGCCACGGGTACGAGCTCAAGGGCCGCTTCGAGGCGGCGATCGGCCCTCAGTGGGGCGGCCTCAACATCGGCCACCTCTACCAGATCCTCGACCGCCTGGTCAGGGACGGGCACGTGACCCGCAGCCACGTGGCGCAGAACGACCGGCCGGACAAGACGCTCTACGAGCTGACCGGCGGCGGCGCCGAGGAGCTGAGGTCCTGGGTCGCCGCGCCGCACGTGCGCACGTCCGGCTTCCGCGACGAGACGTTCCTCAAGCTGCTCGCCGCGACCCGGCTCGGCGCCGGGGCATTGAGGGAGTACACCTCGGCCCAGCGGCAGGCCTGCCTGTCCGACCTGGCCGGGCTCACCCGCCTGCGCCGTGACAACGCCGCGGACCCGCTCGTCGCCCTGCTCGTGGACGCGGCCATCGCGCACACCAAGGCCGACCTTCAGGTGATCGACAGCGCCGAGCAGCGTCTGGCGTCCCTCGCCGGCCAGGCCCGTCCCGTGACGGCGGCCGAGGGTGCCCCTGCGGCGGACGGCGAAGCGCCGGGCACCGCCGCCGGCCCGTGACCGGCGGACGCCGTCCCGGTCACCGGCCCGGCGCGCTCACACGGCCGGAGGCTCATTCGCCGCGGTAGGCGGCGGGGCGCTTCTCGCGGAAGGCGCGTGAGCCCTCCTTGGCGTCCTGCGAGCCGATCACCGGCCAGCCGATGGCGTCGGACACCTTGAGCGCCTCCGCCTCGGGCATGCCGAGCGTGTCGCGGTAGGCGCGCAGGATCGCCTGGACGGCGAGCGGCCCGCAGGACGCCACCGCGTCGGCGATCTCGCGGGCGGACGCCAGCGCCTCGCCGTCCGGCACGACCCGGTTGACCAGGCCCATGGACAGCGCCTCCCGCGCGGTGACGGCCCGGCCGGTGAGCAGGATGTCCATGGCGAACGCGTAGGGGATCTGCCGCGGCAGCCGGATGGCGCTGCCGCCCATGGGGAACAGCGCGCGCCGGGCCTCGAACAGGCCGAGCGTGGCGGACTCGCCGACGACCCGCAGGTCGGTGCCGACGAGGAGTTCGGTGCCGCCCGCGACGGCGTACCCCTCGACCGCGCAGACGATGGGCTTGGTGGGCAGGGCGTCGCTGTCGCGCAGCAGGCCCTTCCAGTGGAAGTCGGGGATCTCCTGCGCGCGCCGCGCCACCCGGGGGTCGGCGGACGGCGATCCCATGGCCTTCAGGTCCGCCCCGGCGCAGAAGGTGCCGTTCGCGCCGGTCAGGATGCCCGCCCGCACCTCGGGCTCGCCGGAGATGTAGGCCCACGCGTCGGCGAGTCCGACCAGCATGTCGGTGGACAGGGCGTTCCTGGCCTCAGGGCGGTCCATGGTGACGATGACGACGTGGCCGTCCCGCTCGACCCGGCAGTGCGGGGTGCTGATGGGCAGGAGCTCCATGGACGACACCTTCCTGGCTCACGGTCGTATCAAGCGCTTGTTCAGCAAGGGCGGCCGGGGTTAGTCTGCCGCTGCGAACTAGAACAGATTCTTGTTGGTAAACCTGCCGTAACGCCAGGGTTGTCGGGAAACCGAGAACGTGCTTCACTTCGGCGCATCCGGGAAGGTACGGCGCAACCGGACAAGGGAGTTCCGATGGGCTCGCTCGGATTCTGGAGGCTCGCGCAGGCCGATCCCGGCTGGATCGCCGCCGTGGACCCCGACGGCACCGAACACCCCGCCGGCGAGCTGCTCGCCCGGGCGAACCGGCTGGTCCACGCCCTGCGCGCGCTCGGGATGAAGGCCGGCGACGGCCTCTGCGGCCTGGTGCCCAACGGCGTCGACGGTCTCACCCTCTACCTCGCCGCGCTGCAGGCCGGCTGGTACTACACGCCGATCAACTGGCACCTCACCGGGCCTGAGATCGCCTACATCGTCGCCGACAGCGAGGCCAAGGCCTTCTTCGTCCACGAGCGGTACGCCCAAGAGGGGTCCCGGGGCGCCGAGGTCATCGACCCCGGCCGCCGCTTCTCCTTCGGCGTGATCGACGGGTTCCGCACGGCCGCCGACCTCACCGCCGGGCACCCCGACACCTCGCCGCCGGACCGCACGGCCGGCGCGGCCATGCACTACACCTCGGGCACGACCGGCAGGCCGAAGGGCGTCCGCCGGCCGCTCAGCGGGCTCGACCCCGACGACGCGGCCGAACTGATGACGTTCCTGCTCTCGCTGTTCGGCATGACGCCGGGCAGACCCAACACGCACCTGGTGACCTCGCCCAACTACCACACCGCGGTCACGCAGTTCGGCGGCACGGCCCTGCACATGGGGCACACACTCGTCTACATGGACAGGTGGGACGCCGAAGAGATGCTGCGGCTGTGCGAGAAGCACCGCGTCACCAACTCGCACATGGTGCCCACGCACTTCAAGCGGCTGCTCTCCCTTCCCGAGGAGATCAAGCACAAGTACGACCTGTCCTCGCTGAAGTGGATGATCCACGCGGCCGCGCCCTGCCCGGTCCCGGTCAAGTGGGCCATGCTCGAATGGTGGGGCGACTGCGTCTACGAGTACTACGCCGCCACCGAGGGCGGCGGCACCATCGCCACGCCCGAGGCCTGGAAGAAGCATCCGGGCACGGTCGGCTCGGCGTGGCCGATCAGCGAGCTGCTCATCGTGGACGACGAACTCCGGCCCGTCCCGACCGGCACACCGGGGACCATCTACATGAAGATGGCCGGGGTCCGCTTCGAGTACAAGGGCGACCCGCAGAAGACCGAGGCCAACCGGCTGAAGGACCACTTCACCGTCGGCGACATCGGCTACCTCGACGAAGAGGGCTACCTGTACCTCTGCGACCGCAAGGCCGACCTGATCATCTCGGCGGGCACCAACATCTACCCCGCCGAGATCGAGAACGAGATGGTCGTCCACCCCAAGGTCGCCGACGTCGCCGTCTTCGGCATCCCGGACGACGAGTGGGGCGAGCAGATCAAGGCCGTCGTCGAGCCGGCCGCGGGCGTCACGCCGGGCCCCGGGCTGGCCGAGGAGATCCTCCGCTCGCTGGAGGGCCGGCTGGCCAAGATGAAGTGGCCGCGCACCATCGACTTCATCGCCGAGATGCCGCGCGAGCCGAACGGCAAGCTCCTCAAACGCAAGCTCCGCGACCCGTACTGGGAGGGCCACGACCGTGCCATCTGAAGGGCCCCTGCCGGCGCCGCCCCAGACCGCGGGGTCCGGCACCGTGCACCCCGGGGGCCTGCCACCCCGTCAGAGCCCGGGCACGCCGCCAGGCCAGAGCCCTCCGGCCACGCCGCCCGGGCCGCTGGTCGCCGAGCACGTGCTGGAGTTCCCCGGCGGGTACACCCGCACGACCGGCCCGGTGATCGGCCGCTTCCTCACCGAGCTGCGCGACGGGCGCATCGTCGGGGTCCGCGCCGCCGACGGCCGCGTCCTGGTGCCGCCCCTGGAGTACGACCCGGTGACCGGCGACGCGGTGACCGGCGAGTACGTCCAGGTGGGTCCGGCGGGGACCGTGCGGACCTGGGCCTGGGTGGGCACTCCGCGCAAGGGGCACCCGCTCGACCGCCCGTTCGCCTGGGCACTGATCAAGCTGGACGGCGCGGACACGAGCCTCGTGCACGCCGTCGACGCGGGCACGGTCAAGACGTTGCGGCCAGGCCTGCGCGTGCGGCCCCGGTTCAGGACCGAAGGCGAGCGCACCGGCCACATCACCGACATCGCCTGCTTCGTGCCCGAGGTCACCACGATGACCGCGCCCGTGCGCACCGAGTACCGCGTGCGGCCCGGCCGCTCGCTGACCCGCTTCCTGGAAGGCGTCCGCGACGGGGTCTTCATCGCCGGGCGGTGCGCGAGCTGCGACAAGGTCTACGTGCCCTACCGCACGACCTGCCCCGCCTGCGGCTCGACCATCGAGGAGGAGGTGGAGCTGCCCGGCACCGGCACCGTCACCACCTTCGCCATCAACAACCTGCCCGACCCCCGCGCCCCGCAGGTGCCGTTCGTGTCGGCCTACATCCTGCTCGACGGCGCCGACGTCCCCATGATCGTGCTGATGGGCGACGTCCCCGCGCACGAGGTGCGGCAGGGCATGCGGGTCAAGGCGGTCTGGGTGCCCCCTGAGGAACGCACCCTGTCGATGAGCAACATCAGGTGGTTCGCCCCCTCGGGCGAGCCGGACGTGCGGCTGTGAGGGGAGGTCCGCGTGCGTGAGGTGGCGGTCATCGCGTTCGCTCAGACGAAGCACACCGGTCACGATGAAGGACTGACCGAGCCCGAGCTGATCTCCCCGATCATCCAGGAGGTCAAGCGGGCCTCCGGCCTGACCCGGTTCGGCTTCACCTGCTCGGGCAGCTGCGACTACCTGGCAGGGGCGCCGTTCTCCTTCGTCTCCGCCCTGGACGCCATCGGCGCCTGGCCGCCGATCTCCGAGAGCCACGTCGAGATGGACGCCGCCTGGGCCCTGTACGAGGCGTGGGTGCGGCTGCAGCACGGCGACGTCGACTCCGCGCTGGTCTACGGCTACGGCAAGACCTCCCAGGGCGACCTGCGCGAGATCATGACGCTCCAGCTCGACCCGTACTACCTGGCGCCGCTAGGCCTGGACCAGGTCTCCTTCGCGGCCCTTCAGGCGAGCGCCGCGGGCGCCAAGGGGAACGAGCTGCGCGAGATCGTCCGGCGCTGCCGCGCCGACGGCCGGGCCAACCCGTACGCGCTCGACCTGCCCGACCCCGGCGACGCGCTGGGCGAGGAGGAAGAGGGGGTGTACCCGCTGAGCCCGGTGGACGTCGCCCCCGTCACCGACGGCGCGGCGGCCGTCGTCCTCGCCGCCGGCGACCTGGCCAGGGAACTGGCGGAACGTCCCGCGTGGATCACCGGCATCGCCCACCGCATCGAGCCGCACTACCTGGGCATGCGCGACCTCGCCAGGTCCGCCTCGGCCGCCGACGCCGCGCGCGCGGCCGGCGTCGGCAAGGGGCCGGTCGACGTGGCCGAGCTGCACACCCAGTTCAGCCACGAGGAACCCATCCTGCGGGAGGCGCTCGGACTGCCGCCGGACACGGTGGTCAACCCCTCCGGCGGCCCGCTCGCCGCCAACCCCGTCATGGCCACCGGGCTCATCCGCATCGGCGAGGCCGCCCGGCGCGTCATGGGCGGCACCGCGCGCCGCGCCGTCGCCCACGCCACGTCCGGGCCGTGCCTCCAGCAGAACCTCGTCACCGTCCTGGAGGCCTGACCATGGGAAACCGCTGCGCCGTCATCGGGGTCGGGCAGACCAAGTACCAGACCAAGCGCCGCGACGTCTCCATCGCCGGCCTGGTCCGCGAGGCCGCGCTGCGCGCCCTGGAGGACGCCGGGCTGACGTTCAAGGACATCGACGCCGTCGTCATCGGCAAGGCCCCCGACCTGTTCGAGGGCGTCATGATGCCCGAGGCGTACCTCGCCGACGCGCTCGGCGCCGCGGGCAAGCCGGTGACCCGCGTCCACACCGCGGGAAGCGTCGGTGGCTCCACCGCGCTGGTCGGGGCCTCGCTCGTCCAGGGCGGCGTCCACGACCGCGTGCTCGTCGTCGCCTTCGAGAAACAGTCGGAGTCCAACGCCACCTGGGCGCTGTCCACCCACCTGCCGTTCACCGCGTCCCTGGTCGTCGGCGCCGGAGGCTACTTCGCGCCGCACATCCGCGAGTACATGCGCCGCTCAGGCGCCCCTGACCACATCGGCGTGCTCGTCGCCGTCAAGGACCGGCTGAACGCGCTGAAGAACCCGTACGCGCACCTGAGGATCCCCGGCATCGACCGCACGATGGTCGAGTCGACGCCGATGCTGTGGGAGCCGATCCGCTACCTGGAGACCTGCCCCTCCTCCGACGGGGCCTGCGCCATGGTGCTCGCCGCCGAGGACAAGGTGACCGGCACCCCGGCATGGATCCACGGCGGCGCCATGCGCTCGGAGCCGATCTTCCGGGCCGGCCGCGACACCGTGAACCCCCAGGGTGGCAAGGACTGCGCGGCCGATGTCTACCGCCAGGCCGGCATCACCGACCCGCGGCGCGAGATCGACGTCGCCGAGGTGTACGTCCCGTTCTCCTGGTACGAGCCGATGTGGCTGGAGAACCTCGGCTTCGCCGGTGAGGGAGAGGGCTGGAAGATCACCGAGTCCGGGGCCACGGCCCTTGACGGCGACATCCCCTGGAACGCCTCCGGAGGGGTGCTGAGCTCCAACCCCATCGGCGCGTCCGGGCTCATCCGCTTCGCGGAGGCCGCTCTGCAGGTCAGGGGCCAGGCGGGGGAGCACCAGGTCGAGGGCGCTCGGCGCGCGCTCGGCCACGCCTACGGGGGTGGCGCGCAGTTCTTCGCCATGTGGATCGTCGGAAGCGACAGACCGTGATGCGCCGTCCGCGTGCCGGGGGATGAAGTGTGAGCCCGCTTCGGGCCACTATGGAACACATCGGGGGACAAGCAGTGAGGGCAGCCGGCGACCAGTTGTGAGGAGTCCCCGATGGAGTTCAACCACGCCGACCTGTTCGAGGGATTGGCCGACGCGATCGGGGACCGCGTGGCGGTCGTCTGCGGCGACGCCCGCCTGACCTACGCCGAACTAGAGGCCCACGCCAACCGCCTCGCCCACTTCCTGCTGGAACGCGGCGTGGAACCGGGACGGCACGTCGGCATCCAGATGTACAACGGCATCGAGTACATCGCCGGGCTGCTCGCCACGTTGAAGGTCAGGGCGGTGCCGGTCAACGTCAACTACAGGTACGTCGAGTCCGAACTGCGGTACCTGTTCACCGACTCCGACATCGTGGCCCTGCTGTACGACGTCGAGTTCGACGACCGCGTCGCCGCGGTCGCGCCCGAGTGCCCGAGGCTGGAGACGCTGGTGGCCGTCGGAGGTCCGTCCCGCGTCGAGGGCGCCGTGCCGTACGACCAGGCCCTCGCCGGCCGGCCGCACGGGCGCGAAGGCTTCCCGGCCCGGTCGGGCGACGACCTGTACATCATCTACACCGGCGGGACGACCGGCATGCCCAAGGGCGTCATGTGGCGCACCAGGGACCTGTTCATGGCCTTCGGCGGCGGCAACCCCTACGGCGAGCCGCACAAGGAGCCGCGCCAGGTCATCGACACCGCCGTGAGCTCCAACCCGATCATCATGATGCCCGCCGCGCCGCTGATGCACGGAGCCGCGCAGATGGCCACCTTCATCACCTGGTGGCTGGGCGCGACCGTCGTGTACACGCGCAGGTTCGACGCGGCGGAGGTGCTGCGCACCGTCGAGCGTGAGAAGGTCCTCACCGTCAACATCACCGGCGACGCCATGGCCCGTCCCCTCGCCGAAGAGATCGCCGCCGGTGACTATGACCTGTCGTCGCTGATGGTGATCAGCTCGACCGGCGCCATCCTGACCGGCACCGTGCGCGACCGCTTACAGGAACTGCTGCCGAATGTGATCATCATGGACAGCTTCGGCTCCACCGAGTCCGGCTACACCGCCTCGGCGGTCGCGGGCTCCTCACCGGAGTCCGGCCTGAAGTACAAGCCCAACGCCACCGCCACCCTCGCCGTGCTCAACGAGGACCTCGAACCGGTCAAGCCCGGCTCGGGCGAGATGGGCACGGTCGCCAAGTCCGGCGACATCGCCTTCGGGTACTACAACGACCCCGTCAAGACCGCCCGGACGTTCGTCACCGACGCCGCCGGCACCCGCTGGCTCCTCACCGGCGACCTGGCCCGCATCGAGGAGGACGGCACCATCCTGGTCTTCGGACGCGGCTCGCAGTGCATCAACACCGGGGGCGAGAAGGTGTTCCCCGAGGAGGTCGAGGCCGTGCTCAAGGGCCACCCCGCCGTCTTCGACGCCGTCGTGACCGGCGTCCCGGACGAACGGTGGGGCAGCCGCGTGGCCGCCGTCGTCGAACCCCGCGACGGGGCCCGGCTCACCGCCGAGGAACTCGACGCCCACTGCCGCGAGAAGCTGTCCGGCTACAAGGTGCCCCGCACGTACGCCTTCGTCGACCACATGGTCCGCACCCCGGCCGGCAAGGCCGACTACCGCTGGGCCAAACAGATCGTCACAGAAAACCCCTGACTTCCACGCCAAGCCCGCGCCAGGCCCCCGCGTTGCGCCGAGGGCGCCCCAAAATGGGCCGAAGTTCCCCGCGCTCGAAGCATGAACGGGCCGTCGATTCCCGCGTGCGCTCCGGCGGAGAACGGCAAGACCGTGCACGGCTCCCGGCGGGCCGGGGAGGTCGTCACCGGCCGATGTCCCGGTTCGGCGTGCCCGGGCATGAGCCGGGGGACAGGAGGGGTGCCGGGCGGTTCGTCGCCATCGGGCTCGGAGAACTGTCGGTGTGACGGTGCATGGTGGTCGGACGATGCCGAATCGGGGGTTCCCGTTCGGCTGAACACTGAGACCAGCCAGAAGAGGGACCGGCGCGCGACCTGCTGCGACGCGGCCGTTCGCCGGCCTTTCGCGGGCAGTCTCGCCTTCATCGACGTTTGGGGGAGCCTTCGATGTCCGAACTGAGGACCTGGGTCACCGATCTCGGGCTGGTCGAGTCGCCGCGCTGGCACGACGGCCGCCTGTACTTCTCCGACTGGACGGCGCACGAGGTGATCGCCCTCGGGGCCGATGGCGCACACGAGGTCGTCGCTCGCGTCGACTCGCTTCCCCTGTGCTCGGCCTTCGGACCCGACGGGCGGCTGGTGATCGTCGACGCCGCGCGAGGGCTGCTGCTGCGCCTGGAAGCCGACGGCTCGCTGGTGACCCATGCCGACCTGACCGGTCTCGCGCGCGGCTGGAACGACATCGTCATCGACGGTCGCGGCAACATCTACGTCGACCGCGTCGGCTTCGACATGCTCGCCGGTGAGGCGTTCGCCCTCGGGAGCGTCGTGCACGTCGCCCCCGACGGATCGGCGCGCCAGGTGGCCGACGGCATCGCGTTCCCCAACGGGATGGCCGTGACGCAGGACAACTCGACGCTGATCGTCGCCGACTCCTACGGCAACAAGCTCATGGGGTACGACATCGAGGCCGACGGCGGCCTGTCCAACGGGCGGGTGTGGGCCGATCTCGGCGACGGCGCCCCCGACGGCATCTGCGTCGACGCCGAGGACGCCGTCTGGTACGCGGACGTGCCCAACCGGCGTTGCGTGCGCGTGCGAGAGGGAGGAGAGATCGTGCAGACCATCGGGCTCGACCGGGGCGCCTTCGCCTGCGAGCTCGGCGGGGATGACCGCTCGACGCTGTTCATCACGGCGGCCGAGTGGCGCGGCATGCCCGAGATGGTCCCCCCTGGCACCGGCCGCGTGCTGTCGGCCCAGGTCGCGGTGCCTGGCGCGGGCTGGCCGTAAGACATGCCCGAGGGTCCAGACCCGAGTGCCGTAAGGCCGACTAACGCTGGGCCGAACAGATCGCCATCGAGCGACCGTGACCGAGACCCGACGGGACCACGGCCTCAGGCGTCGGTGTCCCTGGGATGCCGTGGCGAGGCCCAGAGAAGATAGACGATCCGCCGGGGCTCGTCGACGAGGTAACGCACCCGGCCACCCGCGGTGACCTCGTACTCCCACTGCGGGTATTCACGACCGCCTAGCGTCCCGGTGGCGAGACGGCCACGCAGCCGGTGTTGCCGGTCTGGATCCTCTTGTGACAACGGATTCGCGCGCAGAGCCTCGAAGCGCCGCCGAGTGTTGCCTGCGGCCTCGGCGCACAGGTCGATCCACCCTTTGGCCGCCTCACTGGTAGCGAACCGCATATGCCATTCGTCACCGATCGGCGGTGGGGCGACGGCATCACCGCGCTTGGGGCTCATGGTGCGGCCACTTCGCCGTGGTCCTCAGCCGGCAATGGACGGGTGAGCTCCGCGGTCAGCGCTGGATCGGCCAGGATGCGGGCGGTCGCGCGCCATTCGACGATGACCCGGTGCAACGTGGCGTGGACGTCCAGCTCGACCGCGTCCCGCGTGGCGTCCACGAGCTCCTGGACGAACTCACGCCTCTCGTCAACGGAAAGGTGCCGCACCCAGGGGAAGACCGCGGGCAGGGAGTGCAGGACCGCATGGACGCCCTCGTCGCTGGCCAGCAATGCGGTGATCATGCGGGCCGCGACGTCCGCCGTCTCCTCGCGCTCGCGGTCGTGCCGGGCGGTGGAGATGAACAGGTCTTCTCCGTCGCGGCGCTTGACGTGCACACGATGGAACCGGTCGATGGTCTCGGCGACCCGTTTGGAGTGCTTCGACAGATCAGAGAACGGGACAATGGGCATGGCCATGCTGCACCTTACTTCGGAACACGTTCCGAAGTGAAGCGCGGGAGTGGGCGGGCGGCTTCTCGTGGAGATCAATGTTCACGAATAAGTGATCATTGGGACATATGGGTGATACGAGCTGATCTGAGGGTGGGGAGGCTTCCTCCCCCCTGGAGTGCCAGTGACACCCGTACCTCCCACCGACGCCGAACTCGACACCATGATCATCGCCCGGCTGGCCTCGCTGGGCATCGACCTCTCCCAGCTCCCGCCCGGCACCGCGCCCGACCCCGGAACCGGCTCGCCGGGCCGGGACTCCGTCCTCGCCTCGCTCCGGTCGTTCATGCGCGGCTCGGTCGCCAGGATCGCCGCCTTCCAGCTTCCCCCGCCGCCGGGGACGGTCCCCGCCGATCCCGCGACCGCCGCCGCGCTGTCGCAGCAGCGCGCGCCGATGCTCTATCCGTCGATCAGCGTGGAGTGGCGTCGATGAGCGAGATCAAGCACACGGCCGCCGCCCGGCCGGCGCTGGTCGACGAGAGCGGCGACCAGCCTCTGGACCGGCTGGTGGACAGGCGGGCCTTCCTGGTCAGGACCGCGGCCGTGGGCACGGTAGCCGCGGGCGTGGTGGCGAGCCTGCCGGCCGTCCCGGCGCTGGCCGGCGGCCACGGACGCGGCCGGCCCTCTCTGGACGTGGCCGGCGCCTATGTGAAGCCCCGCCCGCGGGCCATGGCGGACCCGACCGAGCTGACCTTGGCCGAGGCGGCGTGGATGATCCGCAACCGCAAGATCAGCTCGCTGGAGCTGGTCGAGGCGTACCTGGCGCGCATCGACGCCTTCGAGGCCACCTACCTCGCCTTCAACACCGTGCTCGCCGACGCCGCCCGTGAGGCCGCCAAGGGCGTCGCCCGGCAGAGACACCGCGGCCCGCTGCACGGCATACCGCTCGCGATCAAGGACAACTACTACACCAAGGGCGTGCTCACCACGGCGAGCTCCTACCTGTTCAAGGAATTCGTGGCGCCGTTCGACGCCACCGCCGTCGCGGGGCTCAAGGACGCCGGTGCGATCGTCCTGGGCAAGACCCAGATGGGTCCGCTGGCCACCACGCGCGCCACGACCCCGGCCGGTGAGATCACCACGGTGAACGCCTGGACGCCGTCCGACCCGGGCGTCGACCCCGGCGGCTCCTCGACCGGCACCGCGACCTCGGTGGCGGGGCGGCTGGCGACGTCCGGCACGGGCACCCAGACGGGCGGTTCCATCACCGCGCCGTCGAACGCGCAGAACCTCACCGGCCTCAAGCCGACCATGGGCCGGGTCTCCCTCTACGGCATCATCCCGCTCAGCTACTCGCGCGACCATCCCGGCCCGCTCGCGCGTGACGCCAAGGACGCCGCGATCATGCTGACGGCGATGGCGGGCGAGGACCCGAACGACCCGCGCACACAGGGCCTGCCGAAAGTGCCCGACCTCATCGACGCGGCCACCCCGGTGTACAGCGGCAACCGGGTAAGGATGCGGTGGAACACCCGCATAGGGGTGCTCCCCGGATACGCCGACGGCACGTCCGAGACGGCCGCGGCGCGCAAGGGCTTCCTTGACGCCATGGCGGCGATCCGCGGGGTCACGCTCGTCGAGGTGCCGTTCCCGGCCGACTGGGACCTGCTGACCGGCGGCGACTTCAACAACGTCCGCCTGCCCGAGCGCAGCGAGCCGTTCATGCCGTACCTGCGGACCGACCTGCGCGGCTTCGGGGTCTCGCTGACGAGCTGGCTGCAGGGCGCGCTGATGGGGGCGAACGAGTTCGTCACCGGGCAGCGGGCCAAGCTGCTGCTGCTGGAGCGCGTGCTGGACCAGGTGTTCGAGCACTGTGACGTGGTGGTGCAGACGTCGCCCACGCCGTTCGACGGCATCGGCCTGCCGGAGATCGGCTTCCCGATCGGGTTCACCGCGACGGGCCGGCCCATCGGCACCATTCTCGGCGGCTCGCCGTACGCGGAGGACCGGCTGCTGTCCGTCGTCGCCGCCTACCAGGCCGTCTCTGACTGGCACTGGCGCCGCCCGCCGGACCCGGCGCCCGCCCTGCTGCGCACGCCGGCGGGCGCCCGCGGCCGCATCTCCGCGGAGGAGGCCGCCGAGCAGACGCAGTGAGGAACGCGGCCGGCGCCGCCGAGGCGCCGGCCGGGCTCAGGCCCTGCGGGGGCCGTCGCTCGCGAAGGCCGCCAGGGCGCCGAGGCCGAGGTAGACCAGGCCGCCCGCGACGTCCAGGCGGCGGGCGGCGGCGGGGGAACGGCGCAGCCGGCCGGCCAGAGCGGCCGACAGCAGCGCGTAGCCGCCGTCGCTGACCATGCCCAAGGCGATCCAGATCAGCCCGAGCAGGACGATCTGCGGCGCCACCGGGCCGCGGGCGGGGTCGGCGAACTGGGGCAGGAAGGCCAGGAAGAACAGCGCCGTCTTGGGGTTCAGCACGTTCACCACGAAGCCCTCGCCGAACAGGCGCGAACGCGAGACCGGCTCGATCTCGCCGGCCAGGGCCCCTCCCGCGCGGGTGAGGAGCTTGCGCAGGCCGAGATAGACCAGGTACGCGGCGCCGGCGTACTTCACCGCGGTGAACGCGGCGGCCGAGGCGGCGAGCAGCGCGCTCACGCCGAGCGCGGCGGCCACCACGTGGACCACCGAGCCCGCGTGGATGCCCGCGACCGACACCAGCCCGGCCGCCCTTCCCTGCGCCACGCTCCGCGTGACGATGTAGACGACGGCCGGTCCGGGGACCAGCAGCAGGGCGAGCGTCGCGGCGGTGAAGACGGCGAGCGTGGTCGGGGGTGGCATGTCGCCGATGCTAGGAATCATCGGGCGCCGGGGTCCACCGATTTTGGGCGCACCAGGCGACCACCGGCCCGGGACCGCCGGCTCGGGACCGCCGGCTCGGGACCGCCGGCTCGGGACCGCCGGCTCGGGACCGCCGGCTCGGGACCGCCGGCCGCGTGCCGAGAGGCACGGGTCAGGGTGCTGGAGGCGGGCGGCGGTCCGGTCGCGGGCGGCGGTCAGAGCGCCGGGGACGGGGCCGCGTCGGCGAGGGCCGTCAGGAGGGCCGTCGTCGCCGGCGGCTCGGGCGGCTCGCCGTAGGTCGCGGCGTAGACGTGCCTGGTCGAGCCGGGGATCGGGCTCGTGCGCACGTCCGGGTGGCGGTGGGCCGAGAGCGCGAGGCCGGGGAGGACGGTCACTCCCAGGCCGGCCGCGACCATCGCCTGCACGGCCACGTAGTCGTCGGTGGTGAAGGCGATGGCGGGCTCGAAGCCGGCCGCGGCGCACAGGTCGAGCAGGTGGCCGCGGCACCGGTCGCATCCGCTGATCCACTTCGTCCCGGCGTGCGCCGCCGGGGAGCCGGCCGCGGGCGCCGCGGCCGGTGTGACCAGGAAGCCGGGATCGTCGAACAACGGCGACAGCCGGACGCCGTCCTCCTCCAGCGCCGGCGGCCGGACGCCGTCATACTCGGCCGGTTCCCCCGCACGCCGGCCCGGCGTGCCCGCGCGGCCCGCGATGCCCACGCGGCTCGCCGTGTCCATGCCGACCGCCGTGTCCATGTGGCCCGGAGTGTCCATGTGGCCCGGAGTGTCCATGTGGCCCGGAGTGCCCGCGTGGGCGGGGGGCGGCGCGGCGGTGGCGTAGCGGAAGGTGACGGCGACGTCGACCTGCCCCGCGCGGAGCATGGCGAGCGCCTGCGGCGGCTCGGCCTCGATGAGGCGCAGGTCGAGCCCGGGATGCTCACGGGACAGCCGCACGGCCGCGGCGGGGACGAATGTGCCGAGCGCCGAGGGGAACGCGGCCAGGCGCACCCGTCCCGCGCGCAGGCCGACGTGCGCGGCCAGCTCCGCCGAGGCGGAGTCGAGCCGTCCGATGATCTCGGCGGCGCGGTCGGCGAGAACTCTGCCCGCCTCGGTCAGCCTGATGCCCCGGCCCGCCCGCTGGACCAGCCGCGCCCCCGTCTCGGCCTCCAGCCGGGCCAGGTGATGGCTGACGGAGGGCTGGGAGTAGTGCAGTTCGCGGGCGGCGGCGGTCACCGAGCCGTGCCGGGCGACGGCGTCCAGGACACGTAAGCGCAGTACATCCAGCATCCATCAACCCTATCTATGGAAGGCGGATCATATTGGCATTGGACCTATGAAAGCGGGAGGGCAAGGCTGTGACCATGTCGACCGATCTCCCGGCGACGCCGCCGTCGTTCACCGACGTCCTGCGCGCGGCGCGCCTCATCGCCCCGTACCTGCCGCAGACCCCGATGTGGTCCTATCCGGTGCTCGACGCGCACCTGGGCGCCGAGACCTTCGTCAAGCACGAGAACGCCCAGCCGACGGGCGCGTTCAAGGTGCGCGGGGGCCTCAACCTGCTCGCGGGCTTCACGGCCGGTCGCGAGAAGGCGGGGGTGCTCACCTACTCCACCGGCAACCACGCCCAGTCGATCGCGTACGCCGCGCGGATCTTCGGCGTCCCCTGCACGGTGGTCATGCCGGAGAACCCGAACCCGGCCAAGGTCGCGATGGTCGAAGCGCTCGGCGCCGCGGTCGAGATCAAGGGCGCCACCTTGGTCGAGACCGCGGAATACGTGAATGCGATCGCCGATGACCGCGGCGACCGGCTGGTCAGCCCCGCCGACGAGCCGGACCTCATCGCCGGCGTCGCGACACTCTACCTGGAGATGTTCACCCGGCAACCGGACCTGGACGCCGTCTTCGTCCCGGTGGGCTCGGGCACCGGCGCGGCGGCCGCGTGCCTGGTCGCCAGGGCCGTCGCCCCGCGCTGCCGCGTGATCGGCGTGCAGTCCGCGCAGGCGCCCGCCGCCCACGACTCGTGGCGCTCAGGGGAGCCGGTCAGGCGGCCGATCGAGACGGTCGCGGACGGCCTGGCCACCGGCTCCGCCTTCGCCCTGCCGCAGGGCATGATGCGCGGCCTCGACGACTTCCTGCTGGTCGACGACGAGGACATCCGCGCCGCCCAGCGCCTGCTGCTGACGAAGGCCCACACGCTCGCCGAACTGGCCGGTGCCGCCGCGCTGGCCGGGCTCATCGCCGTCAGGGGCGAGTTCACCGGCCGGAAGGTCGCCGTCGTCTGCACCGGCGCCAACGCGCGCCCGGCCGAGCTCCAGCGGATGCTCGCGTAGCCGCGGTGCCGGTGAGCGTCCGCACCCGACCAGGGGCGCCGCCGGTGGGCGTCCGCGCCGTGACCGGGCCGCCGGGGGCCTCCGCTATCGCGCGGGGTCGGGGCCGCACGTCCACGACTGGTCGAGCACGTCGAAGACGTCGCCGTACAGGGACGGGTCCCAGCCGTCCCTGACGTACAGCCGTGAGACCACGTCGGAGGGGGCGCCCAGCAGATCGTCCGACGCCTGGTCGCCCACCAGGCGGGTGGCGGCCTCCATGTCGTTCACGCGGATGCGGTAACTGGCCTCCAGGACCACCACGGGGGCGGCGCCGTCCGCCGCTCCGGCGGCCTGCTCGGCCTCCTCATCGTCGGAGTCCGGCTCGTTCTCAAGGTCGCTGAACGGGTTGCCCCACCCGGCCTGGTCGGCGCACAGGGCGGCGTAGGCGATGGCGGAGGCGCGCAGGCGGTTGACCGCCCCGACCACGCGCGGGTAGTCGTCGGGGGACTCGCTGAGGACCCGGGCGTGCTCCTCGATGGCCGAGCCCAGATCGCGGGCGCCGGCCAGCAGGTCGCCGTGCCCGGTCGCCTGGTTGTCGGTCTGGGACTCATTCACGATCGTTACTCCTGGAACGGGAAGTGCCTGGTGTGCATGATCTCACCTCGGTTGTTGAGGTAGTCCACGTGGAAGTGGTCGCCTGATTTGCACGGGCCGCGGAACACCGCTCTGCTGCCTCCGTCGGCGGCCGCCCTCCTCGCCTGCGACTCCGCGTCCCCTCTGCTCCCCACCTTGCGGACACCGGAGTTCGTCTTGTTGGGGGAGTTCTGCCGCCGGCGGGCGGACATCTGGAGGATGGTGGGTTTGCCGGGTCCGTCCGTCTTGGGCGGCCGGAAACGGGATGCACCGCCGGGGATGTGCCGGGGTCCGCCGGCCATGGCGAGCGGGGGGCCGCCCCAGGGGCCGCGGGCGCCGCGGAGGATGCGTTCCAGGGGTTCGGTGACCCGGCGGGCGAGGCCGGGGGCGAGCACGCGGGCGCCGCCCTCGCCGGCTTCGCGCAGGATCTTGCCCATCGCGTACCGCGTGGCGAGCACGGTGGCCGTCGCGGATCCGAGGGCGAGCGGGCCGCCGGCGAGCATGCTGGTCGCGAGCTTCACCGTGGCGGCGGCCGCCTGCGAGATCACCGCGATCTTCGTGCCGGTGACGACGGTGGCCGTGCCGTCGAGCAGGACGGGCGCGTAGCCGCTCGCCTTGGTCGCCATGCCCAGATGCCCGGTGCCGCCGGTCTTCTCCCAGTGGCCGGCCAGGGCGGTCGCGGAGGCCCCCTTGTAGTCGGCCCCCGCCGTCCGGATCGCCCGGTCGGCGCCCTCGGAGGTGGCCGCCGACCGGGCGGTGAGGTGGCGCCAGGACTGCGCCTCGGCGCGGATCTTGCTCTCGCTGATGTTGGGCCAGGGGACTCCGGCCATGTTCAGGATGCCGGCGGCCCATGGGGGCAGCATCACGTCCATGAGGCGCCCGCGTCCCCGTCCAGCGTGACCATGCCGCTCACCAGGTCGTCCTCGACGTAGGAAACCCGTCCGCTCGCGGTCGTGAGCCCGTCTCCGGTGGCGGTGATCACGTTTCCCATGTGCGTGTAGGTGGCGAGGGCGGTGTTCTTGCACTCGATGTAGGCGGAGATGAGCGGGCTCAGCAGGCCGTCGTCACCCCATGACCGAGGGTCGTTCTCCAGCAGTGCCCGTACCGCCGACGCCTGCTCTTCCCCGTGGACCCTGAGGTGCGAGGCGGACACTTCCAGAGCCCCGTGGGCCATGTCGAATCCCCGTTCCATGGTCGCAGGCTAGCCATGATCGGGCACGATTGCGCCACATTCACCCGCTAATGCCGACATTTCACGCATGTCGTGGATCAGGGGTACCGGCCGCGATGCCCGCCGCCGGTAGCATCCTGACGAGACGTCGCCGTCCGACGCTCCGGCGTCCGGTAAAGGAGCATCTCGTGTCATCACCGACTCCGTGGACAGATGACCTGGAGCATCTGGAGCGGATCATCCGCCAGACCGAGGAGGTCATGCGCGGGCTGCGGCAGGCGCAGGCCGCGATCGGGCAGGTGACCGGGGAGGCGGAGGGCGCCGGCGGCCTGGTGCGGGTGGTGTCCGACGGCAGGGGGCGGCTCACGGACGTGCGGTTCGACCCGCGCGTCATGCGCCTGGACCCGGGCGAGCTCGGCAGAGAGGCGCTGCGGGCCATCCGGGACGCCCAGGAGTCCGCGGTGCGCGCCTCCGAGGAGATCATCGAGCACGCCAGAGAACGCGCCGCCGGGTTCCCCGAGCCGCTCGACGAGCGGTTCGTGCGGCGCAGGGTCGAACAGGCCGCCCGTGAGATCGAGTGACGCGCGAGGCGCGGGCAAGGAGTGGTCGATGGGCAGGCTGGACGCGAACCCCGCCAACTGGCGGGACGGCGACCTGGAGCAGGACGCCGAGCGCGCCGCGCGCATCCTCGCGTGGGTCGAGGAGGGGCAGCACGAGCTGGAGACGATCGTCGGGGAGGGCGAGGCCGCGGACGGCCAGATCAAGGTCGTCACAGGCTCGGACGGGCTGGTGCGGGACGTCATGATCACCCGGCGCGCCATGCGCCTGGACAGCGGGTCGCTGGCCGAGGAACTGCTGGCGGCCGTCCACCGCGCGCAGGACGACGCCGAGAGCAAGGGCAGGGAACTCCTCAACGAGGCGCTGGGAGAGGTGCTCCCGGCCGGCGAGTTCGACTCCGGGGCGATCGAGGAACAGTACGCCCGCCTCCTCGAGTACTTCGACCGCCCCTGACCCGCGGTACCGTCCGGCCGCCCTGCCGAAGGACCGCTCGACCGGCTCCGGCCGGCGGGCCCGTCCGTCTCTGACCCGCCAGGTCCGGCCGGCCGCCCCTGACCGCCAGGTCCGGCCGTCCGCGCCGTCAGGGACGGGTGAGGAAGCGGCGGATCACCTCGGCGACGCGCTCGGGACGGCCGCGCTGGGCCGCGTTGCCCGAGGCGCTGTGCCCGAGACCGGCCAGCTCGGCGCGCTCGGCGTCCGGCAGCACGCGCGCGAGGGCGTCGACGGCCACCCGCATGTACGCCGGGCTCGTGCCGCCGACGAGCAGCAGGATCTCGGCGCGCATGGCCTTCACGGCCTCGAGGTCGCCGCTCTGCTCGATGACCAGCCGCACGTCATGGCGGAGGGTCGGAGCCAGCGCCCGGAACGGCACGTCGTCGGGCCCGGCGTTCTTGTCCTCGCGGGCCATGGCCATGGCGGTGAGCGCCTCCAGCAGCCGGCGGGGGACGTAGTCGAAGACCCGGGGCCCCATCTGCGTGCCCTTCATGCCGGTGACCAGCGCCGCCGCCACATCGCCCTCGGCCAACTCCCTCTCGTGCCGTCCCAGCCAGGCGGTGGACGGCGAGCCGTTCACCGACAGCGGCGGGTCGAAGATGACGGCCCTGCGCACGGTCGGCACGGTGAGCGCCGTCCGCAGCGCGATGATGCCGCCGGCGCTGACGCCGAACAGGTCGCGGGCGCCGGTCTCGGCCAGCAGGGCGCCGATGTCCTCCACTTCGGTGCGCAGGCAGTGCCCCTCGCGGTGCGGGCCGCTCAGGCCCCGCCCGCGCCGGTCGGGCAGGTAGCAGGTGAAGTCGGGGGCCAGCGCCTCGGCCAGCTCGATGTGGCTGATGGAGGACTCCATCGCGCCGTGGATCAGAACCAGGCCGGGACCGCGGCCGAGCCGCCGGTAGCCGATGGTGGTGCCGTCCGCGGAGGTCACGGAGCCGGTCGTCACTGTCATTGTCTCTCCCATGGTCGGCTCCGGAACCGGCCGTTCCGGTCCCGGGCTGTTCGGTCGGGCATGCGTCCGAACCGGCCCATGCGGGGGAGCCCAGCTATCCTTGCGGTCGCCACCTTGTGGCCGGGTTCCGTCGACGGGTCTCGGTTCGAGGTCGAGCCCGGCGGGGTGTTCCCGCACCCCGCCGGGCGTCATGGTCGTCGGGTCACGCGTCGTCGATGCCGGTCGAGCCGCCCCTTTCCGCGAGGTCCGCCAGCTCGGGCGGCATCAGCCCCGTCTCGTGGAAGGCCCGCCACCCGGCCTGGCCGGGGAACGAGCCGGCGGCCAGTTCCGCGAGCAGCGACCGCACCCAGGTCGCCTCTGCCTGCCGGACGGACACCTCGTACTCGTCCTCGATGAGGAAGAGACGGGGGACGTCGCGGCCCTCGCGCGCCAGGGAGTCCCGCTGGGCGGCGATCTCCGCCTCCATCAGGTCCAGACGGTGTCGCAGCAGATCGGCGACCTCTTCCGGCGGCAGGCCTCCCATGACCGAAAGGCCGGCGCGGAAGCTCGACCACTCAGGCTCGGGGGTGGAGATCAGCTCACGGGCCCAGTCGCGCATTTCCTCGCGGCCGGCGTCGGTGATGCGGTAGATCGTGCGCTCGGGCCGGCCGCCTTGCCGGGTGCTCTCGGCGGCCTCCACGAAGCCGTGCCGCTCGAGGTTGCGCACCACCGTGTAGAGCGAGCCCCACTTGACGCGCATGTCGTGGTCTTTGCCGCGCGCGCGCAGGATCGAGGCCATCTCGTAGGGGTGCATCGGCCGCTGGACGACGGCGCTGAGAACGGCGAGGGCCAGCAGGTTGCCGACCTTGCGTCGCTTCGCCATCACTTCACCTCGCTCAGGATTATTCGTAAGCGAATATACGTCGGCGAGTAAGAACCGACAAGACCGCCCGTCGCGCCGATGTCAGGCGATCCGCGTCGCCGCGTAGTGCCGGGTCCGCGGTCCGGCGTCGCGTACGCCGGTCGTAAGCTCGCGGCATGAGCGGCTTCGAGATAGGCACCGACGGTCCCCAGGTGATCGTCGTCGGAGTCGACGGCTCCGATACCTCCCTCCGGGCGGTCGCCTACGCCTGGGGGCTCGCCCGCCGCCAGGGCTCCGCGCTCGTCTTCGTGTTCGCCGCCTCGCCGGGCGCGATCACCTCGTTCATCCCCGACGCCTCGGCGTCGGCCCTCCTGGCGCAGGAGGAGGTGGGCAACGAGCTCCGCGAGCGCATAGCCAAGGTCGCCGAGTCGATGCACCCCCGGGTCCCGCACACCTTCCGCATCGAGCGCGGCGACGCCGCGTCCGCCCTGATCCACGTCGCCGACCAGGTCAAGGCGGACGCGGTGGTCGTCGGCGCCTCCGTCCAGGCCGGTCACCGCCTGATGGGCTCGGTGGCGATCCGTCTGGTCCGCGCGGGCCGCCGGCCGGTCACCGTCGTCCCCTGACCGTCGTCCCCTGACCGTCGTTCCCCGACCGGCGCGCCCGCCCGCGATGCGGCCGTGCCGCTCGCCGGGCTGAACGTTTCATCCCGTTCACACATGTGAAACGAATCCCTCAATGGAGAACCGGCGAGCGCCCAGCTAGGAGCCCGTGGAGGGGCCCTGCCGCGAAGAATCGGTTTCCCGGGGTTCACCAGCCGGGTTGACAGGCGTGAGGGCGATTTTTACCGTCAAGTCGTTCGCTCACATGTATGCCATACACATATGTGAACACCGATGGATGGCAGACCCGCATGAACCCCGAGGAGTGACCATGGGCGTGATCGTGAGAAGGAAGCGGGCCGGCGTGGTGCTCGCCCTGATGACGGCGTCGGGCGCGGCCCTGGCGGGCGGCATCGTGAACGCGGCCTCCGCGCAGACGCCGGGCCTCGCGCGTCAGGCCGTGATGGCGGCCCCGACGGACCTGGTGGGCTGGGCCACCCAGGGGGGCGGCACGACCGGCGGCGGCAACGTCCCCGCCACCAACGTCTCCAGCGCGTCGGCGCTCACCACCGCGCTCTCGTCCTCCAGCGCCGCGGTGATCCGCGTCTCCGGGACGATCTCCTGCTCGGGCATGCTCAAGGTCACGTCCAACAAGACCGTCCTCGGCAACGCCGGAGCCACGCTGGCCGGATGCGGGCTCAACGTGACCAAGGCGTCCAACGTGATCATCCGGAACCTGACGTTCCGTGACTGGGACGACGACGGCATCAACGTGCAGTACTCGACGCGGGTGTGGCTGGACCACAACACCCTCAGCAACGGCCACGACGGCGCCATCGACATCAAGCGCTCCAGCGACTACGTCACGGTCTCGTGGAACCGCGTCTTCAACCATGACAAGACCATGCTGCTCGGCCACAGCGACGGCAACGCCGCCGAGGACGTCGGCCACCTGCGGGTGACCTACCACCACAACTTCTTCGACGGCACCAACCAGCGCCACCCGCGCGTGCGCTTCGGCAACCCGGTGCACGTCTACAACAACTTCTACCGCAGCGTCGGATCCGGCGGCGGCTACGGCGTGGCCTCCACCGAAGGGGCCGGCGTCCTGGTCGAGGGCAACTACTTCGAGAACACCGCCGACCCGTTCCACCGCGGCGAGGCGTCCTCCGACCCGGGCAACCTCGTGGCGCGCAACAACCACTTCGTGAACTCGGGTGCGGGAGACGCCGGAGGCAGCGTGGCCTCGATCCCCTACTCCTACACGCTCGACACCCCGTCGAACGTCAAGTCGATCGTCACCGCGAGCGCCGGCGCGGGCAAGATCAGCGTCTGACGCCGTCCGCGAGAACCGGACCCAACGGTCCAGCGAACCGAGGAGAGAAATGTGAGCCTCATCATGAGGACAAGGAGGACGGGCAGGACCCTCGTCCTGACGGCCGCGACGGGCGTCGCGCTCGTGGCCGGCATCACCGGTGCCGGGACGGCCGCGGAGGCCGCGCCGACCTCCGGCTCCTACACCCTGGTCAACGCCGGGAGCGGGCTCTGCCTCGACGCCCCCGGCAGCTCCGACGGCACCCAGCTCGTCCAGTCGTCCTGCAACGGCGGCGGCAACCAGGTCTGGACGCTCACCTCGTCCGGCGGCGGCGTCACGCTCAGGGCGGGCAGCACAGGCAAGTGCGCGGGCGTCAAGGACGCGAGCACCTCCGCGGGCAAGGCCGTGCAGCTGGAGTCGTGTTCCGGCGCCTCCTCGCAGACCTGGCAGCTCACCGAGTCCGGGTCCGACTACCGGGTGGTCAACGCCAACGGCGGCAAGTGCCTGAACGTCAAGGACAGCTCGACGAGCTCCGGAGCGCTGGTCCAGCAGAACTCCTGCGACTCGGTGACCAGCAAGCAGTGGAGGCTGACGCCGGCCGGGTCGACCCCGAGCCCCACCGCCAGCCCCACCGCCACGCCCACCCGGACCCCGACCCCTACCCCGACGCCGACCGGTGGCGGCGGCACCATCCCGGCCTTCCCCACGCCCACCGGTTCGGTGAAGGTCAACGCCACGATCCAGGTGTCGGGCACCTTCGACGGCGGGATGAAGCGCTACTACGGCATCGGTGACGGCGGCCAGAGCGAGAGCCAGGACCCGATGTTCGAGCTGGCGCCCGGCGCGACGATCAAGAACGTCATCATCGGCGCGCCCGCGGGCGACGGCGTCCACTGCAACGGCAACTGCACGATCCAGAACGTGTGGTGGGAGGACGTGGGCGAGGACGCCGCGACCTTCCTCGGCGGCTCGGACTACTACGTCACCGGCGGCGGCGCGAAGTCGGGCGCCGACAAGGTGTTCCAGCACAACGGGCCGGGCACCGTCCACATCAGCGGCTTCTTCGTCGGAAGCTCAGGCAAGCTGTACCGGGCGTGCGGCAACTGCTCCAGCTCCTACCAGCGCCACGTGGTGATGAACAACATCGTCGCGCAGAGCACCAAGGTGCTCGCCGGGATCAACACCAACTGGGGCGACACCGCGCGGTTCAGCAACATCACCGTGTACGGAAGCAGCAGCGGCATCAGCATCTGCGACAAGTACAAGGGTGTGCCGAAGGGCAGCGAGCCGACGAAGATCGGCAGCGGCGCCGACGGCGTCAACTGCATCTACTCGTCCTCCGACATCACCTACAAGTAGAGACGCCCGCGCCCTGGCGGCCCCCGCCCGAGCCCCCAGGGGAAGCCCCCGTGCCCGCAGGCACGGGGGCCTTCCGCGTCCTTCGGGCGTCGCCGCCCGCGGTGTCAGCAGTCGCCGTAGTCGGCCAGGAACAGGGCCTCGGCGGTCGCGGCGCGGCGCAGCTCCTCGATGACGAGGCGCTCGTTCGGCGCGTGGATCGCGGCGCCGTCGTCCTCGGCCCCGAACAGCAGGATCTCGGCCGCGGGGAACTGCTTGACCAGCGTGGAGACCAGCGGGATGGAGCCGCCCGAGCCGATGTCGCGCGGCGCCCGGCCGAACGCGCGCTGCATGGCCCGGTTCAGCGCGGACCTGGCGCGGCCGCCGGTGTCGGCCTGGAAGCCCGAGCCGAGGACCACGTCGGTCACCGACAGCGTCACGCCCCACGGCGCGGCGTGGCCCAGGTGCTCCACCACGTCGTTCATGGCGGTCTTCGGGTCGCCGGACGGGGGGACGCGGACGGTGACGCGGGCCCGCGCCACCGGCTGGACCGCGTTGATCGCGCCCTGCACCGTCGGCACGTCCAGCCCGGTGACGGTGATCGCGTACGAGGCCCAGAGGCGGTCGGCGAGCGGGCCGGTGCCCATGAGCGACACCCCGTCCAGCACGCCGGCGGTGGCGCGGAACTCCTCCTCCGAGGGGCCCGAGCCGAGGAAGACCCCGCGAGGCAGGCCGGGCACCCGGATGTCGCCGTTGTCGTCGTGCAGCGAGGCGAGAATGCGGATCAGCGCGGTCAGCGCGTCGGGGGCCGCGCCGCCGAAGGAGCCGCTGTGCACCGACCCGGCCAGGGTGCGCACCTCGACGGTGAAGGCGGCGAGCCCGCGCAGCGACGTCGTCACGCTGGAGTCGCCCACGCTCGGGTTGCCGGTGTCGGCCACGACGATGGCGTCCGCGCGCACCAGTTCGGGGTTGCGCTGGACGAACTCCTCCAGGCGCTCGCCGGCGTACTCCTCCTGGCCCTCGATGAGGACCTTGACGCCCACGGGGAACCGTCCCTGGAACGAGCGCAGAGCCAGGACGTGCGCGATCACGCCGGACTTGTCGTCGGCGACGCCCCGGCCGAACAGCGCCCCGTCGGCGAACGTCGGCTCGAACGCGGGCGTGCGCCACAGCGCGGGGTCTCCGGCGGGTTGCACGTCGTAGTGGGCGTACAGCAGGACGGTGGGGGCGCCGGGCGGGGCCGGCGCCTCGCCGTAGACGGCGGGGAAGCTGCCCTCGATGGGAATCTGGCGGACGTGGGGCAGCCCCGTGCTTCGCAGCAGCTCCTCGGTCATCGCGGCCGCCGCGTACACCGGCTCCTCGGGGTGACCGGGGAAGGCGACCGACGGGATGGCGGCGAGCCGCGTCAGCTCCTCCACCGCCCTCGGCATCTCGGCTGCCACGGCGTTCTCGATCTGATCAGGAGTCACGGCAATCTGTTCCCCGTATCGGCTGCGTTCTGATTCGACACATTGCATCACAGCCACAGAGCGCACCGTGCCCTCTTGATCCGCGCCGGCGCCGCGCGCGCGAGATCGCGCGGGACGCCGGCGGCGGAGGGCCGCCTCCCCGGACGCGCGCCGGCGCCGCCCATTCCGCGCCACCGCCCGGCGGACCCGGATTCCGCGTGCCCGCCAGGGCTTCTCGCGCGACACGCCCTCGCGGATTTCGTTGTTGTTACATAGCGAAATGACGAATTCCGAAGTTCTTGCATAGTGTCACCACGCAACCAGTTGTAATCATCCGTGTGGAACATGCACACTGAGGGCAGTCGAGATCACGAGGAAGATAGCCATGACGCGACCTGAGACCGACACGGCCGCCGTCCTGAAGGCAGCGCAGGACAATCTGTGGCTGCACTTCACCCGGCACAGTTCCCACGACGTCGCGAAGGTGCCGACGATCGTGCGGGGCGACGGTGCCTACATCTACGACATCGACGGAAAGCGCTACCTCGACGGGCTTTCCGGCCTGTTCGTCGTGCAGATGGGCCACGGACGCGCCGAGCTGGCCGAGGCCGCGGCCAAGCAGGCGCAAGATCTCGCCTTCTTCCCTCTGTGGTCGTTCGCCCACCCCAAGGCCGCCGAGCTGGCCCAGCGCCTCGCCGAGCTCACCCCCGGCGACCTCAACCGGGTGTTCTTCACCACAGGCGGCGGCGAGGCCGTCGAGTCGGCCTGGAAGCTCGCCAAGCAGTACTTCAAGCTCGTCGGCAAGCCGCTCAAGCACAAGGTCGTCAGCCGGGCCATCGCCTACCACGGCACGCCCCAGGGCGCCCTGTCGATCACCGGCATCCCGGCGTTCAAGCAGTTCTTCGAGCCGCTGGTGCCCGGGTCGGTGCGCGTGGCGAACACCAACCACTACCGCGCCGACGAGATCACCGGCGTGCCCGGCATGACGCCCGAGCAGTTCGGCCGCTGGGCCGCCGACCAGGTCGGCAAGGCCATCGAGATGGAAGGCCCCGACACGGTCGCCGCCGTCTTCGTCGAGCCCGTGCAGAACGCCGGCGGCTGCTTCCCGCCGCCCCCCGGGTACTTCCAGCGCCTGCGCGAGATCTGCGACCAGTACGACGTGCTCCTGGTGTCCGACGAGGTCATCTGCGCCTTCGGCCGGCTCGGCACGATGTTCGGCGGGCAGAAGTTCGACTACGTCCCCGACATCATCACCTGCGCCAAGGGGCTGACCAGCGGATACTCGCCGATCGGCGCGATGATCGCCTCCGAGCGCCTGTTCGAGCCGTTCAAGTCGGGCACCGCCATGTTCGCCCACGGCTACACCTTCGGCGGTCACCCCGTCTCGTCGGCGGTCGCCCTGGCCAACCTCGACCTGTTCGAGCGCGAGGACATCCTCGGTCACGTCCAGCGCAACGAGCCGGTCTTCCGCGCCACCCTCGAGCGGCTGCGCGACCTGCCGATCGTCGGCGACGTCCGCGGCTCGGGCTACTTCTACGGCATCGAGCTGGTCAAGGACAAGGACACCAAGCAGACCTTCAGCGAGGCGGAGTCCGAGCGGCTGCTGCGCGGCTTCCTGTCCAACGCCCTGTACGACGCCGGACTGTACTGCCGCGCGGACGACCGCGGCGACCCGGTCGTCCAACTCGCACCCCCGCTCATCTGCGGTCCGAAGGAGTTCGACGAGATCGAGTCGATCCTGCGCTCCGTGCTCACCGAAGCCTGGAACCGCCTCTAAGGGGCAGTTTCCGGACGTACCGCTCGTGCGGCACGCGAACGCCCGTGCCGCACCGCGTCAGCCTTGCCCTTCCAGAAAGGATTCCGTCATGAAGATCGGCGTGCCAGCCGAGGTCAAGAACCACGAGTACCGGGTCGCCGCCACCCCGGCGGGCGTGCACGAGCTCGTCCGCCGCGGCCATGACGTGTACGTGCAGCGCGACGCGGGCCTGGGCTCGCACATCCCCGACGAGGAGTACCTGTTCGCCGGGGCCAAGATCCTCGACACAGCGGACGAGGTGTGGGGCGAGAGCGAGATGATCCTCAAGGTCAAGGAGCCCATCGCCGAGGAGTACCACCGGATGCGCGAAGGGCAGGTCCTGTTCACCTACCTGCACCTCGCCGCGTCCCGCCCGTGCACCGAGGCGCTGCTGGACCGCAAGGTCACCGCGGTCGCCTACGAGACCGTCCAGGTCGGCGCCACCCTGCCGCTGCTGGCTCCCATGTCCGAGGTCGCGGGCCGGCTCGCGCCCCAGGTCGGCGCGTACAACCTGATGCGCTTCAACGGCGGCCGCGGCGTGCTGCCCGGGGGAGTCCCCGGCGTCGCCCCCGCCAAGGTCGTCGTCATCGGCGGCGGCGTCTCGGGCCTCAACGCCGCGCAGATCGCGGTCGGCATGGGCGCTGACGTCACCATCCTCGACGTCAACGTCGACAGGCTCCGCCACATCGACGCCATCTACCAGGGCCGCCTGAAGACCATCGTCTCCACCCGGTACGCCCTCGAGCAGGCCGTGGTCGAGGCCGACCTGGTCATCGGCGCGGTCCTGATCCCCGGAGCCAAGGCCCCGACCCTGGTCTCCAACGAGCTGGTCTCGCGCATGAAGCCGGGGTCGGTGCTCGTCGACATCGCCATCGACCAGGGCGGCTGCTTCGAGGACTCCCGGCCGACCACCCACGCCGAGCCGACGTACAAGGTGCACGAGTCGGTGTTCTACTGCGTCGCCAACATGCCGGGGTCGGTGGCCAACACCTCGACCTACGCGCTGACGAACGCGACGCTGCCGTACGCGGTCAAGCTGGCCGACCTCGGCTGGCGGGAGGCCCTGCGCGCCGACCCGGCGCTCGCCCTCGGCCTCAACACCCACGCGGGCCGTCTCACCTACGCCCACGTCGCCGAGGCCCACGGCCTGCCCTGCGACCCGGTGAGCGCCCACCTCAACTGACGCGCCGCCGGCGCCTCCGCCATCGGCCGGCCGGGGGCGGAAGGGGCCGGTTCGCGGTGCCCGCGCCATGGGCCAGACGAGGCCGAGGCGTCCGTGGAGCCCGCGCCACGCGCCGGGCGAGGCCGGCCAGGTGAGATCGGCTAGGTGAGGCCGAGGCGTTTGCGGAGCCCGCGGGAGGTGGCCAGGACGTGCTCGATCTCGGCGGGCGTCGGCCAGGGGGCGGTGCCGGGCCTCAGCAACGTCATCCGCACTGAGCTGAGGTGCTCCACCGCCCCGGCGTGCAGGCCGCTGCGCTCGGTCAGCCAGGCGACCACGTCGACGGGCTCGCGGAGCCGCCGGGTGAGCAGGTCCCAGGTGCCGAGGATCTCGGTGAGGTCGGGCAGGCGCAGGACGGTGCCGCCGCGCCTGCCGGCCGCGGCGACGGCCAGCTCGGCACGGGCCACGAGCTCGGGCTCCACGGGGCGGTCCCAAACGGGAGTCGTCTGTTCGGCGGCCCGCGGGTCGGGGGCGGGGTCAGGGGCGGCCGATCTCTCCCACGGACCGGAGGGCCGGCCGTCGATGGCCGAGCGCAGGGTGTCGAGTTCCGCGGCCGCGCCCTGGTGGCCGTTCGCCGCGGACTGGCGGAGCCAGTGCTCCCCGCCCCGCAGGTCGTTGTGCTCGGCGATGAGCAGCAGGCCGAAGTTGTAGGCCGCCTCCGGGTCGCCGCTGGCGGCCGCGCGGCCGAACCAGTGGCTCGCGGCGCGCGGGTCCTCCAGCTCGACGCACACGAAGCCCGCCATGCGCTGGTCCTCCACCCGGCCGAGGTGCGCCGCGCGCTCGAACCAGGCCCGCGCCGTGCGAAGGTCACGCCGGGCCAGCGCCAGCCTGCCGAGCTGTGAGGCGGCTCCCGGATGGTCGACCTTGGCCGCCAGGCGGTAGAGGGCCTCGGCGCCCTCAGGGTCGCGGTCGGCGTGGAGCAGCCGCCCGAGGTAGTAGGCGGCGTCGGCGTGACCGCCCCGCGCCGCGTACTCCCACCATCCGCGTGCCTGTGCCTCATCGCCGGAGGCGTAGTTCAGGAACGCGAGGTCGTGGGCCGAGGCGAGGTCGCCCGCCGAGGCGGCGCGGTGGTGCCAGTCGCGGGCCGCGACGCCGTCGCCGACGTCCTCGCAGAGCAGGGCGAGCCTGCGTGCCGCCGGGCGCGAGCCCGCCTCGGCGGCGGTCTCGAACCACAGGCGCGCGCCCCGGACGTCGCCGCGCTGCTCCAGCAGCAGGGTCGCCAGGTTGACGGCCGCTTCGGCGTCCCCCGCTCCGGCGGCGACCTCGTACCAGGTGATCGCCTCGTCGAGGCTGCCGTGCTTCTCGTGCCAGATGCCGAGGTTGTAGGCGCTGTCGACGTTCCCGGCCCCGGCTGCCCGCTCCCACCAGTGGCGCGCCGCCGACCGGTCGCCCCGCTGGGCGTACAGGCGGCCGAGCCGGTGCGCGGCCAGGGCGTCGCCCGCCTGGGCGGCGCTCAGCAGCTGGCCCTCGGTGGGCTCGGGCAGCGGCGGCTCGGGCGCGCGGGGCATCGGCACGACGGACCACGCGACGGCCGCCTCCGGTTCACCATGCCACCACGTCATGGGGGAAAGAGTCGCACGTGATCCAAAGAGATGGAACATAATCGACGGCTTCTTGCCGTCCGGCGGAACGCGTTTGACCTGCCTAATGTCCTTGGCCATCGCGTGCGGGGACGGTGCGTGAACCGAGAGCGGCAGGTTTGTTTATGTTGATAAATGCGACATACATCCCCATCCCGCACACGTAACGGAGCCTTCCGGGGCTTTGCGGCGGGAGCCGGAGGGTGCGTTCACCGCTCACGGGAAGGGTGAGGTCGCGGTCCTGGATGGTGACCGATCGCGTGCACCCCTGGTTCCCGCTGGTGCGGAAGACGATGTCCGTCGGCCGGCCGGCCTCGATGGAGGTGACGCCGGGGCGGTAGCCGTGATCGGTCGACCAGATCGTCAGCACCTGCGTGCCGTCCGCCCGCAGCACGGCGGAGCCGACCCCGGGAACGCCCGGCACGGCACCGGAGGCCGCAGGCGCGGCACGGTCGCCGGACGCGGCCTGACCGCCGGACGCGGCCTGACCGCCGGAGGCCGTCTGGCCGCCGGCCGCCTCCTGCGCGCCCGCGACCTGCCCGGCCGGGTCGCCCGCGGCGGGCGGCCAGCCGCCGAGGCGCAGGCCCGCGACGACGGTCACCGCGCCCGCCACCAGCGCGGCCGCCGCGGCGACGGCCGCGAGCCTCCTGGCGGCCACCCGGCGGACCAGGAGGCCGAGCAGGGCGAAACCCGGCGCGGTGCCCGTGACGAACCCGGCCATGACGGCCACGCCGCCGAGCCACGACCCGCTGGAGACGGCGGCGGCTTCTGTGCTGAGCGTGACCCCGCACGGGATGAGAACGGTGGCGCCCCCGAGCAACCCGGGCCGCGCCAGCGCGGACCACCTGACAGACCGCTCACCAATGACGGGACCCGGCACCGGAGCGTCTCGGTCGGCCTGGGGGGTGGAGCAGGCCGTGGATCGGGTGGGGTGGGTGGTGGAGCAGGCGGAGCGGGGGGCGGGGCTCAGGGCGACGCGGGCGGCGTAGGCGATGACCCCGGCGCCCGCGCCGACCAGGAGCACCGCGCGGGCGGCCGGCGGGAGCCGCACGGCGTCGCCCAGCAGGCCGAGCAGCGCGCCCGCCGCCGCGTGAGAGAACAGGCGTCCCCCGATGAACGCCGCGACGGTGCCACGGCCGCCCGGGCCACGGGCGAGGCCGATGAGGAGCCCTCCCTGGACGGCCGTGCAGGACGCGGTGCCGGCCACCAGGCCCGCCGCGAGCCCCCCGGCGAAGAGGGCGGCCGGCGTCACGTTCTGCGGGCCGGGTGAGCGCGGGCCGGGGAAGCCCCGGCCGGCCGTGGCGGTGCGTTCGGCTTCACGCGATCATCCTCCGTAAGGGGTCCCTTGCGGAAGGTAGCCGACGCCTGTGGTGACTGCCAGTGACAGTTCGCTAACCGTCCGGACGCGCGTCCGCCGCCCGGCCGCCGGATCTCAGGCCGCGCCGCCCTTCAGCACCGACATGCGCTCGAAGTACTCCTCGTCGCTCAGCTCGCCCTTGGCGTACCGTTCGGCCAGGATCTTCTCGGCCGTGGCGGTGGGGGAGCCCGCGGCGCGGGCGGCCCACGGGGGAGTCCCGCCCGCGAACGGCCCGAAGCCCCGCTTGCGGGCCTTGAAGACCAGCACGACGAGGGTCACCCAGAAGAGTCCCCAGAAGAGCGGGATGACCGGCCACCATGGTCCCGGCCCCCAGTGTGCGTAAGGCATCTGCCTCTCCTCACTTCGTTCGGATGCCTCCACGTTCCTCCGTGCCGGCGCGCCGGGCATCGGCCTCCGGGCGCGTCCCGCGCTACCGCGCCCGCAGTCCGACGCCCCGCCCTCCCTACCCCCGGCGTCGTACGGCCGAGCCTCAAGCCCACGGGCGTCGCATGGCCCGGCCTCGTCCAACGGCGTCGGACGGCCAGGCAACATACCCGCGGACGTCGTACGGGTGTCGTACGGCCCGGGCGCCGTGCCCAATGGCTTCGTACGGGCGCGTGTCCATAGACGTCGTACGGCCGGGTCTCGTGCCCACGGGGGGCGCACGGGGCGTACGGGGCGTGGGCGTCGTGCCCGCGGGCGTCATGCCAGCGTCCCGCGCCCCGTGCGGCTGGGGCCTTCTCCGGCGGCCTCGGTACGGCCGGTCAGGTCCGCTCCGCGGTCTCCAGGGGGTTGGCGGCGACGCGCGCGGCCATGCCGCCGCGCACGAACCGCGCGGCGACGCTGTCCGGCTTGCGCTCCGCCTGGGCCTGGAAGCACGCCACGAACTCTTCGGCCAGGTCCAGGCGGGGCAGCCGCCGCAGCACCTCCGCGCGCAGGCCGGCGGGCCAGGCCTCCGGCCGCCGCCCGGAGATGTCCAGGGCCGTCGCGAGCTCCAGCAGGTGCCCCTCTGGGTCCTGCTCGACGTCGACCTCGGCCCACATGTGGCGCACGATCACCTCAAGGGCCCGCGTGCGCCGCTCGGCGGGCCAGCCGGCCGCCGCGCCGAACACCCAGGCGACGTGGCCGCCCGCCTCCTCGAACGGCACCGTGTGGCTGTCGAACTCCTTGACCAGCCCGATGTCGTGCAGCATCGACGAGACGTAGAGCAGCTCGGCGTCGAACGCGATGTCGTTCAGCGTGGCGTAGGAGGCCGCCCACAGGTAAGAGCGCACACTGTGGTTCAGCAGGGCGGGCGAGCAGTAGGCGGTCGCCACCTCCAGCGCCGCGCGGGAGGCGGACGTGCCGGGGACCACGATGTCGTCATGTCTCATGAGGACAAGCCTGCCCGCACCCGCGAAGCGCCGCTGAACCGCCCCGCCGGACGACCGGCGCCGCCAGACGCCGGCCCGCTCCGGTCATACCCGGTGGTCGGACCGGGGCTGGTCACACCCGGATTGGTCAGATCCGGGGGCAGGCCGCAGAAGGTCAGGCTTGGGCTGGTTGTACCCGGGTGGCGGACCTGGCTGGGGCAGACCGGGGGGCTAGACCCAGCCGGGTCTGACGAGGCCGGATTCGTAGGCGATGACGACGAGCTGGGCGCGGTCGCGGGCAGCGAGCTTCATCATGGCCCGGCTCACGTGGGTCTTCGCCGTGGCCGGGGCCATGAACAGCTTGGCGGCGATCTCGTCGTTGGTCATCCCGGCGCCGACCAGCGTGAGGACCTCGCGCTCGCGCTCGGTCAGCTGGTCGAGGCCGGCCGTGGTCCTCGGCTCCTTGGCGCGGGAGGCGTACTCGGCGATCAGGCGCCGCGTGACGCTCGGCGACAGCAGGGCCTCGCCCGCCGCGACGACGCGGACCGCCTGGATCAGCTCGGCCGGCTCGGTGTCCTTGACGAGGAAGCCGCTCGCCCCGCCGCGCAGCGCCTCGAAGACGTACTCGTCCAGCTCGAAGGTCGTCAGGATGATGACCTTCACGGCCGCGGGCATCTTGCGCGTCGCGGTGAGCCCGTCCATGCCGGGCATGCGGATGTCCATCAGCGCCACGTCGGGCGCGTGCCGCTCCGCGAGCCGGATGGCCTCCGCTCCGTCGGAGGCCTCGGCCACCACGGTCATGCCGTCCTGGGCGTCGAGCAGGGCGCGGAACCCGGCGCGGACGAGGGCCTGGTCGTCGGCCAGCAGGATTTTGATCATTCGGGGTCCTCGGAGGAGTCGGCGCCCGCCACGGGCGGGATGGGAAGCAGGGCCTCGACCTGGAAGCCAGGTTCGGCCGGCCCCGCCGTCAGGGTGCCGCCGAGCGCGGTGGCGCGCTCGCGCATGCCGGGGATGCCGTTGCCGCCCCCTTCGCCGGACAGCGCGCCCGGCACGGTGGCGCCGCTGTCGGCGACGCGGACGGTGAGCCGGTCGGGGCCGTAGGCGAGCGTGACCGTCGCCCGCGCGCCGGGGGCGTGCTTGGTCACGTTGGTGAGCGACTCCTGGACGATGCGGTAGGCGGCGCGCTCGACGCCGGGCGGCAGCGGGCGGGGCGTGCCGGAGACGCGTTTGACGACGTGGGGACCGCTGCGCTCGATCAGCTCGTCGAGCTGGGACAGGTCGGCGGTGGGGGAGCGCGGCGCGTCGTCGCGGAGCACCCCGAGCAGCGACCGCATCTCGGTCAGCACGTCCTTGCTGGCCTGCTTGATGGTCGTCAGCGCCGTGCGCGCCTGTTCCGGATGTTCGTCGATCAGGTGCAGCGCCGTGGACGCCTGGACGTGGATCAGCGAGATGCTGTGCCCGAGCACGTCGTGCAGCTCCTGCGCCATGGACAGGCGTTCCTCGCTCGCCTGCCGCCTGGCCTCTTCGCGCCCCACCCGCTCGCGCTCCGCGCGCTGCTCGCGGCGGGCGCGGACGACTTCGGCGGCGGTGAGCACCACCAGGAGGGCCGCTCCGATGGCCGCGTGGTGGACCCATCCCGACGGCAGGGGGAGCAGCCAGGTGGCGTAGCCGACGAAGCCGAGCCAGAGCAGGCCCGCGGCGGTGTAGGCGGCGCGGCGGTGCCCGGTCAGCACGGCGTTGAAGAGGGCGATGACCGGGCTGATGAACACCGGGCCGTAGGAGTAGCCCTTGTAGACGTACAGGGCGGTGACGACGACGGCCGACCACAGCGTGAGGACCGGGTGGGCGCGGCGGATGACGAGCGCCAGCGGCCCCGCCGCGAGCAGCGCGAAGCCCAAGGGGTCGAGGGGAATGCGGCTTTGGATCTCGGCCGGGTGGATTTGGGGTCTCTGTGCGCCAAGGGTGCCCCAGACCTGTGCCATGCCGACCAGCAGAGGCAGCATGGGGTCGACCCAGTGAGGAGGTTTCGCGCGCACGCAAGAACGGTACGTCAGTGCGCTGACCAGCGCATCGTCCCAGAGTGGCAGGGCCGTCTACGTTTCCCGGTGTACGGGCCCGCGACGGCGCGCACGACTCCGCGCTACACTTCGGTCGCTCACGGTGAACAGGTGCCCGGGTGGCGCGGGGCGGCCCTGGAAAACGCGGGGACGCCCTCCGGCGGGCGCCGCGATGCGCCGCCCGCGCGTTTGATCACTGTTGACCCAGGTTGTGATGCTGTGAGTCAATGCTGGTGCGATCTAGGAATGAGGTCCGCCATGAGCCTTCGCCGCATGACCGTTCCCTTCGTCGGGGTCGCCGCCTCGCTCGCGCTCCTCGCCCCGCCCGGCAGCGCCGCGTCGTCGCCCGCCCTGGCGGGGCCCCCGCACGGGCAGCCGGCCGCCAAGGTCCCGGTGGCCGAGGGGTACGGCGGGGCCGTCTCGACCGTCGACCTGGACGCGAGCAAGGCCGCCCTCGGTGTGCTGAAGCGCGGAGGCAACGCGATGGACGCCGCGGTCGCCGGCGCGGCCACTCTGGGCGTCACCGAGCCGTACTCGGCCGGCCTCGCGGGCGGCGGGTTCCTCGTCTACTACGACGCCCGGCGCGAGAAGGTCGTGACGATCGACGGGCGCGAGAAGGCCCCGCAGGCGATGACCGAGACCTCGTTCCAGGAGAACGGCGCCCCGATCCCGTTCGCCGACGCGGTGACCAGCGGCCTGTCGGCGGGCGTTCCCGGCAGCGTGGCCCAATGGGAGCTCGCGCTGCGGCGCTACGGCACCATCTCGCTCAAGCAGGCGCTCCAGCCGGCCGCCGACGTCGCGGCGAAGGGCTTCACGGTCGACCAGACGTTCTACGACCAGACGGCGCAGAACGCCGCCCGCTTCGCCGACTTCACCTCCACCGCCGCCCTGTATCTGCCGAAGGGCGCCCCGCCTCCCGTGGGGTCGGTCTTCCGCAACCCCGACCTGGCCGCGACGTACCGCGAGCTCGGACGGCGCGGCGGCGGCTGGCTGTACGGCGGGCGGCTCGGCGAGGAGGTCGTCGCCACGGTCAAGAGGCCGCCGGTCAGGCCCGGCGCCGCCCGGGTCGTGCGGCCGGGGCTGATGGAGCTGTCCGACCTGCGCGCCTACCGCGCGCTGGAGCGCCCGCCGACCAAGGTGGGCTACGGCTCGCTGGACGTCTACGGCATGGCGCCGCCGTCCTCCGGCGGCTCGACGGTCGGCGAGGCGCTGAAGATCCTCCAGGCGCTGCCCAAGGTCGGCCTGCACGAGTACCTCGAGGCGTCCCGGCTGGCCTTCGCCGACCGCAACAAGTTCGTGGGCGACCCGGGCTACGTCGAGGTGCCGCTCAAGGAACTGCTGTCGGACGGTTTCGCCAAGGAGCGCGCCTGCCTGATCGGCGACGTCGCGATGCCGAACCCGGCCGCTCCCGGATCGCCCGACGGTTCCTACGGCGGCTGCCGGCCCGCGGGCGCCGGTGACGCCGGCCAGGCGGGCAAGGGCGGCGAGGGACAGGCGGAGAAGCCCGAGGGACCCGAGACGACCCACCTGGTCGTGGCCGACCGCTGGGGCAACGTGGCCGCGTACAACATCACGATCGAGCAGACCGGCGGCAACGGCATCGTCGTCCCCGGCCGCGGGTTCCTGCTGAACAACGAGCTGACCGACTTCAGCTTCGGCCCGGCGCCCGGCGACCCGAACCTGCCGGCCCCCGGCAAGCGGCCCCGGTCGTCGATGGCGCCCACGATCGTGCTCAAGAACGGCAGGCCGCTTCTCGCGGTCGGCTCGCCGGGCGGCGCGACCATCATCACGACGGTGCTGCAGATCCTCGTGAACCGGTACGAGTTCGGCATGTCGCTGCCCGACGCGGTCGCGGCGCCGCGGGCGAGCCAGCGCAACGCCGCCGCGACGCAGGCCGAGCAGGCGTTCATCGACCGCTATGGCGCCGAGCTGGGCCTGCGGGGCCACACCTTCACGCTCGTCCCCGGCCCGCCGGTCGGCGAGATCGGCGCGGCCACCGGCCTGGAGTTCCTGGGCAGGGGCAAGATCCAGGCGGTCGCCGAGCCGTCCCGGCGGGGTGGAGGCAGCGCCCTGGTGGTGACGCCTTCCCATCCCTGACCGCCCTCCGGCGGCCGGACGGCTAAGGGAGGTCGGGTCAGGGGATCAGCTCGAAGGCTTCGGGCTTCACGGCGCGGGTGCGTGCCCAGAACTCGAACGTGAAGCCCGGCCACAGGGTTCGGTTCCTGCCCTCGCCGTCGAGATACCAGCTCGTGCAGCCGCCCTTGGACCAGACCAGGCGGTCCAGCCGCCGCTGGAGCCCGTCGTTGTACGCCCGCTCGGCCGAGGGCCGCACGTCCAGCGCCCTCGCCCGGGCCGCCGAGAGCAGGCGCAGGCAGGAGATGATGTAGCGCACCTGCGCCTCGATCATGAAGACGACCGAGTTGTGCCCGAGCCCGGTGTTCGGCCCGAGCAGGAAGAACAGATTGGGGAAGCCGGCCGTGACGGTGCCCAGATAGGCCTGGATGCCCCCGCTCCACGCCTCCTGGAGTTCCAGGCCGTTCCTGCCGGTGATCCGCTGCCCGCCGAGCGACTCGGCGACGTCGAAGCCGGTGCCGTAGATCAGCACGTCCACGGGGTGCTCGCGCCCGGTGGCGTCGACGATCGAACGCTCGCGGATCTCGGAGATGCGGTCGGTGACCAGCTCGACGTTGTCGCGGCGGAGCGCCGGATAGTAGTCGCTGGCGAGCAGGATGCGCTTGCAGCCGATCGTGTAGCCGGGCGTCAGCTTGGCGCGCAGCTCCGGTTCGGGCACCTGGGCGGCGAGGTGGCGCAGGGCGACGGCCCGGTGGGCCTTCATCAGGCGCGGGTCGACGGCGAACCCGAGGGCGCGGGTCTCCAGCAGCCAGTAGACGCCGTCGCGCAGCGCGCGGCCCGCGGGCGGGAACGCCCGCAGGGTCCTTCTCGTGCGCTCCGACAGCGGCACGTCGGGCTTGGGCTGGATCCACGGGGCCGTCCGCTGGAAGACGTGCAGCTTGCGCACCACGGGGGCGATCCGCGGGACGAACTGGACGGCGGAGGCTCCGGTGCCGACGACCGCGACCCGCTTGCCGGTCAGGTCGAGCGCGTGGTCCCAGCGGGCGGAGTGGAAGGCCGGCCCGGTGAACGACTCGCGCCCCGGGATGTCCGGCAGCGAGGGGACGTGCAGCCCGCCGAGCCCCGCGACGACCGCGTTCGTCGTGAACGTCTCGCCGTCCTCGGTGCTCACCCGCCAGCGGTGCTCGCCGTCCAGGTAGGAAAGCGCGCTGACCTTCTTGCCGAGGCGCAGGTGCGGCATGAGCCCGTACTTCTCGGCGCAGGCGCGCATGTAGTCCCAGATCTCCCGCTGGGGGGCGAACAGCCGGGTCCAGCCGGGGTTGAGCTCGAAGGAGAAGGAGTACATGGGGGAGGGGACGTCGCAGGCGCAGCCGGGATAGGTGTTGTCCCGCCAGGTGCCGCCGAGCTCCGCGTCCTTCTCCAGGATGACGAAGTCGTGGTACCCGGCCTCCTTGAGCTTGATCGCCATGCAGAGGCCGGCGAAGCCGGAGCCGATGATGGTGATGCCCGGACCCGCGGCCGCCATGTCATCTCCCCCGCACGCTGTTGGACGCGATCAGCATGAGATCGTGAGCGAGTCTCGGGGGTCTGCCCTCTTCGCCGGCGATCCGCTCCACGATAGGCCCGTCGCGAACCGTCTCCGAGCGCGGGCATGGCAACGGCGCCGACGGCGGGTCGCCGACGGCGCGAGGCACCTGTTCCGGGAACTACCTGACGAGCAGGAAGACCACCACGGCGACGACGATCACGGCGGCGACCACCGCGACGATGGGGATCAGGCGGGACCGCTGCGGCGCGGCGGCCTCGGGCTCCTGGCGCTGGGCGAAGGCTTTGAACTGCTGAGTGTTGCCAGCAGGATCAATCTGAGGTTCCGACATGGGAGGAACTTTAGCCACCCCCGGCGACACTTGACGTCCTTTATGCCAGTTCGACCTCGCCCTGATCGGCCCTGAAACGCCTCATCCTGGTCCCACCTCCCCGCGCGGGGGTGCGGACCGGCGGACGGGACCGCGGGCCCGGGCGGATAGCGTTGGGACATGTTGCGGACGCTGTTGTCGCCCCGCCTTGTGGGCCTGCACCTGGTCACCATCGCGGTGCTGATCTCGTTCGCCTTTCTCGGACGCTGGCAGCTCGGGGTGTTCGAGGAGTCCGGGCGGGCCCACGTCCTCTCCGACCCGGCGCCCGTCGAACTGACCACGCTGGTGCCCGCCGGCGAACGCATGCCCCCCGAGTCCGCCAGCCGCCGGGTGGCCGCGCGGGGCACCTACGACGCCTCCCGCCAGCTCCTGGTGGCCGAGCGCGCGCCGACCGTCGAGTCGGGCGGCGGCGCGGCGACGGGCGGGGACGACGGCTACTGGCTGCTCACGCCGCTCACGCTCTCCGACGGGACGGTGACGCCGGTCGTCCGCGGCTGGGTGCCGTCCGCCGCCGACCCCGCGACGGCCGTCCCCGGCGGGACGGTGACCGTGACGGGGCGCGTCCAGCCGTCCGAGCCGACCGACTTCGCCAGACGGCGGACGGCCCCGCTGCCCGCCGGGCAGGTGGCCACGGTCTCGACGTCCGAGCTGGTCAACGTCTGGCGGGGCGTGCGGCTCCGTGACGGCTTCCTGGTGGCGACGTCGCAGGCGGGGACGCCGTCGCCGGCCGGCCAGGCCGCGCGGCAGGTCGCCGTGCCGCCGCCCACCGAGCGCGGCGGCTTCACCTGGCGCAACCTCGCATACGCCGCGCAATGGTGGATCTTCGCCGGGTTCGCGGTCTTCATGTGGTTCCACTTCGTGCGCGACACGCTGCGCGGCGGCCGCCCCGCCGATGAGGAGGGACCGGGCGAGGACGCGGTCGAAGGGGCGAGGGCCTGAGCGGGCACGTCCCCGCGGGAGTGACCACGGCCCCACCGGGATATCGTGTGGTGACCGCTCAGCTAGCGAGGTAATGATCGTCGTGGAATCCGCGCTCAAACCCTTCAGGGTGATGGCCTACATCGTCGGCTGCATGCTGCTCGCCCTGGTGGTGGCCATGGTCGTGAAGTACGGCTTCGACAACGCCACGCCCGTCGCCGTCGTCGGCCCTGTGCACGGCTTCGTCTACGCGGTGTACCTGCTGACCGCCCTCAACCTCGGGCTCAAGGCCCGCTGGTCGTGGCCGTACACGCTGGGCGTGCTGCTCGCGGGCACCATCCCGTTCCTGTCGTTCGTGATCGAGCGCAAGGTGACCCATCGCGTCCAGCGGCAGATCGCGGTCGCCCCGGCGTGATCTCGCCGTCGCGTGACAGGACGGGCGCCCGCCCCGTCACGAGGCGGTGGTCAGCGACCGATCTGGCGCCTGCGGATGCGGCGCAGCCGGGTGCGCTGTGACTCGTCCAGCATGAAGTAGACCACGACCGGGCCGGCCAGCACGGCGATCACCAGGATCCAGGCCACCAGCGACGGCAGCAGGAAAAGGGCGAGGAGCGAGGCGATCGCCGCGCCCACGTAGTACTTCGACAGTGGCGACATTGCCGGGCCTTTCTGTTCGCCGGGCGGGGGAGGTCCCCACCGCCCATTCTGCGTCCCCACCTCAACGAACGGCCGCCCATGCGGAGTTCCGTGTCAATCGGCGAGGGCCTTGAGCGTGGCCTCGCCGCAGGGGTCGGCGTCGGTGCTGACGGGGACGAGGGCGACCTCGTCCACGCCCGCCTCCTCGTAGGCGTCGAGACGGTCCATGATCTCCACCGAGTCGCCGATCAGGGCGACGGCCTCCAGCATGTCGTCGGGGATGGCGGCCAGCAGGTCGCGCGGGTCGGGCCGGGTGCGGGCGTAGGCGGCCACCTCCTCGAAGCCGGCCTGGGCGAACATCTCGCGGTAGCCGGGCGCGTAGAGGTAGGGCACCATGGCCCGCCGGATCTGCTCGATGGCGGCCTGGCCGGGGTCGACGGCGGCCACCACCCAGGCGACCACCTTGGTCGTGCAGGTGAGCAGGCGCAGGTCGGTGATGAGCCGGGCGGCGGAGGAGGGGGTGAGCAGGTTGAGCACCATGCGGTCGGCCAGCGCCGCGGCGCGTACCGCGTCCGGTCCGAATGCCGCGACGCTGATCGGCGAACGCGGCGCGCCCAGCCGCAGCCGGTACCCCTGGCTGGCGACGTGCGCGCCGGAGAAGTCGGACCTCTCGCCGTCCAGCAACGGCCGGAGCGCCTGGACGGACTCGTGGAGCGCCGCAGCGGAGCCGGCTCTGGACCGGCCGTGCCACTCTTCCACGACGACGGGTGTGGAGGTGCCGAGCGCGACGCCGACCGGTCTGCCGGTGAGGTCCGCGACGGAGGCGGCGCCCATCGCGATCATCATGGGGTCACGCACGTTGACCGCCAGGGGACCGATGGTGAGCGCGGCGCGGCGCGTGCGCGCGCCGATCGCCGTGGCCAGGGCGAAGGCGTCGTACGTCGCCATCTCACCCACCCATATCTCCGGATAGCCGTGCTCGTCCGCGATCTGCGCGGTGAGCACCGCCTCGCCGGCCGGGCGATCTTGCCATAGCCCGACGGAGACGCTGAGCCTCATCTGCAATGCTCCTGCCATAGCCCGGGGGAGCCGTGGTACCCCGCACGGCGCGCCCCCGCCGCCGTCTTTGCGAGACGTTCAGTCAACTCCATCGAGGACCTATCCCACCACTGTCGTGCCGGAGGTTTCATCAGTCGGTTATGAGGTCGATTCATCGGAGCTGTCCGGCTCCGAAACGGTGGCGAGGAACCGCGAAAGAACGGCTTGTGAGACCGGCCGGGCAGGCGCCCTCCCGGGACGCGTCCGGCCACCGTCCGGCCTGCCTCGTCCGTGACCGTCGCGGTCGCGATCGGCTTCACCGCCATTCCTGGAAGCTACGATGAAAAAAGTCAGCTCGCAATCTCGCCCGGCTGGTCGGTGCACCAGGCATGGCTTCGAATGTGACTTAGAGTTGACGCGGTGAACATCAAGGAGTTATCGGTCGCGGCCGGCCTTCAAGCCGCCGAGGCCGAGCAGAAAGTCGCTCAATTCCCCGCTTCTCTGGTGGATGTCACCCAAAAGGGATATCTTCCCGGAAATCCGGCATCATGGCCCACGGCCGTCCATGAGCCGGCCGACGGCGGGGACACCGATCTCAGCGCGTTGGGGCGTGCCCTGGGCATGCTCGGGGACCGCTGGGTGCTGCTCATCATCCAGCGCGCCTTTCTTCTGCATGTGCGCACCTTCGCGGGCTGGCGCGACGAGCTCGGCATCTCCGAGTCCGTGCTCGCCACCCGCCTGAAGGAACTGGTCAGCCACGGCATCCTCGCCCCCGAGGCCTACCGCGACGGCCGCACCCGCTACGAGTACCGTCTGACCGGCTCGGGGCTTCGGCTGTGGTCCTTCCTGCTCGCCATCCACAGCTGGGAGCGCGACTGGGCCGACCGGCCCGGCCTGCTCGCCCCGCTCCACGACGCCTGCGGCCAGGATGCCCGGCCCTACCTCGCGTGCGGCGCCTGCCTGCGTCCGGTGAGCGCCCGGGACACCGCCACCGAACGCGGCCCGCGGGCGTCCTTCGCCCGCATCGGACTGCCGCGCCACCATCGCCGCACTCTGCCGCGGAGCGACCGTTCGGACTACGCCGGCTACTGTCCGCATTCGATGGAGATCCTCGGCGACCGCTGGAGCACGGCGGTGCTCGCCGCGTCGCTGCTCGGCGTCAAGCGGTTCGTCGACTTCCAGAGCGAGTTGGGCATCGCGCCGTCGGTGCTGGCCGACCGGCTCAAGCGGTTCGTCGACGTCGGCGTGCTCAAGGCCGGCTCCGGCCGCCTCTACCGGCTCACCGACAAAGGGCTCGCCTTCTTCGAGGTCTTCGCCTTCCTGTCCGACTGGGCCCAGCGCGAGCTGCCGGTGCCCGAGGACGCCCGCATGACGATCACGCACAAGCCGTGCGGCAACGTCCTGCTGCCGGTGCTGGTCTGCAGTGCCTGCGAGGAGGTGCTGGAGCGCCGGGGCATCCACTTCGACCTGTCCGAGTACGTGCCGCCCGCCCGGCGCTCGCAGCCCCGACATGATCGGCCGCCGTCCGGGCGTCCGGCCCCGGCGTCCGTCGCGGGCGCGTAGCTGAAAGATTCACCCCGCTCACAGGCTCGTGCGAGGTCGGTGAACGGGCGAGGGCGGTGTCGTTGACAGGTGGTCGCTCGCGGGCGACGATCGGCGATCGAGCGCGGCAGAGCGATCCCGGTCCGGCTGGTGGGAGCGCTCCCACTTGTAAGCGACCTGCAGAAAGCGAGCTGTGCCATGAATGCTCCCTTGCCCGGCCTCCCGGCCTCGTCGCCACCGTCGTCATGGACCGCCGTCCGCAGGTTCGGAAGGCGGGAACTTCTCGCCGCCGTGGCCGCGGTGGTCGCGATCGCCGCCATGCTGCTGCCGGTCCGTGCCGCCTCGGCCGCGGACCCTGTGTGCAGAGTGAACTACACGGTGAACCAGTGGCCGGGAGGGTTCACCACCTCGGTCAAGGTCACCAACCTCGGTTCGGCGGTCACGAGCTGGCAGCTCCGCTGGGTGTTCGGCGGTGACCAGCGGGTCACCAACGCCTGGAGCGCGACGGTCACCCAGTCGGGCGCCGCCGTGACCGCCACCAACGCCAATTACAACGGCAACCTGGCGACCGGGGCGTCGGCCGACTTCGGCTTCCAGGGCACCTGGTCGTCGTCCAACCCGGTCCCGTCCGCCTTCACCTTCAACGGGGTCGACTGCAACGGCACCGGCCCCTCGCCGACCCCGACCCCGACCCCCACGCCTACTCCCACCCCCACGCCGACCCCGACTCCCACGCCTACTCCCACCCCCACGCCGACCCCGACTCCCACGCCCACGCCGACCCCGACGCCTCCTCCGGGCTGCAACGGAGCCGTGGTGTGCTCCGGCTTCGAGGACCAGGCGTCCTCCTCGCCGAGCGGTGACTGGCAGGTCATCACACCCAACTGCTCGGGCACCGGCACGGCCACCATCGACTCCTCCACCGTCCACAGCGGTGGCAAGTCGCTGCGGGTCAACGGCGGAGGGAACTACTGCAACCACATCTTCGTGGGCACCACCAAGAACGTCTCCACGGCCGGTCCCGTGGTGTACGCGCGGATGTGGGTCAGGCACACCACGGCCCTTCCGCCCAACCACGTCACCATGATCACCATGGCCGACTCGGCCAACGGCAGCAAGGATCTGCGCATCGGCGGTCAGAACAGCGCGCTGCAGTGGAACCGCGAGTCCGACGACGCGACGCTGCCCGAGCAGAGCCCGACCGGCGTCTCACTGAGCAGGCCGCTGCCCACCGGCCGCTGGGTCTGCCTGCGGTACCAGATCGACACCACCAAGCAGGCGATGAGCACCTACCTGGACGACCAGGAGGTCCCCGGCCTGCATCTGGACCAGACGCCCACCCGTGACGTCGACTCCCAGTGGCTCAGCCGCACGACCGCCCCGCGCCCGGCGACGCTGCGCCTGGGCTGGGAGAGCTACGGCAGCGACTCCGACACCATCTGGTACGACGACGTCGCCTTCGGCTCCTCGCCGATCGCCTGCTGACCCGCTGACCCGCTACCCCGGTGGACCGGCGAACGCCGGTCCACCGGCCGCCCTGTCAGCCGCCCGCGTGCTCCGGCTCGCGAGACGCGGAGCTCGCGGAGCTCGCGGAACTCGCCGTGCTCACGGTGCTCGTGAGCCACTTCTCGTTGGCGTCGCTCAGCCGGCGCCACAACTCGTCCTTGCGCTCGGCGGAGACCTCCTCCAAGGTCAGGCCGAAGACGTCGGCCAGCGCCTCGAAGTAGTCGCGCCGGCCCGACAGGGCCGACGTGCCCTCCTCCGAGCCGATGCGGATCAGGCTCAGGCCGCGAAGGCAGTCGATGCCCGCGACGTCGCGCCGCTGCACCGACATGACCTTGCGGAAGCTCGACTGCGGCGAGGTCGAGAGTTCGTGGTGTTCGACGGCGAACGCCGACATCTCCGCGGCCTCCGCGCGGAAGTCCATGCCGAAGAAGCTGCCGCGCGGGTCGTGGTCGAACCGCCAGCCTCCCGGCTCGGCCTCCGAGGGACGCAGGCGGTACTCGAACGGCCCCTGCCGGTGGACGCCCTCGACCAGCGGGAGCGGGTCGTGGAGGGCGTCGCCGAGGCCGACGTCGACGAACCACACGCCGTCCGGGCACCGCTCCGCGGGCAACCCGGACACGGTGAGCGCCAGATGGTTGCCCGTGGCTCCCGCGGGACCGTCCGCCGAGCCCTGCACCCCGCCCACATGCCGGCTCACCTGGTATCCCAGCTTTGCGAGCAGCAGTGAGAACGCTCCGTTCAGGTGGAAGCAGTAACCGCCTCTGCCGCTCAGGATGCGCCCGGCCGACTCGAGCGGCTCGACCGACGTCGGGTGCTCCAGCCAGATGTGGAAGTACTCGTAGGGCACGCGCTCGACGTGCGCTCTGTGCAGGCGCACCAGCGACTCGACGCTCGGCGGACCGCCGAGACCGTCCAGCCCGATGCGGCGCAGATATGCGGAGACGTCCAGAGATCTCGTCACGGGCCTAGCTAATCAGGCTGCATCAGATCTGCACATATGAGGCCGGATTGTCTGCACGAGTCGGTTCTAGGCTTCCCAGCGTGACAGACCAGCGACGCATCCTCGTGGTCGAGGATGACAGCACCATCGCTCTGGCCGTGCGAAACAGGCTGATGGCCGAAGGCTTCGACGTCCGCGTCGCGGGCGACGGCGAGGAGGCGCTCGCGGCGTACGCGAAGGCCGAGCCGGACCTGGTGGTGCTCGACCGCCTGCTGCCCGGACTCGACGGCCTGGAGGTGTGCCGGCGGATGCAGGCCGCGCGGCCGGTGCCGGTGCTGATGCTGACCGCGCTGGGCGAGGAGACCGACCTGCTCGTCGGGCTCGGCGTCGGCGCGGACGACTACCTCACCAAGCCGTTCAGCATGCGCGAGCTGGTGGCCAGGATCCACGCCCTGTTGCGCAGGGTGGAGCGGGCCGCCCAGCTCGCCCACGAGGACACGGTGATCCGCGCCGGCGACGTGGAGATCAACACCGCCGAGCGCAGGGTCTTCGTGCGCGGTGTGGAGGCGCAGCTGACGCGTACGGAGTTCGACCTGCTGAGGCGGCTCGCCGAGCGTCCCGGCCACGTCTTCGAGCGGGAACGGCTGCTGTCGGACATCTGGGGCTTCTCCGAGGCCGCGGCCACCCGCACGGTGGACAGCCATGTGCGCGCGCTGCGCCGCAAGCTCGGCGCCGGCATCGTCCGCACCGTCCACGGCGTCGGCTACGCGCTGGTCAAGCCATGAGGCCGCTCGATTTCCTCGGCCGGATCAAGGTCAAGCTCGGCCTGGTCATCCTGCTCGCGGTCGCCACGGCCTTCGCGCTCAACGAGTACGGCCGCTTCCTCGGGGTCGTCCCGTGGGTTCGCATGGGGCTCGCGGCCGTCCTCAGCCTCGGCACGGTGCAGCTCGTCGGCAGGGGGATGACCCGGCCGCTGCGCGAGATGGCCGCCGCCGCCCAGACGATCGCCAAGGGGCGGTACGGCATGCGCGTCCGGGCCACCTCCCGCGACGAGGTGGGCGAGCTGGCGCGGGCCTTCAACGCCATGGCGGCCGATCTGGCCGAGGTGGACCGTCAGCGCCGCCGGCTGGTGGCCAACGTCAGCCACGAGCTGCGCACGCCCATCGCCGGCCTGCAGGCCGTGCTGGAGAACCTCGTCGACGGCGTCTCCTCGCCCGACCGCGCCACTTTGAGCACGGCGCTCACCCAGACCGAGCGCCTGGGGCGGCTGGTGGCCCAGCTGCTGGACCTGTCGCGGCTGGACTCCGGGGCGCGGCACATCGAGCCCGAACCCGTCGAGCTGGGTCCGCTGTGCGCCCAGGCCGTGCGGGAGGCCGGGCTCGCGCGCGAGGAGGTGTCGCTGTCCAGCCGGGTGCCCGCCGGGCTGGGCGTCCACGCCGACCCGGCGCTGCTCGGCCAGGTGCTGGCCAACCTGCTGGACAACGCCGTCCGGCACAGCCCCGTCGCTGGCCTGGTCCGCCTCGAAGCCCGCGCGGAGGGAGCCGGGGTGCGGTTCAGCGTCACCGACGAGGGGCCGGGGATCCCCGCGCCGGAGCGACCCCGGGTGTTCGAGCGGTTCTCCCGCCTGGACACCGCCCGGGCGGCCGACGCGGGCGGCACGGGCCTCGGCCTGGCCATCGTCAAGGAGATCGTCGAACTGCACGGCGGCTCGGTGCGGGTCGCCGACACCCCCTTCGGCTGCCGCATGGTGGTCGACCTCCCCGGAAGGACCACGGTCATGAACGAGGACCCGCCCGACCTCCCCGAAAGCACCGCCGTGACGAGCGGTGACACGCGCGACGGCCCCGCGAAGACCGCGGGAGCCGTCCCTGGGAAGGCAGGCACTCCCGCAGCCGCGGGAGCCGGCCTGGAGGAGGCCGGCGCCTTGACGGCCGCGGGCGCCGGATCCGCGGGGCCCGCCGCCCCTGAGATCGCGGAAGCCGCGGCGGCGCCCATAGACGGACGGGAGGTCGCCGGTGCGGCCGACCGATCCGATGTGTCCGGCATTCCCGACGCTCCAGCCGTGCTCGTCGTGCCGCGCAGGCCGAAGCCGCCCGGCGAGCCGTGGCCGGCGCCGGTGGCGATCCAGGAAGGATCCGCGGCCATCGCTCCGGACGCCCGCGCCACAGGGCCCGGCGCCGCCGAGGAATTCTCCGCCACCGTGGGCTCGCGCGCCTTCGCGGAGCAGGATGCCGCCAAGGAGCCCCTTGCCGCCAGGGAGCCCAGCTCCGCCAGGGAGATGGGGGCCGTGGACGAGCCCGATGCCGAGGAGGCGGGTGCCGTCGTGGGGGCCGGCACCCTCGCGGGGGGACAAGGGACGCCGATGGACGCGGCGCTTGTGGACGCGGCGCCCGTGGCGGACGCGCGGGCGCCCGGACACGTCCCGCCCGGGACGTACCAGCAGCCGTCAGGGGGGCACCCGCAGGCGCCGGGAGCGTACCGGCAGCCGCCCGGGGCGCACCAGTGGCCGCCCGGCGGCGTACCGCCGGACTATGTGCCGCCGCCTCTGCTGCCCCGGCCGGACCTGCCTCCGACACCCCGGTGGCTGCTGCCGGTGGCGGCGGCGGTCGGGCTGCTCGCGGCGGGCGCGCTGCCGTTCGCCCGGGCCGGGTTCGGCATCGTGCTCGTGGCCGTCGTCGCCGGTGCCGCCGTGCTCCCGGTGGCGCGGCACCGCGTCACCCCTTGGACGGGCGCTTTCTGCCTGCTGGCGTACGCGCTGGTGTCGGTCGCCCTGTTCCGGGACGCGGAGTGGCTGGTCGGCCCCCTGCTGCTCGCGGCCTTCGGCCTGGCCGCCCTGGCGGTGTCGGGCGCGGGCCGGAGCTGGGCGGGCGTGATCCGGGGAGGGATGTCGATGGTCCTCGCCGTCTTCCCGCTGCCGTGGTTCCTCATCGCGCCGCTCAAGGCCGTCGACCGGCGGCGCACCATGGCGCCGCTGCTCGCGGGCCTGGGCATCGCCGCGGTGCTGCTCATGGTGTTCGGCGTGCTGTTCGCCTCGGCCGACGCCGTTTTCGCCTCCTTCGTCTCGCATGTGTTCACCGCTCCGGCGTGGGCCTCCTCCGTGCCGGTTCGCCTGGTGCTCTTCGCGGTGTTCTCCGCGATGGTCGGGGCCGCGACCCTCGTGGCGCTGCGCCCGGCGGTCGAGCCGGCCGGCCGGCGGACCCACCGGCGGGTGAGCCGCACCCTGTGGACCATCCCGCTGGCGGCGGTGGACCTGTTGTTCGCCGCCTTCGTGGCCGTGCAGATCAGCACGCTGTTCGGGGGCAACCGCAGGGTGATGGAGACCGCCGGGCTGACCTACGCGGAGTACGCCAGGTCGGGGTTCTTCGAGCTGGTGACGGTCAGCGTCTTCGTGCTCGGCCTGGTGGCGGCGGCGACGGCCGTGGTGGCCGCGCAGGGCCGCGAGCGCCTTGTGCTGGCCGGTCTGCTCGGCCTCCTGTGCGGCCTGACGCTGGTGATCCTCGCCTCGGCGCTGCACCGGCTCGGGCTCTACATCGACGCCTACGGCCTGTCCACGCTGCGCGCGTCGGTCGGCGCGACGATCTGGTGGCTGGCGGCGGTGTTCGCGCTGGTGCTGGTGGCGGGGGCCCTACGGCTGGCCCGCCGCGACGCGAGCTGGCTGCCGCGCACGACGGTGCTGGTGACGGGCCTGTCGCTGCTGGTTTTCTCGATCTGGAACCCCGACCTGAGGGTCGCCGAGTCGCAGCTCCGCGTCCGCGACTTCTCGGAGCTCGACTTCCGCTACATCACCGACCTCAGCGCGGACGCGGTGCCCGCCATCGACGGGCTGCCCTCGCCGGCCCGTGACTGCCTGCTGGCGCAGATGTCGTCGGTGTCGCGGCTGAGCATTCCCGACGACTGGGCCGGATGGAACCTGGCGCGCGAGCACGCGCGTGATCTGCTCGGTGACCGGCCGCCGAGGGAGCCGTCCCCGTCCTGCGGCAAGGATATAAAGTCGCGTGGGACATAGGTCATTCACGGCGGGCTCGTCGAAAGGCACGGCGCGGTGCACGGTTCGGTTTACGTCTACGTCGAGGACGTGCGCGACGAGGGCGCCGAGCAGGTCCTCGACCGCATCGCCGGGTACGGCGTGCGCGAGGTGACGGTCGCCGCGGCCTACCACGGGGCCCGCGACGTCACCCCGCACGGCGCCTCACGGGTGACCGTCCGCTCCGACGGCGTGCACTTCCCGCCGCACGCCGACCTGTTCACCGGCCTGCGGCTCGCGCCGCCCGTGCAGCCGGGGGCCGAGAGCGAGCCGGTAGCGGCGCTGCGCGCGGCCACGGCCGAGCGGGGCATGGCCCTGCACGGCTGGGCCGTGTTCCTGCACGACCTCACCCTCGGCCTGGCCAACCCCGACGTCACCGTGCACGACTGCTTCGGCGGGCGGGGCTTCCCCGCGGCGCTGTGCCCGGCCCACCCGGACGTGCGGCTGTACGCCGTCGCGCTGGCCCGGTCGGTGGCGCGGCAGGGCGTGGACAGCGTGGTCGCCGAGTCGCTGCACTTCGGGGGGTTCGCGCAGGGGCATCAGCAAGAGAGGTGTTTCGTCCCGCTCGGTCCGATGGACGAGTTCCTGTTCTCCTTGTGCTTCTGCCCGTGGTGCATGCGCCGGGCGACCGACCTCGGCGTCAAGGCGGAGGTCGCGCGCGAAGAGTGCGCCCGCATCGTCGGCGGGGTGCTCGACGGCGACCCGCCCGCGCAGGGCGAGGTGACGCGGGCCGCGCTCACGGCGTACGCGGGCCCGGACGTGGTCGCGTACGCTCGCGCCCGGTCAGAGACGGTGACCTCGCTGGTCAGCGAGGTGTCCTCGGCGGTGGCCGCCGAAGGGTCCAGGCTGACCTTCCTGGACGGCACCGGCCATCGCAAGGGGTACGCCGACGGGCTGCCGCCCGCCGGGCTCGCGGCGCACGACGCCTGGCAGCTCGGGGTCGACCTGGTGGCCCTCGGAGACCTGGTCCCCTCCTTCGGGGTCCTCGCCTACGCGCGGGACGCCGCGCGGGTGGCCGACGACGTCGGGGCCTACCGCCGCTCGGTCGGCAACGACAGGGAGCTGCGCGTCGTGCTGCGCCCGGGCAGGCCGGACACCGACTCGGAGGAGCGGCTGGCCGCGAAGGTCCGCGCGGTGCGCGCCGCGGGCGGCGACGCGGTCGACTTCTACGCTTACGGGCTCGTGCCGTACAGCGTCCTCGACCGCATCCCCGGATCCCTCGGCCGAGAGAGCTGACCGTACGCCTTGCCGGCCCGGCCCTGTATTCGGGCGACGTTTCAAATGATCGTAATTGATCGTAATGAGAGCGCTCTCTGACGATATCGCTCGGGAGGCGCGTCCACGGCGCGACACTTTCAGAACGGCCGGTCGTCTCCATCGTCCTTCGTCCGCCCATGGAGAGGGCTGTGCGTTCGCCGCCGGTGGCCCGTCGTTCCTGGTCATGGGGTCTCCGGCGCCGCGCATTCGCGAAGATGGGCAGAGGGTCCGACAGAGAGCGCTCTCACAATCTTCGAGAAACATTTTCTCGCTGTTGACACCCATTGTGAGGGCGATCTAGCGTCAGCGGCGCGTCACCCCCCAACGACGAAAGTCTCTCCGCATGATCTGCGACCTGCCCTCGAAGCACGCGAATCATCCGACCCCCCGGAACCGCCGCTCGAGGCGGTGGTCCGCCGGAACGGCCGCCGCCGTCCTCCTCGCCGGACTGCTCGTCACCCTGCCCGCCACCCCCGCCGGCGCCGCCACCGTCTCCGTGGGAGCCGGTGGCTACACGACCGATCTCCCCGCCGGGGCCTCCGGGCCGGCCGACAGCACCGGCGCGCCGGTGAGTCCCAAGATCACCTCCGCGGTCACCGCGAAGGTCCCCACCAACGACTGGTGGTCATCCCTGGCGTTCCAGCGCTACGCCGGCAACCCGTACTCCGAGAACATGTACGCCCACCCGCTGGCCTTCCACGCCGTCGCCGGCGGGCTGGAGGTCAGCCATCCCACCTCGCCAGGCGTCGGAGCTACGCAGTACGACTACTCGCACGCCCGCGATCTCACCGTCGGCGTGACCGGGCTCAACGCGCCGAAGACCCAGGTCGACGGCTGGTCCGACTGGACGGTCACCCCCTACTGGTCCGACGGAGCCCGCACGCTGCGCGCCACCATCGGCCACGGGCTGCCGTTCGTCTACGCCACCCCGAGCGGCGGCGATGGGCGGGTCGACTTCGTCGCCGCTCCGGCCATCTGGGCCGATCGCGGCAACGTGCTGGGCGCCACGGTGAACGGCCACGACTACGCCCTGTTCGCGCCCACCGGCACCGACTGGACCATCTCCGGGACGGCCGCCACCGTCGCCCTCGGCGGCAGGAACTACCTCAGCGTCGCCGCCCTGCCCGCCCGGGGAGCCCTCGACCTGTTCGCCAAGTACGCCTACTCGTTCGTCACCGGAACCACGGTGAGCTGGTCGTACGACGAGGCCGCCGCCCGGCTCACGACCACCTACACCGCCGCCACCAGCGCCAAGGAGGGCACGCAGACCGGCACGCTCATGGCGCTCTACCGGCACCAGTGGCAGGCCACCTCCGACTCGCTCACCGCCTACACCTACGTCTCGTCGCGCGGCACGATGAAACTGCGCGAAGGAGCGTCCTTCACCACCCGGCAGACCTTCCACGGCGTCCTGCCGTCACTGCCCGACCTCGGCGCCTACGACCGGGCCCGGCTCGGCGCCTACGTCCGGCAGGAGGCCGACGCCGCCGACCCGTACAAGGGCGCCGGGGACACCTACTGGACCGGCAAGGCCCTCGGACGGCTCGCGCAGATCGTGCCCATCGCCGACCAGCTCGGCGACACCGCCTCGCGAGACAAGCTGCTGGGGCTGCTCAAGACGAAGCTGCAGAGCTGGTTCACCGTGGGCGGCGAGCAGTTCCGCTACGACGCGGCCTGGGGCATCCTCACCGGATACCCGGCCTCCTACGGCAGCGACACCGAGGTCAACGACCACCACTTCCACTACGGCTACTACCTGATGGCCGCCGCCACCGTGGCGCGCTACGACCGGGCGTGGGCCGCCGACGGGCAGTGGGGCGGCATGGCCAAGCTGCTGGCCAAGGACGCCGACAACTGGGACCGCGCCGACACGCGCTTCCCGTTCCTGCGCAACTTCGACCCCTACGCGGGCAACGGCTGGGCCTCCGGCCACCAGGGCTTCGCGGCCGGGAACAACGAGGAGTCCTCCTCGGAGGCCATGAACTTCGCCGCGGGGGCGTTGCTGCTGGGCGCCGCCACCGGTGACACCGCCCTTCGTGACCTCGGCGTCTACCTGTACACCACGCAGGCCGCCACCATCGCGCAGTACTGGTTCGATGTGGACGACGCGGTGTTCCCCTCCGGATTCGCCCCGGGCACGGCCGGGATGATCTGGGGCGACGGCGCCGCCCACGCCACCTGGTGGACGGGCAACCCCGAGGAGATCCACGGGATCAACTACCTGCCGATCACCGGAGGCTCCCTCTACCACGGGCTCTACCCGGCCGAAGTGAAGGCCGGACTGGCCGAGATGCAGGCCGAGAACGGCGGGCCCGCCGTCGAGTGGCGCGACATCATCTGGCAGTACCGCGCGCTCGGCGACCCCGCCGCGGCCAAGGCCGACTGGGACGCGGGCGGCAACTCCTACGAGCCGGAGTCCGGCGACTCCAAGGCGCACGCCTACCACTGGATCTACAACCTGGCCAGGCTCGGCACGGTCGACGCGGCGGTCACCGCCGACACCCCGACGGCCGCCGTCTTCAGCCTCAACGGCACGCGCACCTACGTCGCCCACAACTTCGGAACCTCCGTGCGGACGGTGGTCTTCTCCGACGGCAGGCGGCTGGACGTGCCGGCCGGTTCCACCGCCACCAGCGCGGGCGGCGGCCCCACTCCCACCCCGACCCCCACGCCCAGCGCCACCCCCACGCGCACGCCCAGCCCCACGCCGACGCCGACGCCGGGGACCCCGACGCGGTACCTGCTCGCCGGAGGCGGCCTCGGCGCGACCGCCGGGACGGCCGGGTCCGACGTCGTCGCCTCCGCGGGCGGCGCCAACCACGACGGCACCCCGCACAACCCGCTCGTCTACACCGCCGGCGGCCTCACCATGGCCCACACCGGCGCGGCCACCGCGTTCGACCTGTTCCTCGACGCCGCGGCGGTTGGCAACGGCGTCCAGGCAAGGGTCTCGTACGACCTCACCGGCGACGGCGCCTACGACCGCGTCGAGACCTACCGCTACTTCGCCACCGACCCCGTCTCCGGCTGGGAGCACTACACCCAGGCGGCCGGGCTCGCCTCCTCCACCGGCACGCTCGGCAACCTCGTCAACGGACGGGTGAAGGTCGAGGTGTGGAGCGCCATCGGCGCCTACCCCAGCTCACTCGGGGTCGGCGACCGCTCCGTCCTCACCCTCCCGTTCCGCTGACTCCAACAGTCGCACGTGCGGTCCGCTGACTCCAACGGTCGCACGTGCGGTCCGCCGACTCCAACGGTCGCACGTGCGGTCCGCCGACTCCAACGGTCGCACGTGCGGTCCGCCGACTCCAGCGGTCGCACGTGCGGTCCGCCCGCTCACCCGGCCGGTCAGCGTGGACGGCCGCCGCTTCCCGCGAGCGCGGTCGCGACGCCGAGACCGAGGTAGACCAGGCCGCTGACGTACCTCAAGGCCCGGTGCCTGCGGCGCAGCAACCCGCTCAGCGTGCCGGCGCCGACGGCGTACACCATGTCGGCGGTGATGCCGAACAGCAGCAAGGTCAGCCCGAGCACCACGATCTGCAGAGCGGGAGACCCGGCCGCGGGATCGACGAACTGGGGGAGGAAGGCCAGGAAGAACAGGATGACCTTCGGGTTCAGCACGTTCACGATCATGCCCTCGAGGAACACCTTGCGCAGCGGCTGGGCGCTCGCCGCGCGCGCCGTGGCGCCGTCCCGGCCGGCCAGTGTGCGGATGCCGAGGTAGACCAGATACAGGGCGCCCGCCCACTTGACGGCCGTGAACGCCGCCGCGGACCGCGCGATGAGGTACGAGAGCCCGGCCGCCGCCGCGGCGATGTGCACCAGCGTCCCGGTCTCCACGCCCATGGCCGACGCCACGGCCGCCGCACGACCTTGGGCGATGCCGCGCGCGGTGATGTACAGGTTGTTCGGACCGGGAACGATCACCAGCACCATCGCGGCCAGCGAGAAGACCAGCAAGGTCGAGGGAGGAACCATGCCTGCGACCCTAAGCCCCACCGGACCGGTGAAAGAGGGCCATAGCGCCCCCCTCTCACCGGTCCAAACCCGCATGACCTGAGCTCTGCTGGACATGTCCGACGCGCATGCGATACTCCCGAACGTGGTGTGGCGGGAGAGGGGCAGCGCTCTGGTCGGGCGATCGAGTGAGCTCGGCAGCCTGATCGAAGTGCTCGACGCCGCCGCCGAGGGACAGGCGGGGGTGGCGGTCGTCAGCGGCGACGCCGGCATCGGCAAGACGCGCCTGGTGACCGAGCTCGTCGGCCTGGCACGCGCCCGCGGCTTCGCCGTGCTGGCCGGCCAGTGCGCCGAGCTGGGTGACGCCCTGCCTTACCTGCCGCTCGCCGACGCCCTTCGCGGCGCGGCCGCCGAGCCCGATCTGGCGCAGGCGATCGAGGCCCGCCCGACGCTCCGCAGGCTGGTCCCCGGCGCCTCGTTCGACTCTCCGCCAGAGGCGGGTTCGGGGCTCACCCAGCAGCAGTTGTTCGGTTCGATGCTCGGCTTCCTCGCCGAGGCGTCGGCGGCCAGGCCGATCGCCTTCGTGCTCGAAGACCTCCACTGGGCCGACCGGTCCACCCGTGACCTGCTGGTCTTCCTCAGCCGCATGCTGCAGGGCGAGAGGGTGTGCCTCGTCGGCACCTACCGCACCGACGACCTGCACCGGCGTCACCCGCTCCGGCCCCTGCTCGCCGAGCTCCAGCGGCTCCCGACGGTGACCGCCGTGCGACTGGGCCCGCTCGACGCCGGCGACCTGTCCGACCACCTCGTGACCCTCGGCGGCGCCGATGCCAAGGCGATGCGCGACATCATCGCCCGCGCCGAGGGCAACCCCTTCTACGCCGAAGAGCTGCTGGCCGCCGAAGGCCTGCCGTACAACGTGGCCAACCTGCTGCTCGCCCGCGTCGAACGGCTGTCGGAACCCGCGCAGCGCGTGTTGCGCGCCGCCGCGGTCGCCGGCCGGCGCGTCGACCACGACCTGCTCCAGAAGGTCTCCGCCCTCGCGGACATCGAGCTGGAGGAGGCCATGCGCGAGATCGTCTCGCGCGGGCTGCTACTGCCCGACGGCGACTACGGCTACGCGTTCCGGCACGCCTTGCTGCAGGAGGCCGTCTACACCGACCTGCTGCCCGGCGAACGGGCGCGGCTGCACGGCCGCTTCACCCACCTGCTCGAATCGCCCGCCGAACTCGCCTACCACTACCTCGCCGGTCACGACCTGCCCGGCGCTCTGGCGGCGTCCGTGGAGGCCGGTCGGCGGGCAGACCGTCTGGGCGCGCCCGTCGAGGCCCACAGTCACTACGACCGGGCCTTGTCCCTGTGGCACCGCGTCCCCGACGCGGAGCGGGTGGCGGGCATCGACCGCGTCCGGCTGGCACTGCTGTCCGCCGCGGCGGCCGAAGAGAGCGGGGACACCCACCGGGCGGTCGCCCAGATGCGCGAGCTTCTCACGACCGAGCGTCCGACGGCGGAGATCTGGGAGCGGCTCGCGTACTACCTGATCGACGCCGGGGACGACCCCGGGGCCATCGAGGCCGCAAAGACGGCCGTGCGCCTGGCCACCGACGCCCTCGCCCACCCGCAGGCTCCCGCCGACGATCCGGCTATAACGCGGGCTCCGGCCGACTATCCTGCCCTCACGCAGACGCTCGCCGCCGATCCGGCCATCACGCGGGCTCCCGCTGATCCGGCGCTCCCGCAGGCTTCCGACGACGATCCGGCACTCACGCGAGCCCCCGCCGACGTCGGCGCGCTCGCCGTCATGGCCAGAGCGCTGGCCACCTACGCGCGAGCCCTGGTCTGGTCTCCCCAGCACGGCGAGGTCGAGCATTTCGCCGGCCGGGCGCTCGACGCCGCGCGCGCGTCGGGTGTGCGCGACGCCGAGTCCAGCGCGTTGATCACCCTCGCCGTGGTCGCCGACATCGGCGGCGACCGGCACCGGGCCGAAGACCTGCTGACCGTCGCCGCGGGCATCCGCTCCGGAGATCTCTCCATCGACCTCCGTGCCGTCTTCAGCCTGGCACGGGTGCAGTTCGACCGCGGTCACCTCGCCGACGCCGCCGCCACCGCCGACCGCGGTGTCGGCCTGGCGCGCGAGACGGGCCTGTCATGGAGCGTGTACGGCACCGACCTGCGCTTCCTGCGGCTGCTCATCCATTACACGACCGGCGATTGGCAGCAGGCCGGCGAGCTGGCCGCCGGGTTCGCGGTGCGGGTCGGCAGGCTTCCCGAGGCGCGGCTGTCGGGGTACGCGCTGTTCGTCGAGGTCGGGCGGGGCGACGCGGTCGTCGATGAACGCCTGGTCTGGTTGAGACCCTTCTGGGACGACTATCTCATCACCTACATCGTGCGCGGGCTCGCCGCCGAGCACGCGCTGTGGAACGGCGATCCGCGGTCCGCCATGCGGCACATCGACGCGGTGGTCGCGATCCTCGAACCCTTCGACCCAGGCATGATCCGCATTTGCGCCACCGGCCTGTGGGCGCTCGCCGAGCTCGCCCAGGACGATTCGCACGCCGACGACCTCGCGAAAGCCGATCGCCTGGCGAAAGCCGACGACCTGCTCGCACGGGCCCATGCCGCGGCCACCCTCGGGCCGGGCTCGGGCACCCGGGGCGTGATGGGCATCGAAGGGCGAGCATGGCTGGCCAGGACGGAGGCCGAACGCCGGCGTGCCGGCGGCATCGCCGATCCCGCCGCGTGGCGGGCGGCCGTGGACGCCTTCGACTTCGGCTCGGTCTACGAGGTCGCGCGGTCGCGTTGGCGCCTCGCCGAGGCCCTGCTCGCCTCAGGCGACCGCGACCAGGCCTTCGACGAGTGGCGGCAGGCCATCGACACGGCCGAGGCCCTCGGCGCCATGCCTCTTCACCGCGCCCTCACCGACCTCGGCCGCAGAGCCCGCTTCGCCGTCCAGTCCAAGCAGGGCCCGGCCCCGGACGACGCGCTCTCGTCGTCCGGCCTGGCTCCGGCCATGTCGTCTTCGCCGCCGGGCGGCCATGACACCCCTGCGATCACGCTGACGGTTCGCGAGCAGGAGGTCCTCGCCCTGGTCGCCACGGGCCTGTCCAACCGCGAGATCGCCGAACGGCTCTTCATCGCCAACAAGACCGTGAGCGTGCACGTCTCGAACATCCTCGCCAAGCTGGGCGTCTCGTCCCGCACCCAGGCCGCCGCCTACGCGCACCAGCAAGGCCTCCTGACCTAGCCGCACACCCGCCGGCGCTCGCCATCTGCCGCCAACACGCGGCCACTGTTCACCCGCCCGTCGCTTGTGTCCAAGGCAGGGGGCGCGTTCGGATCTCGGTCGCTCAGCGATCGACTGCGGCGCTTCCCGGACCCTTGCCCGGCGTGGAGGCGGTGCCGTCGGCGGGAGCGAGTACGAGGTCGCGCACCATTTGAATCAGCTCGGCCGGATCGAACGGCTTGGTGAGATAGGCGTCGACCCCGATGCCGAGCCCGCGCTTCTTGTCCTCTTCCTGGGCCCTGGCCGTGATCATCATGATCTTGATGTGGTTCAGGCTCTCGTCGGCACGGAGCTTCGTGGCGGTCATCCAGCCGTCCAGGCGCGGCATCATCACGTCCAATGTGATCACGTTAGGTCGCACCGACGCCACTCGGTCAAGGCAGTCTTGCCCGTCCGTCGCCGTCTCCACCTGGAAACCCTCCAGGCTGAGATTCACGGCGATGAGCTGCCGGATAACCTCGTCGTCGTCCACGACCAGCACGCGTCCCAGAACCTCGTCCACGGCCGCGAGGCTAACTCTTAAAAGCGCTTTCTGCGAGGTTTTCCCCGAACTCCGCCGCTACCGAGCACACTCCCTCGCCCATGCCCCATCGTGTCCTACCGTGCCTGGGCCTTCATGGCGCTGTGGACCGCGGCAAGGAGGGCGGCGGCTCTCGGATCCGGCACCCCTTCCTGGATGTGATTCATGACGTAGCCGAACGCCAGGCCGGTCGCCGGGTCGGCGAAGCCGAGCGATCCGCCGTAGCCGGGAAACCCGAAGGCGGTCGGGCTGTACCAGAACGAGCCGGGTGTCGGCAGGCCGAAGCCGGTGCCGATCCGGACGGGTACGCGCAGGATGCGGTCGATGCCATTGGCCTGTTCGGCGGTCGCGGCGGCCAAGGTGCCGGCTGAGAGGATGCGATGCCCGTCGACCTCGCCGATGAGCGCGGCGTAGAAGCGCGCCAGGGAGCGGGCGGTGCAGATGCCGTTGGTCGAGGGCATCTCGGCGGACCGCTCGTCCGGATCGTTGTGGTCAAGCGGCGGCGTGACGACGGTCACCGACCGCCTGGTCAGCGACGTGGGGTCGGCATAGGCCTTCATGACCTCGCGCGCGGGTTCGGGAAGGGCGTCCAGGTCGATGCGGGCCAGCGCGTCAAGGTCCACCGGGGCGGCGACGATCCGGCTGACCCGGTGCTGCTCGGTATCCGGCAGCCCTATCCACAGGTCCAGGCCGAGCGGTGCGGCGATCTCCTCGGCGAGGAACGCGCCGAGGCTGCGGCCGGTCACCCGGCGGACGACCTCGCCGACCAGCCAGCCGTAGGTGAGCCCGTGGTAGCCATGCTCGCTGCCCGGTTCCCAATAGGGCCGCTGGGCGGCCAGGGCGGTCACCATCGGGTCCCAGGCGATCGCCTCCGCCGGGGTGATGGGACGGTCGATCGTGGGCAGTCCGGCCTGGTGGGTGAGCAGCCAGCGGACCGGGATGCGGTCCTTTCCGTTCGCCGCGAACTCCGGCCAGTACTCGGCGACGGGGGCGTCCAGGTCCAGTTCGCCCCGCTGGGCCAGCAGGTGCGCGCAGGCGGCGGTGACGCCCTTGGTGGTGGAGAACACGACCTGCAGGGTGTCGCGCTCCCAAGGGCGGCCGGTCTCAGGATCGGCTGTTCCACCCCACAGGTCGACGACCTTGCGACCGTGCAGGTAGACGCCGACCGCGGCGCCCACTTCCCGGTTGCCGGCCAGATTGGCCGCGAACGCCTCCCGCACTCCTTCGAATCCGGGTGCGGTACTCCCGCCGATCTCGGGCATGCGTCATCGCCTTCCGTGTGGGGTTCGTGCTGCCGGGCGGCGCTAACCGCGCCAGTGCCCGAGGAGCCAGGCACAGACTTCCGGCTCGGTCATCTCGGGGAACTCTTCTGAGAACGTGGCGAGCGCGCGCAGCGCTTCGTCCCGGTCCAGACCGCGCACCGCCGCTTCCCTCAAATACTCCTGACGTGCGGCGGTAGGACGACCGCCGCCTACGCCACGGCCCGGGAGGCCGGTGCGCCACCGGATGATCTCCTCCAGCCGATCAGCCCGCCACCCGGGAGCCCCGTCGACCTCGACGTCGGGTTCGGGGAACGGATGACTGGAATCGCGGGGATAACGGGAGCGCCACTTGTGCACCGCGTGCCGGCTCACCCCCAGCGCCTCGCCGATGCCGAGAACGCCGATGTAGTGCTCGGTCATGGTGCACCAACTTGTCTGGACGGCCTCCTCCGCGGTTCTCATTACTACCACGCCCGAGGTGGAGTCCCGTATCGACCGCCATCGCCGAACTTCGCCTCGGACGGAGACGACGCTAATGCAGGCGCCGAACATCGTCAACAAGAGAGACGAGGTTTTGCGAGGGCGCCGCAGTCGCATGAGATCCGCGAGTCGGGTGCGCCGCTTGTCCACAGGCCCGGAGCCGCGAGCTGCCCCCATCTCGCTTCGCCGCAGGTCAGGCTCTACGCCCCCGCTAGCCGTCGGTCGTCCACAGCCGAGAGCCGTCCACAGAACGCCGTTCGATCAAACGGTGGACGGCCCTCAGAAATGATCCTGGGCCTCGATTCGCCATCGAGCCCAAGGAGGGCACCGTGTTCTCGATGCTCGTCACCACCGTCCTCGTCACGGGGGCGGCCCTTTCTCCAGGCGGCGCCGAGGTCGCTCCCCGCCCGTCATCGAGTCGATGCACCCACATCCGCTGGCTCCAGGCCATCCCCGGTCACCCCGTCTGGCATGTCGCTCCGGCGTTCGGCGTCACGGCCTGCACAGGCACGATCCGCGATGACTCTCGTCCGGCCTCGCCGGCGGCGCCCGAGTCCTCGTGGCCGCCTCACCGGCAGATCGACCCCTACGGCTCCCCGGGCGCCCGCCTGTGGATCTGGCCGGCACGCGATCTCGCGCCCGGCGAGGCCGGGCCACACCACGACGACCAGGGTCCGGCGCGCGTTCACCAGCCGGCGCCCACCGGCCGTCGTGAGCGGCGTCTCGCGTCCACCGAAGCAGCAGACAGGCCCGACTCCCATCCACCGGACGGCCAGATCCTCGTCCGCCCGAGTTCGCAGGGGCACATCGTCAGCGACCGCTCCTCCTCACGTTCGAGGGGGCCGGTGCTCAACGACCGATCGGCCCCGCGTTCGAAGGGGCGGGAGGTCAATAACCGACCGGCCCGGCCGTCGAACAGGCCGGTGGTCGGGGACCGATCGGCCTCGCGGTCGAAGAGGCAGGTGGTCGGCGACCGATCGGCCTCGCCTTCGATGGGCCGGGAGGCCGGCGGCCGGTCTGCCACGCGTTCGAGGGGGCAGGTGGTCAGTGATCGGTCGGGTTTGCGGTCACGGCGGGCGGCCGGAGCCATCGCGGCGCGGGCGGCCGTCCAGCAGATCGGCACGCCGTATGTCTGGGGCGGAGGGTCGCGGGCCGGGGCGACAGGTGGCGGGTTCGACTGCTCAGGGCTGGCGCTCTACGCATGGTCCCGGGCAGGGGTCTCCCTTCCGCACTACACCGGCAGCCAGTTCGCCAAAGGCGCCAAGATCCCCTTCTCCAGGCTCAAAGAGGGCGACCTGCTCTTCTTCGGCGGCGGGACGGGAGATCCCACCCACGTCGGCATCTACCTCAAGAACGGCATGATGGTCCACGCCCCGAAGTCCGGTGACATCGTCCGAACCGTCGACTTCGCCCACTCCAGCTACTACCGAGCGCGCTACCGGGGAGCCATCCGTCCAGGCGAGTGAGCCCGCGGCAGACCCCCAGCCGCCAAGGGCCGGACATTCGGCCGATCGCCGATCGCCGATCGCCGATCGCCGATCGCGGGTCGCGGGTGGCCGGTGGCCGATCGCGGGTCGCCGGTGGCCGGTCGTGGGTCGCGGGTCGCCGTTCGCTGGTCGCGGATGGCAGGTGGCGGGTGGCGATGCGCTGGTCGCCGGTCGCGGGCCGGCCCCGTCACCGTGACGGCGACCATCCCACGTCCACGACCAGGCAGGTGCCATCCTGCGTCACTGAAGGCGGCCATGGAACAGCAAGCGCAGTCTCCGATCCGTCGGCGTGGAGAACCCCGATCACGACTCCGGGCGACTCTCCCCCGAGATGCCCCCAATCCGCCGGCGCGTAGAACTCCGCGACGGTGACACACCGCACGCGGGTCGCGTCCGCCGTGGCAAGGCTGGTGACCTACGTGGCAAGGCTGGTGACCTAGATGAGCCAGGTGGGCGGTCCACTGAGATGCCCTGTCCGGTGGTGGGGAGCCTGATCATGGCGTGGGATACGTGTCATCGCGAGCTTCTTCGGTCGGCGCCGGGTTTCTGAGTAACGGAGGACCTCCAGATGCTGGTAGCCTTACCACTCGATGAGCCCCCTTAGCTCAGGGGATAGAGCACCGGCCTCCGGAGCCGGGAGCGCAAGTTCGAATCTTGCAGGGGGCACACGATCTTGACCAGCGGTTTCGGCCGCTGACCAGGACGAACGACACACGAACGGGCGGGCCTCCAGTCTCACGGAGTCCCGCCCGTTCTCGTTGACGCGTGCTGGTCCTGGACCAGATGCGACCCAAAAGGGATCTTGGTTCATCGTTATGCGGCAGCGCCCGCATGCTTCTGCGGCACCGGGCGCCGGGCGCCTGTCCGCCTCGTGCCGGCCGATAGCACTGATCGGTCTCCTTGCGAGGCGCGTCACTATCTGGCGGATGCCGTGTCGTGGAGGCTGTTGAGCCTTTCGCCACGCCGCAAGACCTGCAGATCGGATCCGCCCCTGAGGCGGGGGACGGTTCCACGGAGAAGAGAGCACGGATGCCGGGTACGAGACGATCTTCATTGGGGTTCTTGTCCGACAGGGCGGATTTCGGCTTGATCTGCCAGGGGCCGAGGAGATCACGTTCACGTGGGCCTGGCCGGCGTGTTCGCAGGAGTCCGTGCATCCTCCAGTCGGATCTTCGCAGGAGTCGGCGCACCCTCCAGCGGGATCTTTGCGGGAGTCCGCGCACCCTCCAGCGGAACCGGTCTGAGAGAGGGCATGCCGCTTGTCGTGAGTGGGGGTCAATGGGGGGAGCGGGTCCAGCCGTCGGGGGCGAACAGGGCCGCGTCGTGCGGGTTCTGATCGTCGAAGTGAACCCCGGGCCCGCTGATGCGCACCTTGTCCACGTACACGCCGCGGCCCTGGTAGAGCGCGTCGCTCACATAGCGCCACCGCAGCCCGGTGGTCCCGGCCGGGAGGAGGGCATCCGCGCGCAGCCACTGGCGTCCCTGGAAACCCGAGAACGTGCCGTCCGACGACCACCGGTGCGGGCCCGCGCTCAGCTCCATCGGCACCGGGCTCCAGGTGGTCCCGCCGTCGGTGCCGGCCTCCAGGGAGCCGATGTCGGATCCGGCCTCCGTGTCGTACCAGAGGGCGAAGGACAGCCGTCCGCCGCGCGGTGTGCCGACCGGCAGCGTGAGCGTCGCCGTCCGGGCGTCCCCGGCTCCGGAGAACCACGCGTCCCGCCCCTCGGCCGGCCGCACGGGAACGGCCAGCGCCAGGTCACGGGCGACCGCCCGGCGGGCCGGGTTGTTGGAGCCCCAGTCCCTGCTCGGGTGCACCCGGTTGGTCAGCAGGATCACGAACGAGCCGGACAGCGGGTCGATGACGAACGACGTCCCGGTGTAGCCGGTGTGCCCGCCGGTCACCGGTGAGGAGAGCCCGTCCATGTACCACCGCTGGTCGAGCTCGAAGCCGAGGCCGTGCGAGTCGCCGGGGAAGGCGGTGGTGAAGTTCGTCAGCAGCAGCCGCACGGAGTCCTCCGACAGGACGCGCGCCCGGCCGTGGTGACCGCCGTTCAGCAGCGTCTGGGCCAGGATCGCCATGTCGTACGCCGTCGAGAAGACCCCGGCGTGGCCCGCGACCCCGCCGAGCGACCAGGCGTTCTCGTCGTGCACCTGGCCCCACACCATGCCGCGGTCGGGCTCCGTCGTGGTCTGGTACTCGGTGGCGGCGATCCGCGGTTTCAGCGCCGGGCGGGGGTTGTATCCGGTGTCGCGCATCCCGAGCGGCCCGGTCAGGTTCTCCTCGACGACCGCGTCGAGCCGCTTGCCGGTCACCCGCTCCACGATCACCCCGAGGGTGATCAGGTTGAGGTCGGAGTAGCGGTAGACCGTGTCCGGCGGGTTCGTCGGCGCGACGTTCCAGGCCGCGGCGTACCGTTCCCCGATGGTCGGCTGGTTGTACAGCGGTATCCACGCCGGCAGCCCCGAGGTGTGGGTGAGCAGGTTCCGGACCGTGATTCCGCCCTTGCCGTTCGCCGCGAACTCCGGGATGTACGCGGTCACCGGGGTGTCGAGCCCGATGCGGCCCTGTTCGATCTGCCCGACGGCCACGATCGAGGTGAACAGCTTGGACACCGACGCCATGTCGAAGATCGTGTCCCTGCGCATCGGGATCTGCTGGTCGGGCGGCAGTTCGGTGGGCACCGAGTCGGCGTAGCGCACCGCCTTGCCCATCGCCTCGTGGGTCGCGATCACGCCGCCCCGGCCCGCGATCACGACCGCGCCCGCGTAGAGCGGCCGCGCCGGCGACGGCTCCATGAACCCGGCGGCGTCGGCCGCGATCCGGTCCACGTACTCGGAGGTCAGCCCCGCCATGCCGGCGTCGCCGTACCGCAGCTTGTCGTGGGCGAAGCGCACGTCGCCGGCGGTGACGGTCGGAGGCCCCGCGGCGGCCGCCGCCGCGGACAGGGGAGTCGCCGCGGTGAGCGCCACCGCGACCAGGAGGACGGGCAAGGGCCGGGCCACTAGTGCCCTTCGCGGTAGATCAGGTGTTTCTCGCGCGTCTCGGTGAACGCCTTGAGCGCGCCGGCCCAGCCGGCCTCGACCTCGTCCGGGTCCTTCCCCGCGTCGATGTCGGTCCGTACCTGGGGCGAGCCGGTCAGTTTGTCGATCCAGTACGGCCGGGCGGGGTCGGAGGTGTCGTACCGCCAGGCGAAGTCGCCCGGGTGGAGCCGCCTCACCGTGACGAGCATCGCGATGCCCGTCTTGACCGGGTCGAATGCCTTCCGGTCCGTGACGTACAGTTGCACCCCGCCGCACAGTGTGTTCGCGTGCTTGGAGAACGTGGGCGTGAAGTACGCCGGCCGGAATCCGGTGCCGGGCAGGCGCAGCGCGTTGAGCGCGTCCGCCCATCGGTGGTCGGCGTACGGGGCGCCGATGAGCTCGAAGGGCCGGGTCGTGCCGCGCCCTTCCGACAGGTTGGTGCCCTCGAACATGCAGGTGCCCGGGTAGGCGAACGCGGTGTCCACGGTCGGCATGTTCGGCGACGGCATGACCCAGGGCAGGCCGGTGTCCTCGTAGGCCATGTCCCGCTTCCAGCCGCGCATCTCCACGACCGTGAGATCGGCGGGCCGGTCCAGGAACTCGGCGTTGAACAGCTTCGCCAGCTCGCCGACGGTCATGCCGTGCGCCTGGGAGATCGCCTCCCGGCCGACGAACGTGGCGAACTCCGGCGTCATGACCGGCCCGCGGGCCCGGCGGCCGGTGATCGGGTTGGGCCGGTCGAGGACGACGAACCGCTTGCCGGCCAGCGCGGCGGCCTCCATGGAGTCGAACAGCGTCCAGATGTAGGTGTAGAAGCGGGCGCCCGCGTCCTGGATGTCGAACATGACCGTGTCCACGCCCGACCTGGTGAAGATGTCGGCCAGCGCCTGGCCGCTCTTGAGGTAGGTGTCGTAGACCGGAAGCCCGGTCTGCTCGTCCACGTGGAAACCTTCGGAGCCTCCGGCCTGGGCCGTGCCCCGGAACCCGTGCTCGGGGCCGAACACCGCGACGAGGTCGATCTTGTCGTCGGCGGCCATGACGTCGACCTCGTGGACGAGGCCGGGCAGGATGCCGGTGGGGTTGGTCACGATGCCGGCCTTCTGGCCTTCCACGAGCCGGTAGTCGCCGTCCATCAGGATCTGGACGCCGGTCCGGAGTCCGCCGGGCCGTGGACGGCGGCCGGGCGGCGGGACGCCCATGCCCGTCCCGGCCATGGTCACGGCCGCGGTGGACAGCAGCGCCCGCCTGGAGAAGAGGTGGCCCATCGCGTGGTGCTCCGTTCTGGGAGGGTCAGTACCTCAGGCCGTGTCCATAGGGATACAGGACGGAGCCGTCGGCGGCCGGGATCGTCACCGGGAGCCTGCCGGTGGGGTCGGCCCGGCCGAACAGCACCCGTGCCGCGGCCTCCATCGCCGGCCTCTCCCACGAGTACGTCGCGAGGTACGCCGGGGCGCCGGGGAAGTCCGCGATGTCGTACGGGTTCCGGGCGGCGACGACGACGACGGGTTTGCCGGTGGCGAGCAGCGCGTTGACCAGGTTGCGCTGGGCGGCCGAGCTCTTGGAGTTCACCGTGGTCACCACGATCTGGTCACTGGCGCGGGCCTTGGCCACCGCGGCGTCGATGGTGGCCTGGGCCGGGGCGGTCCCCGTCTCGAACAGCTCGGTGGTGACCCCGAGGTCGCCGATCGCCTTGGCGAGCCGTTCGGCCGGCGGGATCTTGACGGACGGCGGCGTGACGTTGCGGTAGCCGGTCACCAGCACCCGCTGCCCGGTGTTCGTCAGCGGCAGCGCGCCGGCGTCGTTGCGCACGAGCGTCACGCTGTGGCCGGCGACCACGCGAGCGAGCGCCTTGTGCGCCGGGGCGCCGAGGCGGCGGAGCACCTTGCCCTCGTCGACCTGCCGATCACTTGTGAAGAAACCGCGCTGCTTCTTCAAGCGTAGGACCCGGTAGACGGACTCGTCGATGCGCTCCTCGGTCAGCTCGCCCGAGCGGACGGCGTTCAGCACCGCGTTGTAGGCGACGTCCAGCGAGATCGTGCTCGCCGTGTCGTCGACGATCATGAGCAGGTCGACCCCGGCCTTGAGCGCGAGCACCGGGACGCGGTCGTCGCCGTACTTGTCGCGCACGCCCTGCATGGACAGCGAGTCGGTGACCACGACGCCGTCGTAGCCGAGTTCGCCGCGCAGCAGCCCGGTCATGATCTCGGGGTCGAGCGTCGCGGGGTCGCACCCCTGCTGGGTCTCCACGTCGCAGTCGCTCTGCAGGTACGGCACGACGACGTGCGCCGTCATGACCATGTCGGCGCCGGCGGCGATGCCCGCCCGGAAGGGCGGCGCGTCGATCTTCCGCCACTGCTCCTTCGTGTGGAAGATCCACGGCACGCCGGTGTGGCTGTCGGTGACCGTGTCGCCGTGGCCGGGGAAGTGCTTCAGGCTCGCCGAGACGCCGCCCTGCTCCAGGCCGAGGACGGAGGCGCGCGTCAGCTTGGACACCAGCTCGGTGTTCTCCCCGAACGAGCGGACGCCGATCACCGGGTTGCCCGGGTTGATGTTGACGTCGGCGACCGGCGCGTAGTCCTGGTTGACGCCGAGCGCGGTCAGCTCCCGGCCGGTGACCACGCCCGCGGCGAGCGCCTCGCCCGCGCTGCGGGTCGCCCCGAGCGCCATCTGCCCGGGGAACGCGGTGAACGGCTCGTCCAGCCGGTAGACGGCGCCGTGCTCCTGGTCGGTGGCGATCAGCAGCGGGATCCTCGCCGGCTGGGCCAGCGCCGCCCGCTGCAGGTCGTTGGAGAGCCCCGCCGTCTTGACGGGGTCGTTCAGGTTGTTCGCCCACCGGAAGTAGAGAATCGCGCCGAGCTTGTACTTGGCGACGAGATCGTCGCCGTTCCTGACGTCCGGCCCGTACATCGCCTGGTTCGACGCCACATCGGCCGGGGCGGTCGTGTCCCCGCTCTCGCCGTAGACGTCCGCCACGAACAGCTGCCCGACCTTCTCCTCGAGACTCATGCTCGTGATCTTGCGGAGGATCCAGGAGTCCTTTCCGTCGGCGTGAACGGCCGGAGCCGTTCCCGCCCCGAGAACCACCGCCGCCGCCAGAGCCAGTGACCGCCGGTACCGCATCCGTCCTCCAACCCCTCGCATGTAGGTAAATTTCATGCAAGGTCGTGATGTCTGGAAGTTACTTACGTCTGACTGGATGGTCAACGCTTTCCGGTACGGGGTCTGTCCGGCGATGGGCCGGGTGGGTGACCTGTCCGTCGCCGGACCTTCACCTGGACGGCATCGAGGAGAGGGCGCCGGATGCGAGGGGTCCCGATGCTGGTGAAATTTTCATCAGGATGTTTCGTCCGGGCATAACGCGGCCGCCGCGACATTCGAGCAGGCCGGGACAGGAGTAGAAGCATAGAAATAGGCATTTATGCAAGGTGAATGCTTCCGAAAGTTTCATGACGGTCTTGACACATTTCGGGCAGGTTTCCACACTGAATCCCCGAGGCGCTCTCCCGCTGCCTGATCGGCGGTCCGACGGCGGGGATCTCCTTCTGTGGCGTCCTCGTGGTGCGCGTTCCCGGTCATGGGTGGGGCGTCGAGCACGCTGGGCGTCGCCGCGTTTCCGCTATTCCGTGACTCAGTTGTGGAGGCTCAGGCATGAGTACGAACGCCACCCCCCTGGATCGATCCCGGCGATCACGCAACACACGCCGGATGCTGCTCGCCTGTGCCCTCGGTGTACTCGGCACGATCACGGCGCTGACGTCGACGCTCCCCGCCGGCGCCGCCGCGAGCACGCTCGGCGCGGCCGCCGCGCAGAGCGGCCGGTACTTCGGCACCGCCATCGCCTCGGGCAAGCTCGGTGACTCGGCCTACACCAGCCTCGCGAACCGCGAGTTCAACATGGTGACGGCCGAGAACGAGATGAAGATCGACGCCACCGAGCCCAACCAGAACCAGTTCAACTTCTCCAGCGGTGACCGGGTCTACAACTGGGCCGTGCAGAACGGCAAGCGGGTGCGCGGGCACACGCTGGCCTGGCACAACCAGCAGCCCAACTGGATGAAGGGGATGGAAGGCAGCTCGCTGCGCCAGGCGATGATCAACCACATCAACGGTGTGGTGGGCCACTACAAGGGCAAGATCTACGCCTGGGACGTCGTCAACGAGGCCTTCGACGACAGCAACGGCGGCCGGCGCAACTCCAACCTCCAGCGCACCGGCAACGACTGGATCGAGGTCGCCTTCCGCACCGCCCGCGCCGCCGACCCCGCCGCCAAGCTCTGCTACAACGACTACAACATCGACAACTGGAGCTGGGCCAAGACCCAGGGCGTCTACAACATGGTCCGCGACTTCAAGTCCCGCGGCGTGCCCATCGACTGCGTCGGCCTGCAGTCCCACTTCAACGGCCAAAGCGCCTACAACTCCAACTACCGCACCACCATCTCCAGCTTCGCCGCCCTCGGCGTCGACGTCCAGATCACCGAACTGGACATCCAGGGCGGCTCGGCCAGCACCTACCAGGCCGTCACCAACGACTGCCTGGCCGTGCCCCGCTGCGCCGGCATCACCGTCTGGGGCGTCCGCGACACCGACTCCTGGCTCGGCTCCGGCGCCACCGCGCTGCTGTTCGACGGCAGCGGCAACAAGAAGGCCGCCTACAACTCCGTCCTCAACGCCCTCAACGCCGCCACCCCCAACCCCACACCCACCCCGACTCCGACTCCGACTCCCACGGTGACGCCCACCCCGAACCCCACGCCCACGCCGACTCCGACTCCGACGCCGACTCCGGTTCCTGGGACGTGTTCGGCGACGATCGAGACGACCAACACCTGGCCGGGCGGATTCCAGTCGACGGTGACGGTCCGCGCGGGCAACTCCCCGGTCAGCGGCTGGACCGTGCAGTGGACCTGGCCGGGCGGGCAGAGCATCAGCAGCCTGTGGAACGGCACGCAGACCGTGTCCGGCTCCAGCGTGACCGTCCGCAACGCCGCCTACAACGGCTCCATCGCGGCGAACGGCTCCACCACCTTCGGCTTCACCGCCAACGGCTCCGCGGCCACCCCCACCGCCACCTGCTCCTGACCCATCGTCAGATGAGCCGGGAGTTCTCCCTGGTCGGCGGCTCTCGTCGCTGACCAGCGAACGGCGAAGGAACGGGCGGGTCTCCGGTCTTACGGAGACCCGCCCTTTCTCATCTGCTCGTCGTCACCCGCGGCTCGCGTACCGGCCGCTCACCTTCCCGCGCGATCGGCGTCGGCCGCCACGACGATGATCGCGCGGATCTGATCGATGATGTCCAGCCGGTTCCGCACGAAGTCCGGATCGGTGACCGCGCCCGTCGCCGGATCGGTGTTGTCCGCGCCGAACTGCAGGACCGGGGTGTGCACATGGCCGCCCGGAATGTCGAGGCGGAGCCGGTCGCGCAGCAGTGTCGCCCGGTACGCGATCTCGTTGGACAGATAGTCGCCGCCGCCGCCGCTCCGCGCGGTGGAGCCCTCGGTAGGACCGTCCGGCCGCACCACGGGATCGGTCGCGCCCGCCGGGATCTCGGCCACCTGGGTGTTGTCGTACACCGGGAAGCGGCCTGTCGAGGCGGCCACGATGTCCTTGTACGGGAGCGTGGTGACCGTCCACTGGGGTTGCCGGGCGGGATCGGACACGGGAATCGTCCCGGTCGACGACGCGTTCTCGTTGTCCGGGAAACCGCCCCGCCAGGCCCCGTTGAAGCGTTCGACGTCGATCCGGCCGACCCGCCCCTGGCTGACCGTCGCGAACAGGTCGGCCCGCGGCAGATGCGGGCGCAGCGCCCGTTCCACCATGCCATCGGCGAAGTCGCCCCAGCGGACCGGGAACACGGCGGTCTCGATCCTGATCAGGCCCGCGCCCGTCCGTACGGTCGTGCCGTCGAGCGCCAGCGCGGTGGCGCCGGACGGATTGCTGATCCGGATGTCCCGGTCAAGGGTGAAGGGGTCGAAGCCGGTGACCAGCACCCGCTTCACGCCCTTCCCGCCGGTGAAGCGGATGGCGTCCTGACCGCGCGAGCCGCGCTCCAGGCGATGGAGCAGCTTCTCGCGTCCGGGCCCGGAGAGCTCGAACGCGGGACGCCACCGCCGCAGCACGCCGGTCATCCCGAGCCGCGCCCAGTACAGCGGCCGGTCGTCATCCCGGCTCAGGTCTCCGCCCGGAAGGCCGCGTCCCTGCGCCCGATCCACCGCGCGCCGCCACAACCGCTGCCCATGCGCCGTGACGACCCGCTGCGCCTCCCGGTACGAACTCGCCGCACACAGTGCCTGGGCGAACTCGGAGGCCACCGGGTCGAAGCCCGCACGCCGGAGGATCTCCTGCGGCACGGCCCTGGTGAGGCGCTGCTCTTCGACGGTGAGCGTCGCCGAGGTGTCCACGCAAGGCGCGGTCTCCGCGGCGAGCGCGGGCGCCGCGGCCGGCGCGGCGGTCACGATGATCGAGACGATGGATACGGCCAGCCTTGCACTCAGCCCTCGCACGCAGATCCCCTCTTTCCAGCGGCAATGGTCAAGGCACAAGTCTCCATTTCACCTCGGATCATGACAATAGAGACTGACAGGTCGCGACGGAAATTGTGGATGTCCCATCGACGACTCCCGCATTCGCATCCGGTCTTCCGCCGTACGGCCGAGACCTCTGGGCGTGTGTGCGGGAGCTCCCCGGCAGGTCGGCGGGAGTGACAATTGTCCGGCAGGGGAGGGGCGGTGACGATGGGGGAATGTCTGATATTTCGGTGGTATTCCCGTTGCAAGTGCGCCACCCCGAGACGGTCGTGCCCTTCGCCGAGTTCGTGCTCCGGGAAGGGCTCGAGCGGTTGTGGCTCGGTCAGTCCCTGAATGTCGACAGCCATCTCGCGGCGGCCTACCTGGCGGGGCGGGGGCTGCGGGTGCCGCTCGGCACCAGCGTCACGTTGATGCCGCTGCGCCATCCCTACCAGGCCGCCCTGGAGGCGCGGTCGCTGGCGGTGCTGACCGGAAAGGGGTATGTCGCGGGGTTCGGCGCAGGTGATCCCATCTTCGTGGAGAACCTCGCCGGCCGGCCGTACAGCAGCCCGCGCCGTGCCGTCGGAGAGTACCTGTCCGCGATGCGGGCCCTGCTCGACGGGCGGGCCGTCGCCCGCGACGGGGAGCACTTCACGGTGCGCGGCATGCTGGTGCCCGCCGAACATCCCCCGGTCGAGGTGGGGGCGGGCGTCCTGCGGCCCGCGATGGCACGTACCGCCGGCGCGGTCGCGGACGTGGCGATCACCTGGCTGGTCCCGCCGGACTACCTGGGAAAGGTGCTCGCGCCCGCGCTACGGGAGGGGGCGCACGGGCGTCCCCGGCCTCCGCGTGTGGTGTCCGCGGTCCACGTGGCCGTCGACCGTCCGGGGCGGGACGTCCATCGACTCGTCCGCGTGGCGACGGCCGCGCATGTGGAGGCCGACCACTATGCCGACATGCTGCGCCGCGCCGGAGTGAGCGACCCCACGGCCCCCCGGGAGTTGCTGGAGGCCGGGGTGTTCGTCACCGGCGCGCCCGAGGAGATCGCCGACCGGCTGCGCGGCTTCTTCGCAGCGGGCGCGTCGGAGGTGGTGCTGAACCCCGGTGGAGTGCTGGCGACCGAGGGCGTGCGGGCCGCAACGGACGACCTCACCGAGGTGTTGGAGGCCCTCCGAAAAATGGGCGTAATCGACAATAGATAGCGGTGCGGCCGCCCGGCGAGGATGAAGACGTGTGACAGAGGTCGACGTCGAAGACGGGAAGTCACGCGGGGGTGATTACCGCGCGCGCTGAATGGCCGCCGCTGCTTTCCGTACGTCACATGTGCCAGCCCCAATCGGAATCCGGAAAGGTGGAAGACACATGTCTGCCATTGCCAAGGACCAGTTCGACCTGGACGTCCGCGTCGCCACGCCCGGCGCCGTCGCCGAGCCCGACTCCATCAGCCTGGTGACGCGGCTGGTCTGCACCCGCGTGACCTGCCGGAGCTGCACCTGCGTGAGCTGCATCTCGCAGTGCCCGATCTCCTGCTGAACGCCTAGTTAGACGGGCCCGTCGCGTCGGTATCACGGCGGGCCCATCACGAGAGGTCGCCGTCCTCGCAGCGCCCCAACGCCCGGGGGCGGCGGCCTCCTCATTATGGCCTCGCTCCGTCACAAGCGATAGGAGATCCGTGAGCGCATCACTTGCGTCCGAGCCGGTCACCGACCGGGCGCTCGCCGCCGAGGCCGGGAAGACGGCCGAGCTGATCGCGAACAGGCTCGCCGACCCCGAGGTCGTGCGGGCGGCGGTGGCCCAGGCGGAGGAGACCGCCCGCTACCCCTACGGATGGGGCGGCGCCTCCCTGTACGCGGGACACGCGGGGAGCGCCGTGCTGTTCCGGCAGGCCGCCCGGGTGCTGACCGACGAGGCGGAGCGGTGGCGCGAGCTCGCCCACGAGCACCTGCTCGTCGCCGTGCGCGGCACGCACGAGGTCCCGCTGATGGACATCGGGCTGGCCGCGGGCTCGGCGGGCCTGGCGTTCGCGGTGGCCGACGCGGCGGGCGAGGACCCGCGCTACTCGAACGGACTGCGCAACCTGGACCGCAAACTGTGCGAGCAGGTGGCCGGGACGCCCTCCTGGCGGCGCGACGACGGCGTGGCCGACCGGGACTACGACGTGATCGTGGGCGCCGCGAGCGGCCTCGTGCGGGTGGCGGCCGCCGACCCCGCCGACCCGGCCGTGAAGGAGGCCGCCGACCGGCTGCTCGACGACCTCATGTGGCTGTGCGCGCCGCGGGACGGCAAGCGCCCGTGGTTCATCCAGCCCGAGTTCTACCCGGCCGAGGACTACCACGAGACCTTCCCCCACGGGTACGTCAACCTCGGCCTGGCCCACGGCGTGCCCGGGCCGCTCGCCGCGCTGTCCCTGGCCCGCGTCGCCGGCCACGGGGACGACAGGCTCCTCGCGACGATCAGGCAGGTGGCCGACTACGTGGTCGGCGCCGCGCTGATGGACGACCACGGCCCCACCTGGCCGATGGGCATCCCGCTGACGGAGTCCGGCGAGGAGCACCGGCACGGGCTGTCGCCCGCGCGCAACGCCTGGTGCTACGGGCCGCCCGGGGTGGCGTGCGCCCTCCTCCACGCGGCGACCGCGCTCGACGACCCGGAACTGCGCGAGTTCGCGGTGCTGGCCGTCGAGGGCGTGCTGCGCCGCCTCACCGACCATGTGCACTTCGGCTCGGCCACGCTGTGCCACGGCGCGGCCGGGATGCTGGCGATCTGCGCGCGGTTCGCCCGCGACACCGGCAGCGCCGTGGCACGGCGGATGCTGCCCGTGCTGACCCAGGCCGTGCTGGAGCACTGCGACCCCGGGCTGCCGCTCGGCGTGCAGGACCTGGAGCAGCCCGGAGTCCTGCTCGACAGTCCCGCGCTGCTCACCGGCGCCGCGGGCGTCGCGCTCGCCCTGTGGTCGGTTTCCACGCCCCTGCCCGCTGGATGGGAGCGGGCGCTGCTCATCGGCTGACGGACCGAGAGGGACAACGATGACCACCACCTCCGATCCGGGGCTCTACCGACCGGCGGGCTTCTTCCTGCTGCGCGCCCCCACCATGCCCGTCCAGCGGCTCACCGGCATCCTCGCGGCGGACACCGCGCAGGACGCCACGACGGGTGTCGCCGACGCCGCGGCGAGCGTCGCGGCGCAGGACGCGGTCGCGGGCGCCGCGCGCGAGCGCCTCAGGGAGCTCAGCGAGCACCCCCGCGTGGTGCAGGCCCTCCACGTGGCCAGCCCCAGCATGACCGCGGGCCTCGCCCACCTGTCCGGCGCGGACGCCAAACGGTCGGCCAGGTCGTACTCCACGCTGCTGCGGTACGTGACCCGGATGACCAGCAGGCCGACCCCGTACGGGCTGTTCTCGGCCGTCGGCGTGGGCCGCTTCGGCGACGCCACCTCGGCCCGCGTGGCCCCTGACCCGGTGGCGCGCACGCGCACCCGCGCGGACGCCGGCTGGCTGCTGTCCCTGATCAAGGAGCTGGAGGGGGACGAGAGCCTGCGGGACGGCCTGCACGTGAGCGTCAACCCGCTGCTCTACCGGGTGGGCGACCGGGCGGTGCTGTCCTTCGCCGACGTGCACGGCACCGCCGACAACCGGCACGTGGGCTTCCGGGCGACCGCGCCGGTGGAGGTCGCGCTCGAGACGGCGTGCGTCCCCGGCGCCACCTACGCCGACATCGTGGACGCCATCCGCGCGCGGGTGCCCGGCGCCACCGAGGACAAGGCACGCGGCCTGGTCGCCCAGTTGTGGGACCTGCACGTGCTCATCAGCGACCTGCGGCCGGCGATGACCGTGCCGATGCCCGAGCTGGACCTGCTCAAGCGGCTGGACGGCGTCGACGGCGCCGCCTCCGTGCGCGCGGAGCTCGCCCGGGCGCGCGAGCTCGCCGACGCGATCGACGACGCGCGCGGGATGGCGCCGGTGGCGGCGCTGGACGGGTTGTCGAAGCACCAGCGGGCCATGTCCCCGGGCCACACGAGGGAGACCTATCAGGTCGACACCGCGCTGGCGCTGGAGGAGGACGGCCTGTCGCGGGAGGTCGGCGCGGTGGCCGCCGAGGCCGCCGAGGTGCTGCTGCGCGTCGGCGTCAAGCACCAGCGGTACCACCACATCGTGGAGTACCACACCGCCTTCCTGGAGCGGTACGGCGTGGACGCGGAGGTCCCGCTGCTGGAGGTGCTCAGCCCGGAGACCGGGCTCGACGCGCCGCCGACGTACACCATGCCGCCTCGCGCGGTCCCGCTGGCGGCCGTGCCGATGGAGGAGAACCGCGGCCGGGACATGGTGGTCGCCTCGCTGGCCGCCGACGCCCTGCACCGGGGGCTCGCCGAGGTCGAGCTCACCGACGAGCTGCTCGAACGGCTGACGGTGTGGCGCTCGCGAGGAGCCCAGCCGGGCCTGCGGCCGTCGCTGGACCTGTACGCCCAGGTCGCGGCGGAGTCCAGGGAGGCCGTCGACGCCGGACGGTTCCGGCTGGTCGTCTCGCCCGGGGCGATGGGCGACGGCGGCCGCACGTTCGGGCGGTTCTTCGACCTGTTCGACGAGGACTCGATCGCCTCGCTGCAGGAGTTCGCCCGCGCGGAGGAGGAGCTCTGCCCGTCGGCGATCTTCGCCGAGCTGAGCTACATCCCGCCGCACGGCCGGGGAGGGAACGTCACCGTGCACCCCCCGCTGCGGCGCTACGAGATCTGCGTCAACACCTCGCCGTCGGTGCCTCCCGAGCGGCGGATCCCGCTGGGCGACATCCTGGTGGGCGCCACGGCCGACCGGTTCTACCTGCGCTCCGCCCGGCACGGCCGCGAGATCAGGGTCACCCAGAGCCACATGCTGAGCGCGCAGAACGCCCCGAACGTGTGCCGCGCGCTGATCGAGCTGTCCGAGGACGGCGCCCTGCCGCCGGCGGGGTTCGACTGGGGTCCGGTCGCCGCCGCGCCGTACCTGCCCAGGGTCGTCCGCGGCAAGATCGTCCTGCAACCGGCGCAGTGGACGGTCACGCGGAGCATGATCGGGGAGGGCGAGTTCGGCCCGGCGCTGCAGGCGTGGCGCCGCGCCATGAAGGTCCCCAGGTACGTGTACCTGGCCTGGATGGACAACCGGCTCCTGCTGGACCTCACGCACCCGTTGTGCGTGGCGGAGCTTGCGGACGAGCTGACCCGCGCCGCGCGCGCGGGGAACAGGGTGATGCTCCAGGAGATGCTGCCGGCGCTCGAGGAGGCGTGGCTGGACGACCCCGCGGGAGGCCGTTACCTCAGCGAGGTCGTGGTGCCGCTCCTGGCCAGGGAACCCGCGCTGGCGCGCAGGGCGGCGCCGCCGCCGGCGCCGCCCGCGCGCGACCTGCCCGCCGTGCCGCGCCGCCGGCTCGTCGGGGACGAGTGGGTCTACCTCAAGCTGTACTCGGCGGTCTCCCAGCACGACGACGTCATCGCCGGCCCGCTCGGCGAGCTGGTGGCCGGGCTGGCCGCCGACGGGCTGATCGACCGCTGGTTCTACATCCGCTACTGCGACCCGGGCCCGCACCTGCGCATCCGCGTCCGCGCGGCGGACCTGGCCGACGTGGCACAGGTGACCGGCCGCTGCGTCGCGTGGGCGCGCGGCTGCGTCGCGGCCGGGCTGGCGTCGGACCTGGCGCTGGTCGGCTACGACAGGGAGCTGGAGCGGTACGGCGGGCCGCACGCGATCGACGTGCTGGAGGAGGTCTTCGCCGCCGACAGCGAGGTGACGGCGGACCTGGTGACGCTGACGCGCACGGGCGCGGTCGGGCTGGACCCGGAGGTGCTGGGCGTCATGGCCGTCCACACCATGTACCGCGACTGGGGGCTGGACCCGATCGTGATCGCCGACGTCCACGGCACCGAGATCGACGACGCGCTGCGCAAGAGGTTCCGCGAGATCCAGCGCACGTTGTGCGATCTGCTCGTGCCCTGGGATCGGCATCCCGACCCCGTCGCCCGGGCACATCTGCATACGCTGGGCCAGGTGTTCGCGGGCCGGCGCGAGGTGTTCGCGGCCGCCGGCGCCCATGTGCGCGGGCTCGCCGAGCGGGGTCTCCTGCTCGGCGACGAGCGTCGCATCGTCGCGAGCCTCGCCCACATGCGGGTCAACCGGCTCCTCGGGATGGACCAGGACCGCGAGCGGGCCGTGCACCACCTGTGGCTGCTCGCCATCAGGGCCATCCGAGGGCGTCCAGAAAGATGAGGAGAGCGACGGTGTCCGACACGCAGGTCCGAAAGAGAGGGTGACGGTGTCCGACACGCAGGACCGGCAGCAGACCAGGCACATAACGCGCGCGCTCCGCTTGTTGTGGGAGGTCAATCCGCGCCACGTCCTCGGCGTCCTGGCGATGACCGCGGTGACCTCGGTCATCCCGGCGATCAACGTCCAGGTCACGGCCACGGCCGTGCAGGCGGTGGCCGACGCGGTGAGCAGCGGGAACGGGAGGGACGCGGCCTTCGCGGCCGGCGGCCTGCTCGTGGGGCTGATGGCGCTGGGGCACTTCTTCGCCGTCGGGCGCAACTACCTTGAGACGTTGCTGCAGTACCGCATGGCCAACCAGGTCCAAGAGCGCATCATGGACAAGGCCGTCAGGCTCCAGCTACGGCACTTCGAGGACCCCACCACCTACGACGGCCTTCAGCGGGCCTCGCGGGAGGCCGGGTTCCGTCCGTACCAGATCTTCGCGGACCTGATCTCCGTCACCTCCAACGCCGTCTCGCTGGTCTCGGTGACCGTGGTGCTGATCTCGTGGGACGTCCGCGTCGCGCTCGTGGTGCTGCTCGCCCCGGTTCCGACCATGGTGGCGAACCTGTTCTACGGCCGGATCGGCTGGAAGATCGAGCACGACCGCTCGGCCGACCGGCGCAGGACCACCTACCTGCAGTACCTGGTCACCACCGACCGCACGTTCAAGGAGACCCGGCTGTTCGACCTCGGCCCGCTCTTCCTGGACCGGTTCCGCGCGCTGGTCGGGCGCTTCTACACGGTGGACCGGTCGCTGGAGGGGCGCCAGGCCGTCGCCTCGGCGGTGCTCGGGCTGCTCAGCGTGGGCGCGGCGGGCGGGGCCGTGCTGTTCGCGGTGTCCACGACCGTCGGCTCGGGGCAGATCGGGCAGTTCGCCGGGTACATCGCCGCGATCACGCTGGTGCAGAACGCCCTGGGAGCGCTGTTCGGCGGCGTCGCGCAGCTCTACGAGCACAACCTGTTCCTGGGGAACCTCTTCTCCTTCCTCGACATCCCCGAGGACGCGCTGCCGAGCGGGCACCGGCCGTTCCCGGCGCAGCTCACCAAGGGCGTGGAGTTCAGGGACGTCAGCTTCGCCTACCCGGGGACCGACACGCCGGTGCTGCAGAACCTGAGCATGCTGCTGCCGGCCGGGCGCTGCGTGGCGCTGGTGGGGCAGAACGGCGCGGGCAAGACCACGCTGGTCAAGCTCCTGGCCAGGTTCTACGCGCCGGCCAGCGGGCAGATCCTGATCGACGACATCCCGGTCGAGGAGTACGACCTCGCCGACCTGCGCCGGAACATCGGCGTCATCTTCCAGGACTTCGTGCAGTACGAGGCCTCGGTGCGGGAGAACATCGGCTTCGGCCGCGTGACCGAGCTCGACGACATCGAGAGCATCCGCCGGGCGGCGGGCAAGGCGGGGGCGCTGCCGTTCATCGAGGAGCTGCCGGACGGCTTCGACTCCCAGCTCGGCCGGTGGTTCGAGGGCGGCAGGCAGCTGTCGGGAGGCCAGTGGCAGAAGGTCGCGCTCGCCCGCGCCTTCCTGCGCGACTCGCCGATCGTGGTGCTCGACGAGCCCACCGCCGCGATCGACGCCGAGGCGGAGGCCGAGGTCTTCGGCCAGCTGGCCCAGATCGTTGGCCGTTCCACGACGCTGCTGATCGCCCACCGTTTCTCCACCGTCAGGGTGGCCGACCACATCGTGGTCATCGACCACGGGAAGGTGCTGGAGGAAGGGACGCACTTCGAGCTCATGGAGCGGGACGGCGTCTACGCCAAGCTCTTCCGGCTCCAGGCGGCCGGCTACCTCGACCAGCCCGCCGAGTCGCGCTCCTGACGGCCCGTCGCGTCGCGCTCCCGGCGGTGCGCCGCGGCGTGGCGCGTCGAACCCCCGGGGCGAGGGTTCGCCTGGCCGGTGCGTCCATCCTGCGCGCCGGCCAGGCGGGCGTTCCCCCGTCGGTCTTCTCTGCGGCTCGTCAAGACGGCGGCCGGGGGACGGCGGGCGCCGCCGGAGCTCACCCGCGGTTCCAGGTGACGGCGGCGAACACGATCGAGCAGACCAGGAAGCCGGCGGAGACCGCGGCCATCCCGCCCCAGAACGAGCCGATCGACGAGCCGAGGTCGATGCCGAGGCCGACGGCCGTGAGCACGCCCGCCCCCGCGCCGAGGACCAGGCCGGGCACCCAGTGGCGGGGCCGGTGCGCCAAGGCTCCGACCAGCGGCATGATCAGCGGGACCAGCGCGATGCCCCAGCCGGCGGTCGGCTCGCCGAACAGGGCGATGCGCAACGCGGACACGGCGGCGGCCACGCCGATCGCGACCACGGTCCAGATCACCAGCTTGACGGGACCGTAAGCGCGGTCGGATTCTCCCGCCGAGTAGCTGCCCAGGCCGAATGTCCAATAGGAGAACATGTCGGCGACGAGGTCACCGATGCCGGACCTCCAGTCGTCCGGATCCGCCTGACCGTCGGTCTTGATCTGCATCCCGCTCCTTTCACCGGTGGATCGCGCGTCCTCGAACGGGAGCCACGATAGCCCGGCGACGGCGCGCGGCGCTGTCCCGCCGGCGGGACAGCATTATGGACCATAAAACATGGAATGCCTATTCTGCGATTCCCGGAACGCGGCAGGACAATATGAATTGGACGGCGATGGACGGCACGAAAATCGAGTACCGGAGTGTGGTCGCTCCAGTGGTTCGCCCGCTGGCCTGGAAAGGATTGTCAATCGTCTTTCTCGTCGTCGTGGCCGTCTCGCTGCCGACGCTGGGCCGCTACGGGTATTTCAGCGACGAGCTCTATCTCATCGCCTCGGGGCGGCATCTGAGCTGGGGATATGTGGACCAGCAACCGCTGGTCCCCGCGCTGGCGTGGCTGGCGGACACCTTGTTCCCCGGTTCACTCTTCGCGCTGCGGCTGGTCTCGCCGCTGGCGTTGGCGGCGGGCGCGGTGGTCACCGCGCAGATCACGCGGGAATTGGGCGGAGCCGCCGCCGCGCAGATCGTGAGCGCGGTCGCCTATTTCGCGGCGTTCGTCAGCACCGGCCAATTGCTGGACACCGGAACGCTGGACATGGTCTCGTGGACGGTCGTCACCTGGCTGGTGGTGCGCTGGGTCCGGCTGCGCGGGCGGGGGCCGTACGGCCCGGCCGGCGACGACCGGCCGCTGCTGTGGGCCGGTGTCGTGACGGCCGTCGCGTTGCAGGTCAAGCTGCTCATCCCGATGCTCTGGGCGTTCCTGCTCGTCAGCGCTCTCGCGGTCGGCCCCCGCGACCTGCCGCGCTCGCGCATGCTGTGGCTCGGAGGCGCGGTCGCGGTGGTGTCGGCCGTTCCCGGGCTGGCCTGGCAGGCGGCCCACGGATGGCCGGCGCTGGCCTTCGCCGAGGTCGTCGCGCAGGAGGAGGCGCTGTTCGGCCGCCGGGGCGTCGGCTTCGTCGTCTGGGTGCTGCTGCTCGGCGGCGTCGTGGCGGGCACCCTTCTGCTGTGCTACGGCCTCTGGCGCCTGCTCGCGGCGAAGGACCTGCGCGCCTACCGGTTCCTGGGGCTGGCCGCGCTGGGGGTGATCCTGTTCGTGGGGCTCACCGGCGGCCGCTTCTACCACGTCGTGGGCGTCTTCCCGATCGCCTGGGCGGCCGGCGCGGTGCGGCTGGAGGCACTCGCGGCCCGTCGCCGCTGGTGGTGGTGGGTCTCCTGGCCGCTGCTGGCCGCCTCGGCGGCCCTGGGCGTCATGGGCCTGCCGCTGACGCCCGCCTCCGACGTCAGGCAGCCGACGGAGGAGCAGATGTCCGATCTGGCCGTCGCGACGACGATCTCGCAGTTCGGCTGGCCCGAGCTGGCGGACTCGGTCGCGCGGGCCCACAGGGCGCTGCCCGAGCCCGTCCGCCGCGACACCGTGCTGCTCGCCGAGACCTACTGGCAGGCGGGGGCCCTGGAGGTCTACCGCGCCGGCCGCGGGCTCCCCGCCGTCTACAGCGGATCCCGCGGCTACTGGTACTTCGGCGCGCCGCCGGAGAGCGCGACGGCCGCGCTGTACGTCGGCGACGACCCCGGCCCGTTGCGAGGGCGCTTCGGGCAGGTGCGGAAGGTGGGCGCCGTCGAGGGCAGGGTGGGCCTGGAGATCGGCACGCCGATCTGGCTGTGCGAGGGGCGCACCGAGCCCTGGTCGAGCCTCTGGCCCCGGCTGCGCCGCCTGGAGGTGGCGGAGTAGCCGGGGCCGGAGGGCCTGTCAGGCGTGAACGCCGGCCTCAGGGGCGGTCCAGGTGACCCCGTGGTTCTCGATGAACCAGTCCACGGTGAGCGCCATGCCGTCCCTGAGCGGCACCAGCGAGTCGGGCGCCATCCCGACGTCGAGCAGCGTGGAGGAGTCGACCGTGACCGGGGTGTCAGGGGTCTCGCCGGGGCGCATGGGCAGCTCGTGGACGGGCACCCGCGGGTACCCCCTGTCGGCGCAGAGGTCGATGATCAGCTCGGCGACCTCGCGGATGCTGGTCGACTTCATCGGCCCGACCTCGACCACCTGGTCGAGCACCCGGCCGGCCGCCGCGGTCTCCAGGGCGGCGACCAGCCCGCGGGCCGCGTCGCCCACCCACACCATGTCGGAGATCTGTCTGCCGCCGCCGTACAGCTCGACCGGCATGCCCGACAGCGCGCGGCACACCACGGCGGGAGTGATCTTCCTGACCTTGCCGGCGGCGAACGGCGGCGCCGCCTTCTGCCCCGGGCCGTAGGCGTTCACCACGCGCACGCAGTTGACCCGGGTGCCCCGGTGGGAGTTGAACATCTGGACGAAGCGCTCCACCGCCGTCTTGGTGATGGAGTAGCTGTTGTTCATCCAGTGGTTCCCGACGCAGATGTAGACGCCGGGCAGGTCGTACTGGGCCACGGCCTCCAGGAAGTTGAGACCGCCCTGCAGGTTGGTCTCGGCGGCGGGCCGGGGGTTGGTGATGGTCTCCTGTGTGCCGAGCACCGCGGCCAGATGGATGATCCCGTCGCACTGCGCGGCCAGCTCGCTCATGGCGGTGGCGTCGCGGACGTCGCCGATCATCACCTCCCATGGCCCTCCGGGGCATCGCCCGCGATGGTCGAAGACCATCGGCTCGTGCCCGCGTTTCACGAGCTCCTCGCATACGTATTGCCCGATGAAACCGTTTCCGCCGGTGACTCCCACCTTCATGTTCCGCCCACCGATTCTTTTTCCCGGGAATGATATTTGCAGAGACGACCAGTGCTGGGATATTACTGTAATCGCCGGATGGATTCCACGGGCCATTGAACGTTCGCCGGTCTACCGGAGGGTCATAATGAATGGCGGCCTCACTGTCCTGGTGCCGTGTCTCAATGAGGGAAGGCAGGTCGAGGTCGCCTACCGAGAACTCACCGAGGCGCTGGCCGAAATCGACGACCTTGAAATACTGTTCGTCGACGACGGCAGCACCGATGATTCCCTCGCGCGTATCCGCGGCCTCGCGCGCATGGACCCGAGGGTGAACTATCTGTCCTTCACCCGGAACTTCGGGCTCGCCGCCGTCGAGGTGGCCGGGTTCCGCTACGCCGCCAAGGAATGGACCGTGCAGTGCGACGCGGACCTCCAGGTGGCGCCCACCGAGATCAGGCGGCTGCTCGACAAGGCCGCCGAGGGCTACGACGTCGTCTTCGGGATGCGGCAGGGCCGAAAGGATCCCCTCGTCAGGAAGCTCGGCTCGTTCATGCTGCACTGGCTGGCCGGGCGCGTCTTCGGCATCGACTTCCCGCCCGGCTCCTCCAACTTCCGCGTGGCCAGGAGCTCGGTCGCCCGGACCGTCGTCGACCTCGGGCTGTCGTGGTTCATCCCGGCGGTGCCGCTGGTGGGGGCCAGGTACGCCCTGACGCCGGTCTCCCACCGGGCGCGCACCGAGGGCAGGTCCAGGCTGGGCCTCGGCAAACTGACCGCCTACAGCCTGGAGCTGTTCTTCGGGTTCTCCTGGCGTCCGCTCAGCGCCGTCTACGCGATGGCCGCCGCGGGCGCCCTGCTCGCGGCCGTGCTGGCGATCGCCGGGGTGGCGGGGGCGGCAGGGCCGGCGCTCCTCGGGGCGGGCGGCGTGCTGCTGAGCGGCCTGACCCTGGGCTCCGTCGGCCTGGTGGCCCGCTATCTGCGGCGGCTCATGCGCGAGGCGGGAGGCCTTCGCCCGTACTACATCAGGGAGGCCAGCGTCCCCGTGCGCGCCGCCGACACCCTCGACGGCGGCCCGTCGTGGGCGCCGGACCAGCGGGAGCGGCAGGCCGAGCCGAGCGCCGTGACCGGCTGAACCGGGCCCGGCCGTCCCGCTGGCGAGACACGCGCCCGGGAATGAGGAATGACAATTGTCCCGCCGGGATGGACGCCATTCACGGCGCCGGTGAGAATGGACGGAAAATCGTGGACGGAGGAGCGCCGATGTCTTCTGCACCGGGAAATCCGGAACACCGGTGCCGCATCTGCGGCGGTCGGGTCACTGAATTCTTCGATTTCGGGCGGCAGCCGCTGTCCGACGCCTTCCTCGAAAAGCCGCCGGCCGACGAGTTCTTCTACCGGCTCGCCGTCGGAAGCTGCGCGTCGTGCACCATGGTCCAGCTCATGGAAGAGGTGCCGCGCGATCGCATGTTCCACGCCGGCTACCCCTATGTCTCCTCCGGGTCGTCGGTCATGCGGGACCATTTCGCGAAGGCCGCCGGGCGATTCCTTGAGACCGAGCTCACCGGCCCCGACCCGTTCATCGTCGAGCTCGGCTGCAACGACGGGGCCATGCTGCGCGTCGTCGCCGAGGCGGGCGTCAGGCACCTCGGGGTCGAGCCGTCGGGCGGGGTCGCCGACCTGGCCGCCGCCAAGGGCGTGCGCGTGCGCAAGAGCTTCTTCGAGGAGGCCGTGGCCAGGGAGATCCGCGCCCAGGACGGCCCGGCCGACGTGATCTACGCGGCCAACACCCTGTGCCACATCCCCTACCTGGACTCGATCCTGCGCGGCGTGGACGCCCTTCTCGGCCCGGACGGGGTGTTCGTGTTCGAGGACCCCTACTTCCTGGACATCGTGGAGCGGGCGTCGTTCGACCAGATCTACGACGAGCACTTCTACTTCTTCACCGTGGGCTCGGTGCGCGCGGCCGCGCGGCCCTACGGGCTGGAGCTGGTCGACGTGGAACGCCTGCCGGTTCACGGGGGAGAGGCGCGCTACACGCTGGCCCGCGCGGGGGCGCGCACGCCGGCGCCCGCGGTCGCCGAGCTGCTGGCCGAGGAACAGGCGCGCGAGCTGACCGCCGAGGCCACCCTCGCCGCGTTCGGCGCCAGGGTCGAGCGGGCGCGCGAGCGGCTCGTCACGCTGCTGACCGAGCTGAAGGGGCAGGGCAGGCGGGTCGCCGGCTACGGCGCCACCGCCAAGAGCGCCACCGTGCTCAACTACTGCGGCATCGGCCCCGGCCTGATCCCGTTCATCTGCGACAGCACCGAGGCCAAGCAGGGGACGGTGACGCCGGGGTCGCACATCCCGGTGCGCGGGCCGGAGGCGTTCGCCGACCCCTATCCCGACTACGCCGTCCTGTTCGCGTGGAACCACGCCGCCGAGATCATGGCCAAGGAGACCGCGTTCGAGCAGGCCGGCGGCAAGTGGATCACCTACGTCCCGGAGGTCAGGGTGGTGTGACCGGGGTGGTCATGGCCGCCACCGTCCGCCGCACTCCGGCCCGCCACGGCACCCGGGGCCGCCAGCCGGTGACCCGGCGGAAGGCGGAGGAGTCGGCGACCGAGCCGAGGAAGTCGGCGGTCGTCGCCTCGGGGGGCGGCGGCACCGTGACGACGGGCACCGGCGGCCGTCCGGTCAGGGCGGCCACCGCCCCGGAGACCTCGGCGCACAGCTCCGCGAGCCGGGTGGGCACGCCGGTGCCGATGACCCACGGCTGCTCGGAGGCCGCCGCGAGCTCGCGGGCGTGGTCCAGCGCGGCCAGCAGCGCCGCGGCGGCGTCGCCGACGTGCAGCAGGTCGCGTTCCACCGAACCGTCGTGCCACATCTCCAGCGGCTCGCCGGCGTAGGCGCGGCGTGCCATCGCCGCCACCACGCCCTTGCCTGGCCCGCAGGACGCCGGGCCGGCGCCGTACACCGTGGGCAGCCGGAGCGCGATGCCCCGCACCGAGCCGTCCGCGGTCGCGGCGCCGAGCACGCGCTCGGCGGCGATCTTCTGCCGGTCGTAGGCGGTGACCGGCCGGTCGGCCTCGCTGCCGTCCACCCACCCGTCGGCGCCCGCCTGGCTGGTGGAGCCGGTGAACACCACGACGGGGGGTTCCGCGCGGCCGCGCAACGCGTGCGTCACCCGGCCGAGCAGGCCCAGGTTGACCAGCTCGCCGAGCCTGTCGCCGTCGGAGACCCGCCAGGCGCCCGTGCCGGAGATGTGCGCCACGAGGTGCAGCACGGCGTCGGAGCCCGCCACCGCCTTCTCCACCGCGCCCTCGCCGGTCAGATCGGCGGCGAGGACCTCCACCGCCGCCGGGCCCGGCGGCGGCGCCGCCGGGCGGCGGGTCACCAGCCTGAGCCGGATCGGCCGCGCGGCCAGCGCGGCGGCGACCGCGGAGCCGATGAATCCGGACGCGCCGAGCACGGTGACCAGCGGCCCGTCAGGCACGGGCGGCCTCCATGCGCTGGCAGACGTCGTACTCGGGCAGGGTCCCCGCCTCCATCGCCGCGGCGAGCGTGGGCGCCTCGCGGTCGCGGGGCGAAAGGAGGGGATCGAGGCCGGCGGGGATGGGCAGGCCGAGCGCGGGGTCCAGGGGGGAGATCGCCAGCTCGACGGCGGGATCGTAGAACATGGACAGCAGGTACGACATGATCGTGTCGTCCTCGAGGATCACGAAGGCGTGCCCGACCCCGATGGGCAGGTAGACCGAGCGATAGCTCCCCGGGGTGAGCTCCACCGCGTCCCACGCGCCGAAGGTCGGCGAGCCCGTGCGCAGATCGACGATCAGGTCCAGCGCCCTGCCCTGCGGGCAGTAGACGTACTTGGCGTTGCCCGGCGGGGTGGCCGTGTAGTGGACGCCCCTGACCACCCCGCGCCGCGACCTGCTGTGGCTGGTCTGCGCCACGGGGAACAGCGGCCGGCCCACGGCCTCGACGAAGGCCGGTTCCTGGTAGGGCGAGGCGAACAGTCCCCGCTCGTCGGGGAAGACCTCGGGGGTGAACTCGACGGCCCCCTCGACGGAGAGCTTGCGTGCGCGCACGATCGGCCAGTCCTTTCAGGTCACCACAGGCTGTGCAGGCACGCGATCAGGCTGCGCGCCTCGACGTTGACGTAGTGGCCGTGCCTCAGCAGGTCCATGAGCTGGCGCACGGTCACCCAGCGGAAGTCCTCGGGGACCTCCGGCGGCAGGCCGGGGTCGGCCTCCACCACCAGATAGCGGGTCTGCGCGTGGTAGAACCGGCCGCCCTCCTCCGACATGACGGTGTCGAAGCGCACGCGCCCGCGGTCGGCCGCGAGCAGCTCCCTGGCGTAGGGCCGGTCGCCGGGATCGTCCCCGGCGGAGAGCTGGAGCGTGGGCGCGAGCTCCACCACGTCGCGCAGCCCGGGTTCGAGCCGCGTCTGCACCAGCAGGTGCAGCACGCCGTCGACGGCCCTGGTCAGGAAGGCCGCGAGGCCCTTGCCGCGCGGCGCGAGCAGCGGCTGCGACCAGCGGGTGACCTCCCGGTTGCCGGCCTCCACCTCGACGGCGAGGATGCGGAAGCTCTTGCCCTCGTCGTGGAGGATCTCGTCGTCGGTCCGCGACCAGCCCGACACCTCGCCGAGCGGGATCAGGCGGGTCCGCCAGTCGCACCGGGTCCTGGCCTCGGTCAGCCAGCTCAGCACCTCGGCCGTGGTGTGCAGCCCGGACCTGGCCCGGTACGAGCGCACCAGGGCGCCGGTGAACGGGTCGGCGGCGTCCTCGGGGGGAGTGAACCGCATGCACGCCAGCACGGTGCGGGCGTCCATGTTGACGAGGTTGGGCCGCCGCATGAGCCGCCGCAGCCGGTGCAGCGGCAGCCAGCGGAAGTCCTCGTGCTCGGGCACCTCCGCGGTCGCCTCGACGACCATGTTGCGGTTGTGCTTGTGCCAGAACCAGGCGCCCTGCTCGGACTGCAGGCTGTCGACCAGCACCTTCCCCCGGCCTGAGCCGGCGAAGTGCTCCAGGTGGCGGGTGGTCCCGCCGCGGTGCACCCGGGTGAAGTTGCTGCGTGTCGCCTGCACCGTGGGGGACAGCTGGAGGGTGTTGACGTTGCCCGGCTCCATCTTGGCCTGCATCAGGCAGTGCGGCTCCCCGTCGACGTCCTTGACCAGGACGCCCAGGATGCCGATCTCCGGCTGGTTGATGATGGGCTGCGACCACGAACGCCTGTCGTCGTTCCTGACGCGCAGCCCTTCGACGGTGAAGAAGGAACCGCTCTCGTGCGCCAGGTTGCCGCTGCCCGGCTCGAAGTCCCACCGGTCCAGCTTCGCGAACGGGATCCGCCGCACCTCGAACCTCGTCGCCCGGTGCCGGTCGGCCCACCACGCGGCGAATCCGTCGTTCACAGCGTGTCCAGCGTGTGGCGGAGGGCGTCGATGACCTTGGACTGGTCGCTGACCGACAGCGACGGGTACATCGGCAGGGAGAAGATCTCGCCGGCGCACCTCTCGGTGACCGGCAGGTCGCCGGCGGCGTAGCCCAGGTGGGAGAAGCCGCTCATCGTGTGGACCGGCCAGCGGTAGCTGACGTTGAGCATGATCCCGTAGGACCGCAGCGCCGTCAGGATCCGCTCGCGCTCGGGATGGCGCACCACGTACAGGTAGTAGACGTGCTCGTTGCCCGGCGCCACGGCGGGAAGCGTCAGGCCGGTGTCGCCGAGCCCTTCGGCGTACCGGGCCGCGACGGCCCGCCGCGCGCCGATGTACTCGTCCATCCGCGTCAGCTTCCTGCGCAGGATCTCGGCCTGGACCTCGTCGAGCCGGCTGTTGTGCCCCGGCGTCGCGACCACGTAGTAGCGGTCCTCCATGCCGTAGTAGCGCAGGCGCCGCAGGTTGGCGGCCACCTCGTCGTCGGAGGTGATGGTGGCCCCGCCGTCGCCGTACGCGCCGAGCACCTTGGTCGGGTAGAAGGAGAACGCCGCCGCCTTGCCCCACGATCCGGCCACCCGGCCGCTCCGGCGCGCGCCGTGGGCCTGGGCGCAGTCCTCCAGGATGGGGATGCCGCGGTCGGCGGCCAGCGCCGTCAGTGGCGTCATGTCCACACACTGCCCGTACAGGTGCACCGGGAGCAGGCAGCGCGTGCGGTCGGTGATGGCGGCCGCCACCTGGTCGACGTCCATCAGATAGGTGTCCTCGTGGACGTCCACGAAGACCGGTCTGGCGCCCACCGCGTCGATGGCGACCACCGTCGGGGCCGCCGTGTTCGACACGGTGATCACTTCGTCACCCTGGCCGACGCCGATCGCCTGCAACCCCAGGACGATGGCGTTGGTCCCGTTGTCCACGCCGACGCAGTGGGGCACGTCGTGGTAGGCGGCGAAGTCGCGCTCGAACTGTTCCACCTTCGGACCGAGGATGAGCTGGCCGGATCGGAACACCGTGTCGACGGCCGCCAGGATGTCATGGCGCTCGTTCTCGTACTCGCGCGTGTAGTCCCACACGAGAAGAGACATGGTCGCGAGTCACCTCCGCTCAAAGAAGTACGGTCAGGCCGGAACGCGTTCGATCGAGCCGTTCACGACCTCGACCCTGCGAGATTCATCGCCGCCCGGCAGTTCGGGCCGCGCGTCGGTGCTTTCCAGTACGGCCTGCGCGGCGTCGTCGAGAACGGAGAGCATCCAGTTGAGCAGGTCCTGGTCGGCCTGACGTGCGGCCAGGACCCAGCGCTCCCTGCGCTCTTCGATGACGTTGACGTGGATGGAGGACACCGCGGCGGCGCGGGCGCCGCCGTTCCTGTCCTCCCTGATCCTCTTGCGCAGTTCGTTGCGGGACCAGCCGTGCTTCTCGGCCTGGCTCAGCCACTCGTCCTGTTTGTCCTCGGGCAGGCTCGCGACCTCCGCGTGGTGCTGGAAGCTGAGCTTGTCCCTGCGCCGCGCGGCGGTGACGCGCCGTGCGACCCAGGCGTAGTTTCTGAGCGTCTGGTAGTCGAGCGAGGTCTCCGCGATCGCTCGTTTGTACCGGTTGGGGAAGGTGGCCTGACCGTAGATCAGCCAGTCGCCCAGCCACCAGGCGGACGAGTCGGAGATGACGAAGATCTGCCGGCCGAGTCTCTGCCATTCGTTCAGCGAAAGCCTGGGCGGCAGGGAAAGGCTCGTCCGGCGGGTCAGCGCCGAGCCGTCCAGCGGAAGCCGGCCGTTCCGCGTCTCATTGGAATTCCTGATCGGGGCCGCCGATACTGAAGTGCCGGGTCCTCGGAGAGACATCGAGAATTTGCCCCCTTGGCGTCGGTGGAACGCTTGGCTGCGATACAAGATCTAGACGCCCCTGGTGCGGGAACGCAAGAGGAAAGCGATAACACTGGATTGTAGGTGTCGCGGGTCAGGATATGCATTGTCCGATGTTCGTGACCAGCGGGCCCACCTGGGGAAACCGGGTCGTCGCATTTCGTGTGCGCAATTATGCGCGCCGTGTCGGCCCCCCGTCCGTGCCGTCCCGCCGGCGGGACACCCGATCAGTATGGCGGGAATTCGCATTGATTCAATCTAACTCACACCCATTGTGGCGAGACCAAGGGCGGTGATGAGAAATGCAATACGCACGGCTCGGCCGTACGGCACTCAAGGTGAGCAGGCTCTGCCTGGGAACTCTGAACCTGGGGGTGCGCACCACCGAGGCGGAGGGAATGCATCTCATGAACGAGGCTCTGGAACAGGGGGTCAACTTCTTCGACACGGCCAACCATTACGGCTGGCAGGTCCGCCGCGGCCTGACCGAGGAGATCATCGGCTCCTGGTTCGCGCAGGGAGGGCAGCGCAGGGAGAAGGTCGTGCTGGCCACGAAGGTGTTCAACCCGATGAGCGACTGGCCCAACGACGGAGGGCTGTCCGCGCGGCACATCATCGCCTCGTGCGAGGACTCGCTCCGCCGTCTGCGCACCGACTGGATCGACCTGTTCCAGATGCACCACGTCGACCGGGCGGCGCCGTGGGAGGAGGTCTGGCAGGCCATGGAGATCCTCGTCGGCCAGGGCAAGGTCCGGTACGTGGGTTCGTCCAACTTCGCCGGCTGGCATCTGGTCTCGGCCCAGGAGGCCGCCAACCGGCGCAACTTCCTCGGCCTGGCCTCCGAGCAGTGCGTCTACAACCTGGTGACCCGGCACGTCGAGGTGGAGCTCATCCCGGCGGCCGAGGCCTACGGCATAGGCGTGCTCGCCTGGTCCCCGCTGCACGGCGGGCTGCTCGGCGGGGCGCTGCGCAAGCTGGAGGAGGGCACGGCCGTGAAGACGGCCCAGGGCAGGGCGATGGCCGCGCTGGACAGGTGCAGGGACGCCGTGGCCGCCTACGAGAAGTTCTGCGCGGAGCTGGGCGCCGACCCGGCGGAGATCGCGCTGAGGTGGGTGCTGTCGCGTCCGGGCGTGACCGGGGCGGTCATCGGGCCGCGCACGCTCGACCATCTCGGCGGGGCGCTGCGCGCGCTGGAGCTCGACCTCGACGCCCACGTGCTGGCGAGGCTGGAGGAGCTGTTCCCTCCGGTCGGCAACGGCGGGCCCGGCCCGGAGGCATGGGCCTGGTAGCCGAGGGCAGTGTCGTGAGGCGAGCCTGTCCGCCGGACGGAAGCCTCGATGGACCCGATACCTTGTGACGCAAGGCATCGGGTCTTACGATGCGAACATGGAGGACGAGGCACCGCCCGGGACGGACACGCCGGACCTGAGCCGCCTTCGACGGGAGCTGACGCGGGGCACGGCCGAGATGGCGGTGCTGTCGGTCCTCCACTCCGGCCGCCGCTACGGTTACGAGCTGCTGAAGCTCATGCGAGGCTCGGGTCTCGCGGTGCTGGAGATCAAGGAGGGCACGCTCTACCCGTTGCTCCACCGGTTGGAGGACGCCGGTCACATCACCCCCACGTGGGAGACCGAGGGTCGCGTCAGACCGCGGAAGTACTACCAGATCACCGAGCAGGGCCGCCGCCACCTCGAGCTGCTGCGAGCCGAGTGGAACGGGCTGGTGGAGGCCATGACCGAGCTTCTCGCGATGCTGGATGAGGTGCGGAAATGAAGGATGACGGTCAGATCATCGAAGAGTACGCGCGCGCGTTCGAGGGCCATCTCGCCGGCTCGGCGCAGGACAAGGCGCGGCGCAGGCAGGAGCTCGTCGGCCACCTGTCCGACGCGGCGGAGGAGGGCGAGCTCGCCGAGGCCCTGGAGCGGCTCGGCACGCCCGCGTCCGCGGCGGCCACCTTCGCCAAGGGCGCCACGCTCCCTTACGCGCCGCTCGGACGGCGCATCGGGGCGATACTGATCGACCACCTGCCGCTCATCGGCATCTCGGCCGCCCTGGCCGTGCAGGCGATCAGGCGCGGGCACGACATCTCCTTGGCGTTCCCGCCGTGGGTCTACCAGGAGGACGGCGGGTTCCTCCACGGCATCGGAGTCCCGCTCGCCTTGCTATGGTCGATCATCATCCTCGGGGTCCTCGAGGGCACGTGGGGCACCACCCCCGGCAAGGCGCTCATGGGCCTGCGCGTGGTCACCGAGAACGGCCTGAAGATCCACGTCGGCGACGGCGTCTTCCGGCGCGTCTGCCTGCTACTCGGGCCCATCGCCTGGGTCGACTGGCTGCCCATCGTCTTCAACGAGCGCAGGCGCATCCTCGAGCACGTGACGCACACCGTCGTGATCGGGGCCGGCGGCGACCGCGCCAAGGCCATGAGCGAGCGGCAGGCCGCGGGCGGCGTCGAGTGAGGTGATCGGGGCGCCTCGCCCCCCGCCGAAGCCCGCCGCCATGCCGGGGCTCCCACCCACCTGGGCTCCCCACCCACCGGGGCCCCCGCCGGGGCTCCCCGCCGGAGGCCCGGCGCCACGCGGACCGGGCGCGCCGGCGCTCCCCGCGGGCGGCCCGCCCGCCGGCGGTCCACCGCGCCGGGCGAGCAGCCCCGCGCCGACACCTGAGAGGCGCCCATGTCCCCGACCTTCGGTCTCTACCTTCCCCAGGTGGGCCGCAGCCCTTCCCAGCTGATCGAGCTGTCCCAGGCGGCCGAGTCGTGCGGGTTCCAGGCGGTGTGGTTCATGGACCATCTGCGGCTTCCCGGCCTGCCCGGAGGCACGTTCGAGGGCTGGACCCTCGCCACCGCCGCCGCCGCCCGCACCTCGACGATCCGCGTCGGGCACCTGGTGCTGTGCGCGGCGTTCCGGCCGCCGGCGCTGCTGGCCCGGATGGCCGTGACGCTCGACCATGTCAGCGGCGGGCGGCTCGACCTCGGGCTCGGGTGGGGGTCCTCGCCGAGCGAGCTGACCGAGCTCGGCCTCAGCAGCGACCCGCCGGCCGTGCGCCTGGCCAAGCTCGCCGAGACGATCGACATCGTGGCCGCCATGGCGACGGGAGAGCCGGTCGACTTCCGCGGCGCGTACTTCACCGTCAAGGACGAGATGGCGGGCCCGGCGTCGCTCCAGCGGCCGATCCCCCTGTTCGTCGGAGGGACGGGCCCGCGCACCCTGGAACTGGTGAAGGCGAAGGCGAGCTGGTGGAACTGCTGGGCGCCCGACCGCCATCGGCTGGCCGAGCTGATCCCGCAGGTCGGCGACGCCCGCGTCTCGGCCAACTACTCGATCGGGTTCGCCCCGGCGCGCGGCGCCTCCGACTGGGTGCTGTACGGCACCCCCGACGCGATCGCGCGCGAGCTGCGCCGCGACCGCGAGCTGGGGGTGGAGCACTTCGTGATCCAGATGGTGGATCCCCGGGGAGGGGTGGCGGACCTCGAGCGCTTCATGGCCGAGGTCGCGCCCGCCCTGTCATGACCCCGCCTGTCCCTTACGGTTGTCCGCCCAGCGCGCCTGGGCGGAGCCCGGGACGATCCCGGCGAACGCCGGGCACTTGACGACGCCCGCCGGCAGTTCGGCCGTGTCCACTCCCGCGGACACCTGCGCGCGCAGCGGCCCGACGCGTTCGGCGATCGGCCGCAGCAGGTCCATGTCGAAGCCGAACAGCTCCGCCGCGGTCCCGCCGAGCATGCGCTCCACCTCGGCCTCCGGGACGCCCGCGTAGCTGAAGGAGATGGCCTCCTTGGAGTATGGGTAGCTGGCCTCCACATGGGGGTAGTCGCTGCCCCACATGATCTTGTCGACCCCGATGCGGTCCCGGATGGCCGTCTCGGACGGGTGCATGAAGCTCGCGCCCACGTAGCACTGCCTGTCCCAGTACTCGCTGGGCGTCAGCGAGAGCCTGCCGACGACCTGGGCGCCGTGGGACAGCTCCTCGCTGCCGTCGCGCCGCATGGACGCGCAGAACCCGTCCATGGCCTTCAACTGGCTCGGAATCCAGCCGAGCCCTTCCTCGGTGAAGACCACCTTCAGCTCCGGGTGCCGTTCGAGCACGCCGCCGAGGATCAGATGCCGCAGGGTGTGCTGGTCCCACCAGCGCAGGTCCAGCATGAAGAACACGTGGTCCTCGGGCCGGTCGCCGGTCCTCGGCGCCGCGCTGCCGCTGTGGCAGTTGATCGGCAGGCCCAGCTCGGCGCAGACCTGCCACAGCGGGTCGTAGTAGTCGTGGTAGTACAGCGGCGGCAGCCCCGACCCCGGAGGGGCGCCCGGCAGCAGCACGCCGCCGCGCAGCCCGGCCTCCGCCGCCCAGCGGATCTCCCGCACGGCCTGCTCGATGTCGTACAGCATGATCTGCATGACGCCCGAGCGACGGCCCCGCGCCTCGGCGCAGAACTCGGCGAGCCACCTGTTGTGCGCCTTCAGCCCGGCCCAGCGGCGCTCGAGGTCCGCGCGCGACTCGCCGGCGCGCTGGCTGCCGAGGGAGGAGGCCGAGAAGAACGGCGGGATGGTGTTGGGGAACAGCACCTCCGCGACCACGCCGTCCTCCTCCAGCTCGCGCAGGCGACGGCCGGAGTCCCAGTTCCTGGTGCCCTGCTCGCCCTTCAGATCCTCGTAGGGGATCTCGTAGCCGGCGGCCCACCGGTCGAACTCCTCGCGGTAGGAGGGGTCCAGGTAGTCGCGATATTCCAGCAGGCCCGCGCCGCCGTGGCAGTCCGACGAGATGACGACGTAGCGCTGATCAGTAGACATGATGACCCTTCTGCGTACGGCATGCCCGCACACGGGCCGAAGCCCGTGTGCGGGCATGGGTGACCCTGTTCAGATCCGCGCGTATCCGTACGGAATGATCGCCGCCTCGACGGGGTCGGCGGAGTCGACGTGGCCCGGCTCGCGCAGCACGTTGCCGAGCTCGTCCATGTCCCAGGACTGGTACTCCATGGTGATCATGCGCATGGTTTCCTCCTCACTTCGCGGGTTCGGCGGCCGGCGTCGGCCGCGGCTGGGGTGTGCGGGTGGATCGGGCGCGACGCCTCAGATGCGGGCGTAGCCGTAGGAGATGCCGGCGGCCTCGACCGGGTCGGCGGCCCCCACGCGGACGGGCTCGCGCTGCACGTCGCCGGTCTCGTCCATGTCCCAGGACTGGTGATCCATGGTGATCATGCGCATTGTGGTCTCCTTGTTCGCTTGGGTTCGGATGTGCGGGGATGGGACGCGACGCCTCAGATGCGGGCGTAGCCGTAGGAGATGCCGGCGGCCTCGACCGGGTCGGCGGCCCCCACGCGGACGGGCTCGCGCTGCACGTCGCCGGTCTCGTCCATGTCCCAGGACTGGTGATCCATGGTGATCATGCGCATTGTGTTCTCCTTCTACTCGAAGCGATGGCCGCCGTCGGCCACCACGAAATCCATGTGCGCGCCGGTGATGCCCTCGCCGAAGCCGAGGTGCACCGGGCCCGCACCCTCGTTGAGCTGCGAGTTGTGACGCCAGTCCACGTGCGGGAGCAGCGCCATGTTGGTGCCTATGCCGAGTTCGAGGACGTGCCCCTCGTACTTGGGGTTGGTCGTCTCCTTGACGGCGTCGGTGAAGTCCCTGCCATCGGCACCGGTGACGGAGACCAGCTGGCTGTTCTTCAGGTGGAGCGTGACGTCGCCCTGCGCCGCCATCTCGTCGCGCAGCCGCTTGGCGCGCTCGATGCGCTCGGCGCCCTCGTCGGTGACCCGCGCGTCGGTGGCGACGAGCACCCCCGAGGCCACGGCCGTGCCCTCGATGGTGAACGCCCCGTGCCAGTTGGACGACGACGGCGCCGTGATCGAGAACTCGGCGTAGCTGGCGATGCTGACCCACTGGCCGGGCTCGATCGGCGGCTGCAGCCAGGCGTTGGCCCGCAGCTCGGTCGCCAGTGAGCACTTGAGCCTCGTGGAGACCGGAGCGTCCGCGCCGCCCGCCGGATCACTGTGGAATACCAGCGAACCGGACTCCTCCGCGATGCTGCGCGCCCAATAGCGGTTCCATTCGCACGCCTTTTCATAGTCCGTTTCGAGGACCATTCTCAAGGTGTACCTGGCGATCTCCAGTGAGGAGTCGAAACTGGAGATCGGAATGAGGAGGGCGCGCATTCCGCGGAACGTTTTGCGAACCTCGCGGCTGACCAGGCCGTTGCGCAGGAAAACGGCCACGTTGGCGCCCGGGGGAAGCCCCTGCACATCCTCGATGAGCAGGGTCTTCAGGCCCAGTTCCGCACCGTACTGGGCGAGTTCCGCGTCGTCGGTCGCGACATGGACGTCCCCTTCGGGGAAGACCTGTCGCAGGCCACCTTCCGGGGTTTTGAGAAGGGTGTCCTTATGGGGGTTCATGGCGTCATGGTAACTGCGGGATAGCATGCCGACAATAGATTGGCCCGGCAGTGGGAAAGCGTTGGAGGGACATGTGGGAAGGCAATTGAAAATACTCGCCGGATATGCTTCGCCGCATCTCGTCGCGATTTCGGTGGCCGGCATTCTCACTCTGGCCGGCAGCGCGGCGGCGCTGGTCCAGCCGCTGGCCGCGGGGCGGCTGGTGGACACCCTCGGCAAGGGCGAGGCCATGACCGGCCTGCTGGCCGGCCTGGCCGTGCTGGTCGTGATCGGCGCGGGGGCGAACGCCCTGTCCGGCTACATCCTGGGCAGGGCCGCGGAGACCGTGGTGTTCTCCGCGCGGATGAGCCTGGTCTCCCGCATCGCCCGGCTGCGGCCGGCGGCCATGGACCGCGTCCAGCCGGGCGACCTCATGGCCCGGATGACCTCCGACACCGTGCTGCTGCGCGAGGTGGTGACCCGCTCGCTGGTGGACGGCTTCGTCGGCACGCTGTCGCTGCTGGCCATGCTGGCCGTCATGTGCGTGCTCGACCCGCTGCTGTTCGGCGCGACCGCCGCGGTGTTCGCCGTCAACCTCGCCGTCCTCGGGCTGATGGCGCCCAACATCCGCAAGGCCACCGAGCGCGCGCAGGAGGCGGTGGGCGCGGTCGGCGCGGCGACCGAGAAGATGCTCGGCGCGTTCCGGACGGTCAAGGCGTCCGGCGCCGAGAGCCGGCAGATCGAGGCGATCCGCGGCGCCGCCGAGCGCGCGCGGCGGCACGGCGTGACCGCTGTGGGGTGGAACGCGCTGATCAGCTCGGCCATGGGCTTCGCCGTGCCGGCGGCCATCTTGGCGGTGCTCGGGCTGGGTGGCGCAAGGGTGGCGGTCGGCACCATCGAGCTGTCCACGCTGATCTCGTTCCTGCTCTACCTGTTCTACCTGGTGGGCCCGTTCGAGCAGGTCATGAACGCTGTCTCCCAGCTCCAGGTGGGCACCGCGGCCGTCCACCGGCTCCAGGAGGTCGCGGCGCTGGACGTCGACCCCGAGCCGGCCGGCCTGCCCGGTCCGGAGACGGGCGGGCGCCCGGCCTCCGTCCGCTTCGACGAGGTGTACTTCCGCTACAGCGACGAGCGCGAGCAGGTGCACAACGGGGTGAGCTTCACCGTCCCGCCCGGCGGGATGACGGCCTTCGTCGGGCCTTCGGGGGCGGGCAAGTCCACGGTGTTCGCCCTCATCGAGCGGTTCTACGAGCCGTCCTCCGGCCGGGTGCTCCTGGACGGGGTGGACGTGCGTGACTGGCCGCTGGACGCGCTGCGCGCGGCCATGGGCTACGTCGAGCAGGACGCGCCCGTGCTGGACGGCACGCTCCGCGAGAACCTCGTGCTGGCCGCGCCGCACGCCACCGACCAGGAGATCCACGACGTGCTGGTGGCGACCAGGCTCGACGGGCTGGTGGCCGGCCTTCCCAGCGGGCTCGCGACCGTGGTGGGCCACCGGGGCAACCGGCTGTCGGGCGGGGAGCGGCAGCGGGTCGCCATCGCGCGGGCGCTGCTGCGCCGGCCGCGGCTGCTGCTGCTCGACGAGGCGACCTCGCAGCTGGACGCGGTGAACGAGCTGGCGCTGCGCGAGGCGGTCGCGGTGGCGGCCCGGATGACGACGGTGCTGGTGGTGGCGCACCGGCTCTCCACGGTGATGCAGGCCGACCAGATCGTCGTGATGGAGGCGGGCCGGGTGCGGGCGGTGGGCACCCACCAGCAGCTGGTCGCCGGCGACGCGCTGTACACCGAGCTGGCCGCCACCCAGTTCCTCACCGCGGAGCCCGACGGCGAGGGCGCCCGCAGATGACGGCGGCGCGGGATGTCCCGCCGGCGGGACATCCCGCGCCGAGCCGGCCCCGTGCCGGTGCGAGCGGGTGAAGGCGCGTCCCGGCCGGGGCCGTGCGGGGGAGGGGGCGGGTCAGGCGAAGGCGCCGGACCGGTAGTGCTCCTTGCACCGGCCGCGCTGGATCTTGCCGCTGCTGGTGCGCGGCAGGCTGCCCTGCCGCACCAGGACCAGATCGTGGACGCTGACGCCGTGCACTCCCGTCACGGTGCGGGCGACCTCGCGGGCGAACCCCAGCCGCGCGGCCTCGCCGGCCGCGAGCCGGGCCTGGTCGCACTCGACGACCACCACGAGCCGTTCGGCGCCGTCCGCCTCGACGGCGAAGGCCGCGGCGGTGGTGCGGACGTGGGCCCGCTCGATGGTCTCCTCGATGTCGGAGGGGTGGTGGTTGCGCCCGCGGATGATGATCACCTCGCCGGCGCGGCCGACGATGTAGAGCCGCTCGTCGTGGAAGAAGCCGAGGTCGCCGGTGCGCAGCCATCCGTCTCCCGCGCCGAAGGCGGCGGCGGTGCGCTCGGGCGCCTCCCAGTAGCCGTCGGCGACGTTCGGCCCGCTGACCAGGATCTCTCCCACGAGGCCGGGCGGCAGCACGGCGCCGTCCCCCGGGTCGGCGATGCGAACCGACACCCCGGCCTTGGGACGCCCGCAGGCGACCAGGCGCTGGGTGGCCGCCGAGGAGTCGCCGGCCACGACGACCTTGCCCTCGGCGAGCGCGGAGCGGTCGAAGTCGTGGGCGACCAGGCCCTCGCCGAGCGGCGGCGCGGTGACGGCCAGCGTGGCCTCGGCCAGGCCGTAGCTCGGGGCCAGGGCCGAGGGGGAGAGCCCGCAGCCGGAGAAGGCGTCCGCGAACGCCGCCACGGCGTCGGCGTGCACCGCCTCTCCCGCGATGTTCAGCGAGCGGAGGCTGCTGAGGTCGAGCGTGCCTCTGTGCTCCTCGCGCACCGCGCGCACGCAGTGGGTGAGGCCGAAGCGCGGGGTGACGCTCCAGTCGGCCCGGTAGTCGCCGATGGCGCTCAGCCAGCGCCGCGGGTCCTGGACGAAGGACATCGGGCTGAGGTGGATCGCGTGGGCGCCCGCGCTCAGCGGGTGCGCGATGCCGAAGACCAGGCCCATGTCATGGAAGAACGGCACCCAGGAGACCAGCGTGGCGGCGCCGGGGAAGTGGGCGCTCAGCTGCGCGGAGGTGGCGGCCAGGTTGCGCCCTGTGATGCGCACGCCCGCGGGCGCGGCGGTGGAGCCCGAGGTGTACTGCAGGTAGGCCGGGGCGTCCGGGCCGGCCTCCACCGGCCGCCAGGAGGCGGCGTCGTCGCACGCGTCGGTCTCGATGAGCGTGCGCGGCGCCGCGGGGCCCGCCGCCGCGAGGGCGCGGCGCACGGCCGCGGCGGAGGCGGAGGAGGTCAGGACGGCCTCCGGGCGGCAGTCGGCCAGCACGGACGCGAGCCGGGATCTGCCGTGCAGCGCGTCCGGGCCGTGCAGGGGCACCGCGACGACCCCCGCGTACAGGCACGCGAGGAAGGCGACGACGTAGCTCGGGTCGTGCGGGCACAGCACCGCCGCCCGGGCGCCGGGCGCGCAGGTGCGTTGCAGCTCGGCCGCGACGGCCCTGGCGCGCTCGTCGAGCTCGCCGTAGGTCAGCGTGGTCGCCGCGACCCGGCGGCCGCCGCCCTGGCGCACGGGGTAGTGCAGGTGGGTGACGGCCGCGGCCGCGCCGTCGGCCTCGGCGCGGCGCCGCACGGCCTGGACGAGGGTCTCCATCGTCACGACGCCGACGGCGCCAGGTGCCTGATGGTGCGCTCGGCGTCGAACTCCATCCACTTCTCGCGGTACATCGCGAAGATGTGCAGGTCCCAGAGCGTCCCCTGGAAGTACAGGTGGTCGCGCAGGACGCCCTCCTCGGCCAGCAGGTTGATCGACAGCCCCATGCTGGGGATGCTGGCGCGGGTCGTGCGGATGTAGACCTTGTGGATGTTCCAGGTCGCGAAGGCGTAGTTGATCGTCAGGATGCCCGCCTCGGCGCCGAGCCCGGGCAGGATCTTGGCCGGGTCGGTGTAGACGCCCAGATCGACGTGGCCGGCGGGGTCCAGCTCGTGCAGCGAGCTGAAGCCGACCACCTCGCCGGTGTCGCGGCGCTCGATGCGGAACTGCGCGGCGGCGTGCCCGGCGAACTCCGACAGGAACGCCTCCTGCGTGGGCAGGGTGCTCAGCCCGAGCCGCAGCAGGATGCGGTACAGGACGACTCCGTCGTCGGCGCCGGCCGGCCTGAGCCGGACGCGGCGCGATTCGAGGATCGGCAGCGGCATGACGGCGCTCCTATCGCGGCTCTGGCCCGGTGGCGTCGGTGGCGGTCTCGACGATGAAGTCGGCGAGCTCGTCGAACGTCTTGCCCTGGAACTCGGGGACCTTCTCCAGCACGACGATGCCGAGCTTGTCCTCGAGGTTCAGGATGAGCTGGACCATCGTGAAGGAGTCCAGGTCGGTCAGCTCGATCTCCTCGGGGAGGTCGGGCAGTTCCTCGCGGTAGGCCTCGGCGGTCTCCACGATGCGAAGAAGGACGAGGTCCTTGTCCAGGGTCCTGTCAGGCATGGTCATCGGCTTCCTTGTCGGGGGTCGGCACGAGGGCGTCCAAGATGTCCGGCGCGTGCTTCTCCCACGCGTCGCGGTAGACCGAGTAGACGCTCAGATTCCAGTGCCTTCCCCGGGCGAACACGTGGCGGGGGAGCAGGGCCTCGCGCCGCAGGAGCGGGCTGATCAGGGGATCGGCCAGGCCGGCGGCCTCGTGATCGGCCTCGGTCGCGTGCACGTAGACCTTCCTGAGGTTCCACATGGCGAACGCGTAGTTGAGGACCAGCGCGGTCGTCTCGGGGCCGTGCGCCGTGCTCACCCTGATATCGGCCTTGATATGGCCGGCCGGATTGAAATCGCGCAGCGTGGCCACGCCCACGGTTCTCTCCTCGGCTCTGCCGTGCACGAGAAACTGCGCCATGGCGCCCCCGGCGTTGTTCCGCCGGAATGCCTCCAGCGTCGGCAGGCCGCCGGCCCCGTACTGGATCAGCAGTTCGTAGACTTTCTCCCCGTCCGCCGCCGACACCGGCTGTAACTCGACTCCAGGTGATTGGATATGCGGAAACAACATGAACGGCACCTCGTTTCCCGTCCCGCCGGCGGGACGTCCCCGGCCGTCGTCTCCGGTGCGTCGGCCGACGTGAACGGCCCGCCCGGCTCGCCCGGCCAGTATTCGGCGGGGCGGCCCGCGTCGTCAAACACGCTCGCGTCGCGTGAATGCGAATGGGGCGCCGCGCCGTCATGCGCGAGGCCGTTTCCGTGCTCGCGCGCCGGTGCGCGGAGCAAATCGGATACGCCTCCTTCATATCCATGAATATCGCGGTCGCGCATTGATGGCAGGCGAATCCGTTCGCTGCTACGTTGATTCGCATGCGGGTGCTATTTGTGACTTATGGGGAGAAGACCCAGTTCTATGGCATGGTGCAACTCGCATGTGCCTTGTTCTCCGCGGGCCACGAGGTGCGGGTGGCGAGCGAGCCGGCCCTGTCCGAAGTGATCACCGATGCCGGCCTCACCGCCGTCCCGGTGGGCCGCGACAGCGAGCTCTATCGCATCGTCTACACCTTCGCCGGCAGGGAGAACGTCCGGTGGTCGACGACCGCGCCCCCCTTCCACCTGGTGGACGCCCCGGCCGAGAAGATCACCTACGCCGACCTGCAGGCCGGGTACCACGAGACCGTCCGGTGGTGGTGGCGGCTGGTCAACGACCCGATGGTGCCCGACCTGGTGGAGTTCTGCCGCGCCTGGCGCCCTGACCTGGTGCTCTGGGAGCCGGTGACCTACGCGGCGCCGATCGCCGCCACGCTCACCGGGGCCGCCCACGCGCGGATGCTGTGGGGCCTGGACGTCTTCGGCCACATGCGCGGCCACTACCTGCGCCTGCGCGACCAGGAACCCGCCGTCCCCGGCGGCGACACGCTGGCCGGCTGGCTCGACATGGTGGCGGGCAAGTACGGCGGCGCGTTCTCCGAGGAGATGACCTCCGGCCACTTCACGATCGACCAGCTGCCGCCGACCATGCGCCTGGACACCGGACTCCCCGCCGTCTCCATGCGCTACGTGCCCTACGGCGGCCGGTCGGTGGTGCCGCGCTGGCTGTGGGACCCGCCCGAGCGGCCGAGGATCGGCTTCACCCTCGGCACCAGCGCGGTGGAGCGGATGGGCGGCTACGTCGTGTCGGTCGACGAGCTGCTCGGCGCGCTGGACGGCCTGGACGTGGAGATCGTGGCCACCGTGCCCGCCGAGGAGCAGGACAAGCTCGGGACGCTGCCGCCCAACGTCCGGCTGGAGGAGTTCGTGCCGCTGCAGGCCCTCGCGAGCACCTGCACCGCGATGATCAGCCACGGCGGCTGGGGCACGATCCTCACGACCGGGCTCGCGGGCGTGCCCCAGCTCACGCTGACGCACCAGTTCGACGCGCCCATCCTCGGACGCAAGCTGGCCGAGCAGGGCGGCGCGCTGTCCATCGAGGCCAAGGACGTGACCGGCGACACGATGCGCGCGCTCCTGACGCGGCTCCTGACCGAGCCGTCGTTCACCGCGGGCGCCGCCTCCTTCCGCGAGCAGATGCTCGCCATGCCGACCCCCGCCGACCTCGTGCCGGAGCTGGAACGGCGCGTGGCCGAACACCGGAGCTGACCCATGCGCGTCCTGCTGACGTTCTACTCCGAACGGACGCACTTCTTCGGCATGGTCCCCCTGGCCCAGGCGCTGGTCGCGGCCGGGCACGAGGTGCGGGTGGCCAGCCAGCCCTCCCAGACTCAGGCGATCATGGACACCGGGCTGACCGCCGTCGCCATCGGCAAGGACCACGTGGTGTGGCGTCTCGTGCGCGCCCGCGAGGAGATCTTCTCGCGGCTCAGGAGCATGGGCCTGCCGCCCTTCGACCGCGCGGACGGGTCCGCCGACGCCATCACCTGGGAGGACGTTCTCAAGGGCTACGCCGACGTCGTGCCGTGGTGGTGGCGGCTGGTGAACGACCCGATGGTGCCCGAGCTGGTGGAGTTCTGCCGGGCCTGGCGGCCTGACGTGGTGATCTGGGAGCCCGGCACGTACGCGGGGACGATCGCCGCGCGGGTCGCCGGCGCCGTCAGCGTCCGGTCGCTGTGGGGGCTCGACCTCTACGGCCGGGTCCGCGAGCACTTCGTGCGGTTGCGGGACGAGCGTGCGGAGGGGGAGCGGCGTGACCTGCTGGCCGAGTGGCTGGGGCGGTGGGCGGGGCGGTACGGGGTGGCGTTCGACGAGGTGATGACGTGCGGGCATGTGACGATCGACCAGCTGCCCGCCGAGGTGCGGCTGCC
>NZ_JBHSFP010000022.1:0-156790 GCF_042654065.1 Sphaerisporangium dianthi | reverse complement strand
CCGGCGGCGAGGGCGGCGCGGGCGGCGGAGGCCGCCGCCGGGGCGGGGCGGGGGGCGCGCGCGGCGGCGGAGGCGTCGGCGCAGGCCGCGGTCACCAGGCACAGTCCGGCGAGCGCCGTGGCGGCGAGGGCGCCGCGCCTCGCGGGGCGGCGGAGCTGGTTGGGAGTGGTGGTGTGAATCATGGGACAGACCCTGCATGCCGGATATGAGGAACCTGTCAGGGACCGATCAGCTTCCGGTGGCGCCGGCCGAATGTCAGGAAGGTGTCAGCAGGTGGTGGTCATCCCGTGAGCTGGGGGCGGGCCGTGGCCAAGCGGGGGAAGGGCACGGGCCGGCTCGCCTAAGCTCGGCGATATGTGCGCTTATGTCGTGGTCGCGGAGGACGACGTCAAACAGGCGGAGCTGGTCCGCCGCTACCTCGAACACGAGGGCCACGAGGTCGTCGCCGTGTACGACGGCCGGGCCGCGCTGGACGCCGTCCGTGACCGTGCCCCCGACCTGCTCGTGCTGGACGTCATGATGCCCAAGGTCGACGGGCTCGACGTGTGCCGCGTGCTGCGCGCCGAGTCCGACCTGCCGGTGCTCATGCTGACCGCCCGCACGACCGAGGACGACCTGCTGCTCGGCCTCGACCTGGGCGCGGACGACTACATGACCAAGCCGTACAGCCCGCGCGAGCTGATGGCCCGGGTCCGCACGCTGCTCCGGCGCACCCGGGCGGCGGTCGCCGTCGCGCCGCCGCCGGTCGCGACGCTGCGTGCGGGCGGGCTCACCGTGGACCCGGCCCGCCACGAGGTGCGGGTGGACGGCGTGCCCGTCGAGTGCACCCCCGGGGAGTTCCAGCTGCTGGAGCTGATGACGTCCCAGCCGGACCGGGTGTTCACCCGGCAGCAGATCCTCGGTCACCTGCACGGGTTCGACCGCTACATCACCTCCCGCACGGTCGACGTGCACGTGATGAACCTGCGCAAGAAGATCGAGCCGAACCCGCGCAGGCCCGTGCGGCTGGTCACCGTCTACGGGATCGGCTACAAGATCGCCGCCGTGGGAGGGCGGTCACCGGGCGATGCCTGAGGCGCCCCGCGGGCTCCGGCGCACCGGCGGGGTGACGCCCGAGACGGGCCGGGTGACGCCTGAGATGGGCCGGGTGACGCCCGAGGCGGGCCGGGCGGCGCGGGAGGCAGGTCGGAAGACGGGCCGGGCCGCGCGGGAGGTGCCGCTGCGGCGGAGCCTGCTGGTGCGGCTGCTGGCCGTCTCGGTGCTGGTGTCCCTGTGCTCGATCGCGGCGACCGCCTGGCTCACCGTCCGCAGCACGAGCGTCGCGATCCGCCAGGAGCAGGGCCAGGCGCTGGCCGACGACACGCAGGTGTATGACGCCCTGCTCGGCTACGCGGCCGGCCACGCCTCCTGGGACGGCGCCGGGCCGACCGTGGCCCGTCTGGCGGCGCGCGTCGGCCGCCGGATCACCCTGACCACCGAGGACCGCAGGACCGTCCTGGACTCCGACCGCGGGCCGGTCACGCTGCCGGCCCGCCCGGCGGCCGTCATCGAGCCGCTCGCCGTCGACACCGCGCTCGCCGCCGGCGCGTCGTCCGGCCGCATCGACCCGCGCGCCGTCGGGCCGTTCCGGCTGCCCGCGGGGGAGCGGCGGCGGCTCCGCGCCGCGGCCGAGCAGCGGGCGATCTGCCTGCGCGCGGTGTTCGGCACCCCCGCCGACATCGTCTACGGGCCGAGCGGCCGCCCGCGTGTGGAGACCCACGACGTCGGCCTGGGCCTGGACTCGCGGTGCGGCAGCGAGGCGCTGGACACGCCGACCCGGACCGAGGCCGCGGCGCTCGGCCGGCTCACCGAGCTGGTCAACACCTGCCTCGCCCGGCACAAGGCGCCGCAGGTGCGGCTGGGCCTGGACTTCACCTGGACCCCGCTGCCCGGCCCCGTCCCCCAGCCCTCTCCCAGGCGGGTGGCGGCGGTCACGCGCGCCGCGTCCGAGGCGCGGGTGGTCTCGGTGCCGGGCGAGTACGTGCCCGGGTGCATCGCCGCGAGCCGCCGCGAGCAGCTCGCGCCGTACGTCGCGCCGACCGCACTGCTGTTCGTCAGCAGCCGCGGCGCCGAAGCCTCGACGATCTTCGATCTGTCCCCGGCCAACCAGGCGCGCATCGCCGGGGTCGCCGCGCTGGTGCTGCTGCTCACCGTGACCGTGACCGCGCTGGCCGGCGTCCGGCTCGTCCGGCCGCTGCGCGCGCTGACCGGCGCGGCGCGGCGCATGGAGGAGGGGGACGTCACCGCGCGCGTGGCGGTGACCGGCGGGGACGAGATCGGCACGCTCGCGGCGGCCTTCAACGCCATGTCCGAGCGGCGCGAGCGGCTGGAGGAACTGCGCAAGGCGATGGTCAGCGACGTCGCCCACGAGCTGCGCACGCCGTTGAGCAACATCCGCGGCTGGCTGGAGGCCACCCAGGACGGCATCGTCGATCCCGACAGGGCGCTGATGTCCTCGCTGCTGGAGGAGGCACTGCTGCTCCAGCACGTCATCGACGACCTGCGCGACCTCGCCGAGGCCGACGCCGGTGAGCTGGTGCTGCACAAGGAGCCCGTCGACCTGGCCGAGCTGCTGGACCAGGTGGCCACCATGCACCGGGGAAGGGCGCGGGCCGCGGGCGTCACGCTGTCGACCGAGGTGGACGGCGAGCCCGCGCTGGTCGCCGACCCGGTGCGGCTGCGCCAGGCGGTCGGCAACCTGGTGTCGAACGCGGTGCGGCACACCCCGGCCGGGGGAGCGGTACGCCTGCGCGCCCGCTGTGCGGACGAGCAGGCGGTGATCGAGGTCGCGGACACCGGCTGCGGCATCGCGCCGCAGGACCTCGGGCGGGTGTTCGAGCGGTTCTGGCGGGCGGACAGGTCGCGCAACCGGCGCACCGGCGGCAGCGGGCTCGGCCTCGCCATCGTGCGCAAGCTCGCCGAGGCCCACGGCGGCTCGGTGACGGCCTCCAGCGTGCTCGGCGAGGGTTCGGTCTTCACCCTGCGGCTGCCCACCCAGGGCTGAAGGGCCACGGGCCCGGGTGGGAGCCGGAGGTCGTGGTGCGCCGGCCGGTCGTCAGGGGTGCCGGCCGGTCAGGGGAGCTTCCATTCGACCGGGGCGGCGCCCTGCTGCTCCAGCAGCTGGTTGGCGCGGCTGAAGGGCCGGCTGCCGAAGAAGCCGTTGCGGGCCGACAGCGGGCTCGGATGCGCGGACTCCACGCACGGCACCTGGCCGAGCATCGGCTTGAGCGAGCGGGCGTCACGGCCCCACAGGATGGCGACGAGCGGCGTGCCGCGGCCGACGAGGGCGTGGATGGCCTGCTCGGTCACCTGCTCCCAGCCCTTGCCGCGGTGGGAGGCGGGCTTGCCGGGGGCGACGGTGAGCACCCTGTTGAGCAGCAGCACGCCCTGCTCGGTCCACGGGGTGAGGTCGCCGTTGGACGGCTGCGGGAGGCCGAGGTCGGCGATGTACTCCTTGAAGATGTTGACCAGGCTGCCCGGTAGCGGGCGCACCTCCGGGGCGACCGAGAAGCTCAGGCCGACGGGGTGGCCGGGGGTCGGGTAGGGATCTTGCCCGACGATGAGCACGCGCACCTGGTCGAAGGGCTGCTGGAAGGCCCGGAGCACGTTCTGCCCCGCGGGGAGGTACTGCCTGCCATCGGCGATCTCCTGGCGGAGGAAGTCGCCGAGCGTAGCGATGCGCTCGGCGACCGGCTCCAGGGCGGAGGCCCACCCGGACTCGACGACTTCGTTTAATGGACGAGCGGTCATGCCGGGATCTTAGCCGCGTGGCGGCCTGTCCGAGTGCCCATCGGCGGCGCCGCCGCGCGGCGGCGCCCGAATCGTCCGTTCACGGCTTGTCGGTCCACGGCGACGTATCCGCGTACCCGGGTGCCCACCTGCCCCCGCGAGACGGGCACCCGGTCGCGGTCACTTCACCGAGCCCGCGAGCAGGCCCTGGACGAAGTAACGCTGGAAGGAGAAGAAGAGCACCAACGGGATGATGAGCGACAGGAAGGCGCCTGGCGCGAGGATGTCGACGTTGGTGCCGAACTGCCGCATCTGCGACTGCAGGGCCTTGGTCATCGGCTGGGCGTCGGTGTCGGCGAAGACCAGCGCGACGAGCAGGTCGTTCCACACCCACAGGAACTGGAAGATGCCGAGCGAGGCGACCGCCGGCTTGGCCAGCGGGAACACCACCGTCGCGAAGATCTTCCACTCCGCCGCGCCGTCCATGCGCGCGGCCTCCAGCAGCTCCTTGGGGATGCCGACGAAGAAGTTGCGCAGCAGGAAGATGGCGAACGGCAGCCCGAACGCGACGTGGAACAGCACCACGCCCGGGATGGAGCCGAAGATGCCCGCCGCCCCGTACATCTTGGCGATCGGGATCAGCGCGATCTGCACCGGGACCACCAGCAGGGCGATGACCACGATGAACAGCGCGTCACGCCCGGGGAACTCCATCCACGCGAACGCGTACGCCGCCGCGGCGGCGAAGCCGATGACCAGGATGGTGGCCGGCACCGTGATGGCCACGGTGTTCCAGAACGACGAGGTGAACCCGCTGGCCAGCAGGTTGCCGTAGTTCTCGAAGGTGATCTGCGCGGGCTTGGTGAAGAGCGTCCACCACCCGCTCGCGGTGTTGTCGGCGTCGCCGCGCAGCGACACCACCAGCAGGCCGAGCGTGGGGACGAGCCAGAACAGGGCGAGCACGATCAGGACGAGCTGCACGAGCCCGCCGCCGAGCTTGTCGATCACCCTGGACAGGACGCCGCGACGGAGCGCGCCCGCGTCGCGGGCCGTCCCAGGCTGGGACGCGGTGAGGGTCGTCATGCCTGTTCCCTCCGGAACCGCCGGATGTTGATGGCCATGAACGGCAGGACCAGCACGAGCAGGAAGATCGCCAGCGCGCTGCCCAGCCCTTGGTTGCCGCCGCCGCCGAACGACACGCGCCACATCTCCAGCGCGATGACGTTGGCGTTCGGTTGCGAGGCTCCGGGGGCGATGACGAAGACCAGGTCGAAGACCTTCAGCGTGTTGATGATCATCGTCACCAGGACCACGAGCAGCACCGGCGACAGCAGCGGGATGGTGATGCGGCGGAACACCTGCCACTCGGTCGCGCCGTCGATGCGGGCCGCCTCCAGGGCGTCACGCGGGATGGCCGACAGGCCCGCCGCGATCAGCACCATGGCGAACCCGGCCCACACCCAGATGAACGCCCCGATGATCGCCGGGGTGATCAGCGCGGGGCCGAGCCAGGTGAGCCCGCCGAAGGGCTGGGCGAAGTTCGACTGCGGCAGCCGCAGCTGGTAGGAGCCCGCCGGCAGCCCGGAGAAGTGGAAGGTGCCGTCGGCCGCGGTCGTGGTGGTGCCCTTGACCGCGCCGCCCGAGACCGCCTCGACGGTCACTTCGGGCATGCCCTTCTCGGCGCCGTCGATCTGGTTGACCGTGCCGCCGCCGGGGGTGAAGTCCAGCCACACCGTGCCGGAGAGCTCCCCGGGCGCGGCGGCGGCGGGCTTGGCCGCGGCGGCGTCGGACGGCAGGGCGTCCGGCTTCATCCCGACCAGCGGGATCATCACCTGCTGTCCCGCCTGGACGGGCCGGCGGGTGAGCACCGCGCCCTTGTCCACCAGCGCCGGCGCCTGGTCGTTCTCCCGGGGACGCGCGCCGGGGTAGCCGCTGCTGGAGGCGAACACGTCGTGCACCGAGGTGATGACGGCGTTGGCGACGCCCTTGTCCGGGTCCTGCTCGTAGACCAGGCGGAAGATGACGCCGGAAGCGAGCAGCGACACCGCCATGGGCATGAAGACGATCAGCTTGAAGGCCGTCGCCCAGCGCACCCGCTCGGTCAGCACCGCGAAGATGAGGCCGAGGACGGTGACCAGGCTCGGCGCGACCACGACCCAGATCACGTTGTTCCGGATCGTGTTGATCATGCCTGAGTCGCTGAAGATCGCGCCGTAGTTCGCCAGGCCGACGAACGTGTCGCCGTTGGCGTCGTACATGCTGCGGATGATCGAGTAGACGATCGGGTAGATCACCCAGGCGCCCAGCATGATGACCGCCGGGAGCAGGAAGAGCGCGGCGGCCTTGGGCGAGGGGCCGAGGTTGCCCGAGCGGCCGTAGGCCGCCTTGGGCGTGGCGTTCCCCGTGGCGTTCCCCGTGGCGTTCCCCGTGGCGATCTCCGGCGGCGCGACGCCGGCGGTGCCGTCCTCGCCGGAGGCCGCGTCCTCCAGCGCGGGATGCGCTTTCCCGGCCTGTTCGGTGGCCGGCTCGGTCTCGTTGTTCTCGATGGGCTTGTTGGTCTGGATGGTCTCTTCTGGTCCGGGGGAGGCCCCGCGGGCGACGACGTCATCGTCGCCGCGCGGGGTCTGCGGGCCGTCCAACCGTTCGGTCACGGCCTGCGTCCCTACTTCTTCCAGGCCTTGGCGGCGTCGGACTCGAGCTTCTCCTGAATGCCCTTGATGTCCTTGGGGTCGCGCAGGAAGTCCTGGAGGGCCTTCCACTCACCCTTGCCATCGGTGCCGCCGAAGGCGCTCGGCGCCAGGTCCGACATGTCGTAGCGGACGGCGTCGCCGGCCGAGATGATCGTCTGCCCGAGCTGCTTGGTCAGGTCGTCGGGGTAGTTGTCGGGGGAGACGTTGCGGTTCGGCGACAGGTAGCCGGGGAGCTTGGCCCACACCGAGCCGCCCTCGGCGGAGGCGAGGTACTCCAGCAGCGCCATGGCGCCCTTGGACTCCTTCAGCGCCACCGCGGTGTCGCCGCCGAGGATGACGGGGTCGGTGTCGCCGGCCTTCGGGAACGGCATGATCTTGGCGTCCTCGCCGACCTTGGCGCCGGACTGGACGGCCGAGACGGCGACGAAGTCCGCCTCGATCACCATGGCGGCCTTCTTCTGGCCGTAGACCTGGGTGGCGCAGGTCGGGAAGTCGGTCTGCAGGGCGCCGGAGGAGCCGCCGTACATGAACTCCTTCTTGCCGAAGATCTGGGCGATCTTCTCCAGCGCCGTGGTCACCGAGGCGTCGGTCCACGGGATCTCGTGCTTGGACAGCTTGTCGTAGTTGTCCGGGCCCGCGGTGGAGAGGTAGACGTTCTCGAACAGGTCGGTGAGCGTCCAGCCCGAGGCGGCGCAGAGCGCGAACGGGGCGGTGCCGGAGTCCGCCAGCGTCTGGGCGGTCTTGCCGATCAGGTCGTCCCAGGTGGTCGCGGGCTGGGCGCCGGCGTCTTCGAACGCGGGGGCGCGGTACCAGATCAGGGACTTGTGCGCGGCCTTGACCAGCACGCCGTACACCTGGCCGTTGGCCGAGCCGAGGCTCTTCCAGTACGGGCTGTAGTTCTGGTCGATCTGGGCCTGGACCTCGGTCGACAGCGGCTTGAGCGCCTTCTGGTCGGCGTACTGCTGCACCAGTCCGGGCTGCGGCAGGATCGCGATGTCGGGCGGGTTGCCGCCCTGGATGCGCGGGCCGAGGTAGGCGCCGGTGTCCTCACCGGTGGACGCGTAGTTGACCTTGGCGCCGGTCTTCTCCTCGAACGCCTTGAGCACCTGCTCGAAGTTCTTCTGCTCGTCGCCGGTCCACTTGGCCGCGATCTCGATCGTCGTCCCCGCGAGGGACTTGGCGGCCGGGGCGCTGCTGGCGCCGGCGCTGGTGGAAGGCGTGGTCTCGCCGGACTGACCGCCGCACGCGGTGGCCGCGAGCATGAGCCCGGCCACCACCGCAGTCGTCTTGGCACGCATGATGGTGCTACCTCCTGTTGAGGCCCAGAAAGTGAATGTTGAGTTTTGGGATGAAAGGGAGTGAACGGGGGGATCGCCCTCGTCTATGGGGTGCGGATGATCTCGCTGAGCTGCTGCTTCAGGGTCGCGACGGTCTCGTCGCTGGGTTTCCTGAGGTTGAGCGCGTCGGAGACGGCGCTCGATATCACCAGGCTGACCTGGTCGTATTTGGAGCTGACCGGCCTTGGCCGGGCAGACATGATGCTCTGCTTGAGCACCGGGAGATAGGGATAACGCTTGATGAGGGCCGGGTCGTCGTACAGCTCGGCCCACACCGGGGGGAAGGAGCCCTCGGTGAGCACGCTGCGCTCGTTGGCCAGGCCGGTGAAGTAGCGGATGAACTCAAGGGCCGACTTCTGGTGTTTGGAGTACGCGCTGATGGCGAGGTTGAGCCCGCCGAGCGTGCTCGACCCCGGCCCGTCGAGGCCGGGCAGCCGGGTCACCGCGAACTTGCCGCCGATGCTCGAGCGCTTGGCCGGCCCGTACGCGTGCGGCCAGTTGCGGGCGAACAGCAGCCTGCCCTGCTGGAAGGCCAGCCGGGACTCCTCCTCCTTGTAGGCGAGGGACTCCTGCGGGATCCAGCCCTGGCGAAGCCCGCCCACCAGGAATTCGAGGCCGGTGGCGGCGGTGCCGAGGTCGAGGGTGACCCTGGTGCCGTCCGCGCTGAGGATCTGGCCGCCCGCGGACTGCACGGCTTCGGCGAAGTTGACGGTCAGGCCCTCGTAGGGAAGGAACTGGCCGGCATAGCCGTCCAGCTGGTACTTCCTGCCGAGGCGGACGGCCTGCTCGCGCAGCTCCGCCCAGGTCCTCGGCGGCTTGAGGTGCTCGGCGTCAAGGATGTCCTTGCGGTAGTAGAGCAGCCCCGCGTTGCTGGTGTAGGGGACCGCGTAGAGCTTGCCCTGGTAGAGGGCCGTGTCCACGACGGGCGCGAGCAGCTTGTCCAGCGGGAACATGCTCCGGTCGAGGGGGACGATCCAGCCCGCGTCGGCGAACTCGGCCGTCCACACCACGTCCAGCCCGAGCACGTCGTAACGCTCGCTCTTGGCTTGGAGGTTGGCCACCATCTGCGCCCTCTGCTCGTCGGCGGCCTCCGGCAGCTCAAGGAGGCTGACCTGCTCCTTGGGGTGCGTCCGGTTCCACTTGTCGATGAGGGGCTGGATGTAGCCGGTCGTGTCGCGCCCGGTCGCGAAGGTCATCGGACCCGAGCCGTCCGTGGCCCCGCTCTGCGCCGCGTCGCTCTCGCCGAACCCGGCGCAGCCGCTGACCAGCAGCGCTGCGATGAGTAAGGGAGCGAGGCGGCGCACGTGTCCTCCGGGTTTTGTTTGGGTTACATGCGTGTTATGTAGATGCATGCATGTTATGCATAGCGATAATGTGGACGTCAACGGATTAGTCCGTAACACATAGGTAACGCGAGGCCCGAGGGAGGTGGGGCGTGCGGCTCCAGTTGCTGGCGCTCCTGGCGAAGGAACCTGCCCACGGGTACGAGCTGAAACAGGCGCTCGAACAGATCTTCGGCACCGCCTATCCCTCTCCCAACATCGGGCAGATCTACGTCACGCTGGGCCGCCTGGAGAAGGACGGCCTGGTCCGCAGCGTCGACGTCGAGCAGTCCAACCGTCCGAACAAGAAGGTCTACTACTGCACGGGCATGGGCCGCGAAGCGCTCGACGAGTGGGTCGACTCGCCCACCGAGGGCCCGCGGGTCAGGGACGAGTTCTTCATGAAGCTCGTGCTCGCGCCCCTGACGGGCATCGCCGACCGCATGACGCTGATCAACCGGCAGCGCCGGCATTACCTCGCGATCATGCGCGATCTGGTAGAACTCGCCGATCAGACCGATCAGGACAACCGCCCGGCGCATCTGCTGATCGAAGGTGCCATGCTCCATCTCCAGGCCGACCTCGACTGGCTGGAGCGTTGCCAGGAGGATCTGCTCTGACGCAGTAGAAGCAGGAGAGAAGTGGTGAGCGACCAGTGAGCACCGCGCCCCCCGTCCCCCCGGGCGACATGAACACGCCCGCGCTGCACACGGTCGGCCTGGTGAAGGTCTACCAGGCCGGCGGCGGCCTGCCGGTGCACGCGGTACGCGGCATCGATCTGCAGGTGGCACGTGGGGAGTTCGTCGCCATCATGGGCCCCTCGGGCTCGGGCAAGTCCACGCTCGTCCACATGCTCGGCGGCCTGGACGTCCGCACCAGCGGCGAGATCTGGATCGACGGCCGCCGCGCCGACACCCTCAACGAGAGCGCCTGGGCGATCCTGCGCCGTCAGAAGATCGGCTTCGTCTTCCAGTTCTTCAATCTGGTCGACAACATGACGGTCGCCGACAACGTCGAACTGCCCGCCCTGCTGGCCGGAGCGTCCCCCAAGCACGCGCGCGAGCGCAGGGAGTACCTGCTGGGCAAGCTGAAGCTGACCGACAAGGCCGACTCGGCTCCGGGCCGGTTGTCCGGCGGTGAACAGCAGCGCGTCGCCCTGGCCCGGGCGCTCGCCAACCAGCCGCAGGTCCTGCTGGCCGACGAACCCACCGGCAACCTCGACAGCAGTAACACCCGCGACGTGCTGAGCCTGCTCGGCGAGGTCCACAGGGAGGGGCAGACGATCGTCATGGTCACCCATGAGGCCCGCGTCGCGGGCCTGGCCGACCGCGTCGTCACCCTCATGGACGGCCAGATCATCGACGACGGCGTCATAGCCCCCACCCGCCGCCGCAAGACCGGCCCCGGCGACGTCGTGGAACTCCGCGGATGACTGGGCTCAAGGGCGGCTTCGCCCTGCGCGAGCGGAGCGAGCGCCATGAGTACTGGCGAAGCCGCGCCGGCGCTCTGAGGGAGGAAGGCGGAAGTGCGAGGGACGAGTGCTTTCGCCTGACGAGTGAAGAGCGTCGGCTCAAGGGCGGCTTCGCCCTGCGCGAGCGGAGCGAGCGCCATGAGTACTGGCGAAGCCGCGCCGGCGCTCTGAGGGAGGAAGGCGGAAGTGCGAGGGACGAGTGCTTTCGCCTGACGAGTGAAGAGCGTCGGCTCAAGGGCGGCTTCGCCCCGCGCGAGCGGAGCGAGCGCCATTAACACGGCTGAGAGGCGGTGGATCCGGGCTGATCTGCGGGCGCGGCGGGCGCAGGCGTTGCTCACCGTCCTCGCGGTGGCGGGCATCGTCACGGCGCTCATCACCGCGGCCACGCTGCTGGAGGACGGCACCAACCCCTGGCGTGGCCTGTTCACCAAGGGCAACGGCGCGCATGTCTGGCTGCACACGCAAGACGCCCCCGATCCCGCCGTGCTCAGGGCGCTGGACGGGGTCACCGACATCGCGGGCCCGTACCGCAGCGCGCCCGCGACCCTGGTCCAGGGTGGGAAGAAGACCCCGGTCACGTTGCAGGAGATGGCCGCCGTGCTCCCGTCCGTGGGCCGCCCCGTCGTGCGCGAGGGCCGCTGGCTCGACCCGGGGGACGCGCGGGGCGTCGTGGTGGAGCGCTCGTTCGCCCGCTCGGCGGGCCTGCGCACGGGCGGCCCGTTCTCGGTCATCGGCCTGAACGGCGCCACGCACGGTCTCACGGTGATCGGGCTGGCCGAGAGCGGCGACCAGGGCTTCTATCCCGAGTGGACGCCGGGCGTGGCCTGGTCGCTGGCCGGCACGCTGGAACAGGTGGAGCCCGCGCTCGGCCGCAGCGAGTCGGTGACGGGCCTGCGCCTGGCCGACCCGGACGACACCTCGCTGGTCGTCCAGCAGGCGATCACCAAGCTGGCGGGCCAGGTGCAGCGGGTGTCCACCTGGCGCGAGGTGCGCGCGTCGATGGAACTGGACAACCGGCTGCTCGGGGTGCTGCTGGCGCTGTTCGGCGTGGCCGGGCTGGTGGCGGCCGCGCTGGCCATCGCGAACGTGACCGGCGGCCGGGTGCTGACCCAGTGGCGTGACATCGCGACGTTGAAGTCCCTGGGGTTCACCCGCCGTCAGGTGGTACGCATGCTGGTCGTCGAGCACGGCACGCTGGGGTTGGCCGGCATCGCGGCCGGGGTGCTGTGCGGGCGGCTGATCACCGTGTACGCGCTGACGGACACGGTGGTGGTGCCGTTGTCCTCGGCTCCGCTGCTGGCGATCGCGTTCGGCACGGCACTGGTGGTGCTGGTCGCGGTCTGGCTGCCCGCCTGGCGCGGCGGCCGCACGCCCGCGCTGCCGGCGGCCCCGGTGGCCCCGCCGCGCGGCCACCTGTCGCGCATGGCCCGACTGGCGCTGCTGGTGCGGCTGCCGCCGGCGCTGGTGCTCGGGGCGCGGGACGCCTTCACGCGCAGGCTGCCGGCGTTGCTGACGGCGTTCGGGCTCGCCATCCCGATGATGCTGATCACGATCGGTCTTGGCTGCTGGGCGACGCTGGACGCCTTCAAGGCCCATCCCGAGCAGGTGGGCCAGGCCGCCGCGCTGACCGTCCGGCCGGGGAGCGTGACCGCCACGGACGCCAACCGGATCGCGCTGGCCGACGCCGACGTGGTGGCGGCCTATCCGGGGACGGAGGTCGACGCGCTGGTCCCGGGCCAGACGCGCACCGTGCGCACCCGGGCCCTCGGCACGGTCACCGATCCCTACCCGTACTCGGTGGTCGAGGGGCGCATGTTCCGCGACCGTGGCGAGGCCGTGGCGGGGCAGGGCCTGCTCGACCTGCTGCACGTCCGCATCGGCGACCGGACGCGGCTGACGATCGGCGGCACCCCGCTGATCGTCCGTTTCGTCGGGCGGGTGCTGGAGCCCGAGCAGGACGGCGAGGTGCTCTCGGTCGCGCTGGACACCCTGGCGCCCAAGGACGCGCTGCCGCCGCAGTACCACAGCCTCGCGCTGCGGCAGGGCGCCGACCCCGCCGACGTGCGCGCGCGCCTGCAGGCGCAGGGCTTGGAGGTGTCCCAGGCGGTGAACCCGGCGGACCGGCTGTCGGCGATCAGGGTGATCATCGTGGCGCTGGTGGCGGTGCTGGCCCTGCTGGGGCTGGCCAACCTGCTGACGGCGAGCGCGGTGGGGCTGCGCGACCACGCGCTGGACCTGGCGGTGCTGAAGGCCATGGGGCTCACCCCGCGGCAGGTCATGGGCACGCTGGTGACCGGGACGGGGCTGCTCGTCGTGCTCGGGGTCGTCGTGGGCGCGGCGGTGGGGGCGTTCGTCTCCTCCGGCCTGATCGATCTGCAGGGGGCGGCCAGCGGCATCGGGGCGGGCATCGGCCGCGCGCCCAGCCCGGCGACGCTGCTCCTTGCCGTGCTGACGGCTGTCGGGGCGTCCTTGCTCGTCGCGTTGATCCCCGCCCGCAAGGCGGCCCGGGCCCGCATTCCGGTCACGCCGCGCTAGAGCATGTCCCGTCGTCGTCCCTTTATTACGTTCGTGTCGATACCAGAGGCTAAGTGAGCGATCTCCGGATGAGTCCGGTGTGTACGGGCTAGCATGTGCCGGGATCCCGGTGTGAACAGGCGGGTCGACGGAAGCAGGGTGGGATGGGCGTGTCTGACCGCGGCGAAGACTGGAACTGGACCAAGAACGACGGCGCCGGTCCGCCGCCCGAGATAGACATCACCAAGCCGAGCATCGCCCGCGTCTATGACTTCTTCCTGGACGGCAAGGACAACTTCGCCGTGGACCGGGAGATCGGCGAGATGACCCTGCGCATCGTCCCCGACGCCAAGGAAGCCGGCAGGGCCAGCCGGCGCTTCCTGCAGCGGGTCGTGCACCACCTGGCCGCCGAGGAGGGCATCCGCCAGTTCATCGACCTCGGGTCCGGCCTGCCCACTCAGGGCAATGTGCACGAGGTCGCCCAGCGGGTCGACCCGTCCGCGCGCGTGGTCTACGTGGACAACGACCCGATCGTCCTCACGCACGGCCGGGCGCTGCTGGCGACCAACGACACCACCACCGTCATCCAGGCCGACATCCGCGACCCCGAGGCGATCTACGCCAACGCCACGCTGCGGAGGTTCATCGACTTCAGCGAGCCGGTCGGCCTGCTGATGTTCAGCATCCTGCACCACCTGCACGACGACGAGGACCCGTGGGGCATCGCCGACCGGCTGCGCGAACCGCTCGCGCCGGGCAGTTTCCTCGCCATGGCGAACTTCTTCGACGCGCAGGACGAGCATCCCGAATCGTCCAAGCAGGCCGAGACCATGGAGAAGGTCTTCAACGAGCACCTCGGCACCGGCAGGTGGCGTACCCGCGAGGAGCTCATGCGCTTCGTCGGGGACTTCGAACTGCTGGAGCCCGGCCTGGTGCCGCTCGCGGACTGGCGCCCCGAGCCCGGGGAGTCCTGGGAGCGCTCGGCCACCTACTACACCTTCTCCGGCGCCGTCGCCCGCAAGCCCTGACCCGCAGGCCCTGACCCGCAGGCCCTGACCTGCGAGCCGTGACCCGCGGGCCGTGAGCCGTGGCCCGCAGGCCGCGAGCCGGTGACCCGCAGGCCGTGACCCGCGGGCCGTGAGCCGTGGCCCGCAGGCCGCGAGCCGGTGACCCGCAGGCCGTGACCCGCGAGCCGCGAGCCGTGACCCGCCGCGTCCCGGCCCGGGGGGCGATCTATGCGGTGTTCCCGGCGGCCGCGGCCACCGGGAACGGGAAGTGCCGCCGGCGCTCTCAGGGGCGGTTGAGGGAGAACCAGTAGAAGCCGTGACCGGGCAGCGTGAGCAGGTAGGGCAGGTCGCCGATGACCGGGAAGCCCACCCCGCCCCGGCACTCGACGGGGGTCATGCCCGCGAACCGCCGCAGGTCGAGCTCGACCGGCTGCGGGTGCTTGGAGAGGTTGTTGACGCACAGCATGCGGTCGTCGCCCTCCTCGCGGACGAAGGCCAGCACGCTGTAGTTCGGCGACCACAGCTCGGTGTAGGCGCCGGTGCCGAACACCGGGTGCTGCCGCCGCACCTCCAGCATCTTCCTGGTGAAGTGCAGCAGCGACGAGCCGCTCTTCGTCTGGGCCTCGACGTTGACGGCCTGGTAACCGTAGATCGGGTCCATGACGGCCGGCAGGTACAGCCGTCCGGGGTCGCCGCTGGAGAAACCGGCGTTGCGATCGGGGCTCCACTGCATCGGCGTGCGGACGGCGTCGCGGTCCTCCAGCCAGATGTTGTCGCCCATGCCGATCTCGTCCCCGTAGTACATGACGGGCGAGCCGGGCATGGACAGCAGCAGAGCGGTGAACAGCTCGATCTGGTCGCGGTCGTTCTCCAGCAGCGGCGCCAGCCGGCGGCGGATGCCCAGGTAGGCGCGCATGCGCGGGTCCTTGGCGTACTCCGCGTGCATGTAGTCGCGCTCTTCCTCGGTGACCGTCTCGAGGGTCAGCTCGTCGTGGTTGCGGAGGAAGATGCCCCACTGGGCGTTCTCGGGAAGCTTCGGGGTGCGAGACATGATCTCGGAGATCGGCTCGCGCGACTCCCGGCGCACCGCCATGAAGATGCGCGGCATGAGCGGGAAGTGGAAGGCCATGTGGCACTCGTCGCCGCCGGTGGTCGGGTCGCCGAAGTACTCCACGACGTCCTCGGGCCAGCCGTTGGCCTCGGCCAGCAGCACCCGGTCGGGGTACAGGCGGTCGACCTCGGCCCTGACGCGCTTGAGGTAGGCGTGCGTCTCGGGCAGGCCCGAGCAGGCGGTGCCCTCGCGCTCGAACAGGTAGGGCACCGCGTCCAGGCGGAACCCGTCGATGCCGAGGTCCAGCCAGAACCGCAGGACCTCCAGCATGGCGTCCTGAACCGCCGGGTTCTCGTAGTTGAGGTCCGGCTGGTGGTGGAAGAACCGGTGCCAGTAGTACTGCCCGCGCACCGGGTCGTAGGTCCAGTTGGACTCCTCGGCCCCGACGAAGATGATCGGCGCGTCCGGGTAGCGGGACGGGTCGTCCGACCAGACGTAGAAGTCGCCGTAGGGGCCGGTGGGGTCGTGCCGGGAGGCCTGGAACCACGGGTGCTTGTCGCTGGTGTGGTTCATCACCAGGTCGGTGATGATCCGCAGGCCCCGCTTGTGCGCCTCTTCGATCAGTTCCACGAAGTCGGCCAGGTCGCCGAACTCCTGGAGGATCTTCATGTAGTCGGCGATGTCGTAGCCGCCGTCGCGCAACGGCGACTCGTACAGCGGCAGCAACCACAGGCAGTCGACGCCGAGCCACTGAAGATAGTCGAGCTTCTCGATCAGACCACGCAGATCGCCGGTGCCGTCACCGTTGGAGTCGCGGAAGCCGCGGACCAGGATTTCGTAGAAGACGGCTCTCTTGTACCACCGGGGGTCTGATGAGATGAAGTCCTCGGAAACGGATTCCGGGCATGGTGAAGCGCTCATAGGTATCGCTCGCATCAAGGGAGTAGGGCGGTACAACACAGGGGCTCGCGCCGTCGGAGCCGTCATCCCTGCGGCTCCCGCCCGACGCCGGCACCGAAGGGGTGGCTCGGTGCTCAGCGTGTTTCGGCGCTGTTTCGCGGAAGACTAGCAGGCCATTGCGGACCTCCGAAGACGATCAGTGGAGGTCGCTCAGCGTGCCGGACGCGTAATCGAGCGCATCCCTGTGAATGCTCGCGTAATACTGTGACCACCCTCCGTGTCTCCGCTGATGGCACACGGATTTCGCCGGTGTCTGTGAACGGCTTCACAAGGTCGCGGCCCAGGGGGGCGTGAGGTCGCCCAGCGTGTCCTCGTAGTCGGTCAGCCAGGAACCGAAAAGCACCAATCCACGGAGCCAAAACCTCGAGTTCCACGAGGCGAACGCCGTCAGGGCGTCCGGGCCGCCCGCCACCACCGCGAGCATCGGCTCCGACAGCAGGCCGGGCACGGTCGCGGCCTTCACCAGCATCCGGTGGTTCCACTCGCGGGCGGCCGGGCCGTTCGAGCGCAGCGGCACCCGCCGGTGCGGCAGCGCGCCGTTGGTCGACGGCAGGGCGGCGATGCGCGGGCCGGCCGCCCGCAGGATCTCCCGGTAGAACCGCCCGCCCTCCTTGCGGTCCACCGGCACCGACAGGGCGGCGTCGAAGAACTCCGGGTGCAGGAACGGGAAGACCGGGGTGACCTCCGGGCCGACCAGGTTCACCGGGGAGCGGGCGATGCCTCGTGCGGTCCGGGTGTGCAGCACACTCAGCGGCAGCTCGGAGCGGTGCCCGCGCAGCATGGACGTCGCCTGGTCGAAGGCCGTGCCCACCCGCTCGTCGACGAAGGCCAGCGCCCGGTCCGACAGCATCGGGAGGTGAGGCTCACCGGTCGCCAGCGCCGCCAGCAGCGCGGCCCGCCGGTCGGCGGAGGTGCCCGCGCCTACGGCGTCGGCCGTGATCAGGAAGTTCTTCATGAGCGGACCGCCCGCCAGCCCGTCCACGACCGCCCGGCCGGCCTTGTGCACCTCGCGGGCGAAGGGGGAGTACCAGGCGTGGTGGCTGGTCAGGTATTCGAGCCTGCGCGCCGCCCACCGCGCCTCGTCGGGGTAGGCGGCCGCGTCCTGCGGGACGATGCGGTGCGGGATGCCCAGCTCGCGGGTGACGTACCGGGCGAAGTCGATGTCGTTGTCCAGGCCGTCGTCCGGGCTCGTCGTCCACGACACCACGTCCATCTTGCGCGCCACCGCCACCGAGGCGAGCAGCCGCGAGTCGTATCCGCCGCTCACCGGCACCAGCAGCGGCCGGTCGTCGAACGGCTTCAGCGCCTCGTGCAGCAGCGCGACGATGTCCCCGCCGGTGACACCCCGGTCGAACGGCTCCTCGCGCACCCACCGGGGGGCCCGCCTGTCCACGCCGATCTTGCGCGCGGCACGGGACCAGACCAGGGCGGTCGCGCCGGGCAGCCGCTTGACCTGCCGGTAGGGGGTGTCCTCCAGCAGCGGGTAGGTCAGCTTGAAGATCGCCGCCCAGGCGTCCCAGTTCACCTCGTACGGACGGCGCGCCAGCGCCAGCAGCGGCTCGATGTTGCCGGCGAAGTAGACGGCGTCCCCCTCCGGGCCCGTCTCGGCGAGGTAGTACACGTCGATCAGCCCGAAGGCGCCGGTGTGCAGGGTCACCGTGTCCGGCTCGTCGATCAGGCCGGGCGTCTCCCACGTCTCGGCCACCGCCCACCACGGCAGGGCCTGCGACGGCCGCCCTTCCGCCCACGCGAACCGCGCGCCGCCCGAAGGCGGACGGCCGGACCCCGGGCCGGCCGTGGCGGAGGCGGGCGCGCCGGCCGCCGGGGAGCCCGCGGAGAAGGCGCCGTCCCCGGAGCCGGTCGAAGGAACGGGAGGGGCGCCCGAACCGGGCGAGACGGCGTAGGGGGCCAGCGGCGCGGAGCTGAGCAGGGCCGCGCCGGGCGTCCGGTGCACCTCCCGCACGGCGGGGCCCGCCCCGCTGAGCGCCTCAAGGCGCGCGGGGTCGTAGGCGCCGATGGCTCCGCAGACGTACGGCCGCGCCGCGTGATCCGGCCACTTCCCGTTGCGCACTGTGACGCCTCCCCTCAGCGAATACCTGCCGAGTGTACGGACTTGTGGCAGTTCGAGATGGTCGGGCCGGATCTGCGATTATTCTTGCTCGACGTCTGGGGACACGGTGATGGCATGAGTGAAGAGTTGGACGGCACCCGCCGGGCCCTCGAAGCGGCCGTGGCGGCGGCTTCGGGCGCGGCCGAGCTCACCCGGCTGCTGGCCGACTACCAGGAGCGGCTCGCGCGCGCGGCCGTCTCCGAGGCCGAGGCCCTGACCCGCCTGCGGGAGGCCGAGGCCAGGCTGAGGACCGCCGAGAAGCAGGTCGCCCAGCTCGCCAAGAACCTCGCGGAGCAGCGCTACCAGACCGAGGCCGCCCAGTGGCGCCTGGAATCGGTGCAGGCCAGCCGGTGGTCCAAGCTCGGCGACGCCATCCACACCAAAAACCCCGGCCAGGTCGCCCGGACCCTCCGCGACCCCATCAGCAAGCGCCCCGCGCCCAAGCGGTCCGACTTCGCCCCCACCCCGCCTGCCGTCGAGGCCACGCCGGTGGCGCCCCTCGCGCCCCGGACGGCGGGCCCCGAGGTCTCCACGCCCATGGCCGAGGGCTTCGTCGTCCCCAAGGGCCCGCTGACCCGGCCGTACCTGACCGTAGCCGCCATCGTCGACCGGCAGTCCGAGGCCCTGTTCCGGTACGAATGGCGCCAGGTCACCAACTTCGGCCCCGACAACTGGCAGGCCATGCTCGACCAGCACCGGCCGCACCTGCTGTTCGTCGAGTCCGTCCAGCCCGGCCCGCGCCAGGGCAACGGCGGGCGGTGGCTGGAGGAGCTGGCAGGCCGCACCCGCGGGTTGCGCGACCTCGTCGAGGAATGCTCGCGCAGGGGCATCCGCACGATCTTCTGGCACTCCGGCGGCCCGCTCTCGACGGCCGTGCCCATGGCCTCCCTGTTCGACCGCGTGCTCGCCACCTCCGAGGCCAGGGCGCGCGAGTGGCGGGCCGCGCTCCGGCACGACCGCGTAGGCGTCCTGCCGCACGCCGTGCAGCCGCGCGTCCACAACCAGATCCCCGCGGCCGGCGAGCGTGACGGCGTGGGCCTGCTCGGCACGGCCGTCCTCGGCGATCCGCCGCCGGACGCCGGCTGGCGGCCGCTGGTCACCGGCAAGGCCACCTACGACGACCTGCTGACGGCCTACCGCGCCGTCTCGATGGTGCTCGCCGGCCCCGACGCCGACGCGCGGACCATCGAGGAGATCTCCGCCTGCGGCACGCCGATCATGCAGCTCACGGCCCCCGTCGACCAGGCGTCCGTGCCGCGGGCGCTCGACTCGGTCCGCGACTACCTCGCCGCCGGGGCCGAATGCGCCACCGAGGCCCACCTGGCCTGGCGGTCCACCGTGCCGGTGACCCCGCTGCTCGATCCGGTACTGGACGCCGCCGAGCTCGCGTCGGTGCGCAACTCCGCGACCGTCACCGCCGTCGCCGCCGTGTCAGGCCCCGCCGCACTCGACCACCTGCTCGCCCAGCTGGAACGCCAGGTCCGCCTCCCCGGCCAGCTCGTCATCGTGACCGACGGCCTCGACCCCGCCACCGTCGAGAAGGCGGTACGCGACCGCCTGCCGGGCGCCCGCCGCGACGCACCCTGGCCAGGGACATTCGGCTCCGCGGGGTTCGAGGACCTGGTCGTCCGCGAGGCCGGGACGCCCATGACCCGCGGCGCCGCCCTCGACCGGGCTCTGCGCCTGGCCGACGGCGACCTCGTGGCCGTCCTGGACCCCCGCGACCTGTACGGCGAGCACTATCTGGCCGACCTGGCGCGGTACTTCGCCGCCGTGGACGCCGAGATCGTCGGCAAGGCCTCGTTCTACGCCCACATCACCGACACCGGCGCCACGCTCCTGCGCCAGCCCGGAGCCGAGCACCGCTTCCTCCCCGAACTCGCGGGCGCGACGCTGCTCGCCCGCCGCCCCGCGCTCGTCGAACTCGGCATCGCGGACATGTCGGAGGAGTGGGACGAGGTCCTGATGCGCCAGTGCCGCACCGACGGCGTCCGCGTCTACTCGGCCGACCGCTACTCCTACGTCTGCCGCCGCCCCTCCACCGAAGGCCGCCTCCTCGTCTCCGCCCACTTCGAAGGCTACGTCCACCCCGATTCCCTGGCCCTGATCTGACGATCCGGGCAAGGTCCTCGCCTACGCGCGCCGCGCGCACTCCGGCTCGGCACTTGATGCGCGGGCGGTGGTCTGGTGGCCGGTTCGGTGGCGGCCCGGGGTCGTTCCGATGATGGCGGTGAACGCCGCGATGAAGCCGCTGGGGTTGGCCCATCCGCAGGCGTAGGCGGTCCGGGTGATGTCGTGGCCGTCGGCGAGGAGCACGAGCGCGTGGTAGACGCGTAGCTGTGTGCGCCATTCGTAGAAGGTCATGCCCAGCTCGTCGCGGAACAGCCGGCTGAGGGTGCGGGGGCTGGCTCCGATCGTCTTCCCGAGTTCGGCCAGCGAGGTGTTGTCCGCCGGCTTCTCGTGCAGCATCCGGGCGACGGCTCGCAGCCGGTCGTCCTGTGGCTCCGGCAGGTGCAGGGGCTGTTCGTGCGCTTCGCGTAGTTCGTCGACGAGGACTCGAAGGAGGCGCGAGCGCGCGGAGCGGCCGTAGCCGGGCGCGGCGTCGTCGTGGTCGCGGGGGCCGGTCAGGGCGAGCAGGACCTCGCGGGCGAGGCCGGAGGCCAGGAACACGGCGGGATGCTCTGGTAAGAGCCGGGCGAGGGACGGTGCGAGAAAGACGATGCGCATATCGGTGTCGCCGTGGGCGCGGTGGTGGTGCGTGAACCCGGCGGGGGTCCAGGCGACCCGGTTGGCGGGGACGACCGACGTGCCGCGCTCGGTGTGGACCGCCAGGACGCCGGCGGCCGCGTACACCAGGTGTCCCCGTGCGTGCGATCGCACCGCGCTCGTTCCGCCGGACGGCCACAGGTGGCGCCCGCCGGACGGCCACACATGTGACGTCACGCCGGCGGCCGGGTCGCGGTGAGATTGGCGGCGAACAGGCATCGGTTGGCATTCTATCGGTGGCCGGCCATCCCCTGATCTGGTGACACTTCCTCCATGCGGAGTGGTCCTCGGTCGCACAGAGCGCCCGACCGGACCACACGTCATCGAGGCGGCGTGCCTTGACGCCTCCTCTTCGAGAAGAAGGAGAAACGCATGGCGACGTTCGTCCTCGTGCCCGGCGGCTGGCACGGCTCCTGGTCGTTCGAGGCGGTGGTACCGCTGCTGGAGCGTGCCGGTCATGCCGTTCACGCCCTGACCCTGACCGGTCTGCGGCCGGACGACGACGACGCGACGGTGGCGACCGCCAACCTCGACACGCACGCCGGCGACGTATTGAGCCTCCTCGATCGTGCCCGCGTCACCAGCGCGACGCTGGTCGGCCACAGCTACGGCGGGATGGTGATCGCCGCCGCCGCCGATCGCGCCGACGGCCGGGTCTCGCGACTGGTGCATCTCGACGCCTATGTGCCGCGCGATGGCGAGTCGTGCTGGTCGTCGACGACCGAGCGCTACCGGGAGGCGTTCGTAGCCGGCGCCGCGACCACCGGCTACGCCGTCCGGCCGCCGGACGGCGGCGATCCCCGCCGCCGTCCCCATCCCCTCGCCTCGTTCCTGCAGGCGATCCGGCTCACCGGCCCGCCCGCCCAGGTCCCCCGCCGGGAGTTCGTCTACTGCTCGGGATGGGAGGACCGGACGCCGTTCGCCGGACTCCGCAGCCGGCTCCACGCCGATCCCGGGTGGCAGGTCCACGACCTTCCGACCGGCCACGACGCGATGCGTGAGGCCCCGGAGGCGGTCGCCGCGCTGCTGCTCGGCGAACGCGTCGCGAATGCGCCGGCGCACGGGCGGCGGACCTGCCACTGAGGGCCGCGCAAGCCCGGTTCGTCGGGCGGCCGATGCGGGCCGCCCGATGTTGCGTGTAAAGAATTCTGTACATGAAGTCAAAGATGACATACATTGGAGGTGTCAAAGATTCTTAACATCACGGAAGGCTGATCATGACGCACGAAGAGAAACGCGCGTGGATCCGGCTGTTCGCCGCCGTGGTCTCGTACGGCGTCTACCTGGCCGTCGTCCTGGGACGCGCGGGCGGGCGTCCCTTACCCGACGTGCCCTACGCCACCGTGCTGCTGTGGACGGTGGGCGCGAGCATCGCCGCGGCGATCGTGGCCGAGATCGTGCTCGGCGCCGTGACCCCGGGCGCGTCCCGCGCCAAGGACGTGCGCGACCGCGAGATCGGGCAGCGCGGCGACCACATCGGCCAGTCGTTCGTCGTCATCGGCGGGGTCGCGGCGATGCTCATGGCGATGGGCGGATGGCATCAGTTCTGGATCGCCAACGTCATCTACCTGTGCTTCACCCTCTCGGCCGTCCTCGGCAACGTCGCCAAGATCGGCCTGTACCGCGGGGGCTTCCCCCAATGGTGAAGGCGACCCGTGTCACCAACCGCATCCGCGCGCTGCGCTTCGAGCACGGCGAGATGACCCAGGCCCAGCTCGCCGAGCGCATCGGCGTGACGCGGCAGACCATCCTCGCCATCGAGCAGGGCCGCTACTCGCCGTCCCTGGAGATGGCCTTCCAGATCGCCCGGGTGTTCGGCGTTCCCCTCGACGACGTGTTCCAGTATCCCGACTCCGCGGAGGAGACATCATGAAGGCGATCACTCAGAAGGTGTACGGCTCGGCCGACGTGCTGGAGCTGCGCGACATCGACCGGCCGCCGATGGGCGACGACGAGGTGCTCGTCCAGGTGCGCGCGGCCGGCGTGGACCCGGGCGTGTGGGTCTGCATGACCGGCAGGCCCTACGCCGCGCGCGCCGCGTTCGGGCTGCGCGCCCCCAGGGTGGCGGTGCGGGGTCTCGCCCTGGCGGGCGTGGTGACGGCGGCCGGCTCCGGCGTCACCCGGTTCCGGCCCGGCGACGAGGTGTTCGGCACCTGCCGCACCGGCTCGTTCGCCGAGTACGCGACCGCGAGATGGACGCGTCTGGCCGCCAAGCCGCCCGGCATGTCGTTCGAGCAGGCCGCGTCGGTGCCCATCTCCGGGGTGACGGCGCTGCAGGGCGTGCGCGACGCCGCCGCCGTGCGACCGGGACAGCGGGTGATGGTCATCGGCGCGGCGGGCGGCATCGGGTCGTTCGCGGTGCAGATCGCCAAGGCGTCCGGCGCGCGGGTGACCGGCGTGTGCGGCCCCTCGAAGGCCGACCTCGTGCGCTCGCTGGGCGCCGACGACGTCATCGACTACACGCGTGAGGAGGTCGACCGCGACGGGCCGCGGTACGACGCCATCATCGACACCGCAGGGTGCCGCCCGTTGTCGCTGCTGTGCCGCGCCCTGACGGCGCGCGGGACACTCGTGCTGGCCGGCGGCGGTCATGACGCGGGCGGGCTGCTCGGTGGCTACACCCGTCAGCTCCGCGCGCCGCTGATGTCGATGTTCACCGCCCGGCGGTTACGCGGCCTTGTCTGCAAGGAGCGCGCCGAGGACCTGGAGGAGCTGGCACGTCTCATCGAGTCCGGCGCCCTCACCCCGGTCGTCGGCCGCACCTACCCCCTCCACGACGCCGCCGACGCCATCCGCCACCTCGCCCAGGGCCACCCGGCCGGGAAGATCATCCTCACCGTCCCGTGACCGCCGTCCAGGGCCGGAGTTTCTCGGGATTGCGCACCGCCCAGATGCGCGTGATCCTGTCGCCCGCGACGTCGAACGCGAACACCGTCAGGGTGACGCCGTCCTGCTGAGCGACCAGGCCGGGCCGGCCGTTGACCGTCCGTTCCAGGAACATCATGCCGCCGGGCGCCCGGCGGGCGATCTCGAGCAAGGCGCGCGCGATCTGGTCGCCGCCTTCGATCGGACGCAGGAAAGTGGTGGCGAGGCCGCCGCCGTCGGCGATCGCCGTGGCGCCGGGGTCGAGCAGGCCGATGAGAGCGTCGATGTCCTTGGCCTCCCAGGCCACCTTGAAGGCCCTGACGACGGCGGCCTGCCGGACCGCCGGAGTCGAGGGAACCGCGGAGTCACGGATGCGGCGGCGGGCCGAGGAGGCCAACTGGCGGCAGGCCGCCGGGGTGCGGCCGACGATCTCCGCGATTTCCGCGAAGGGGTACCGGAAGACGTCGTGGAGGATGAACGCGACGCGCTCGGCGGGGGTCATCGACTCGAGGACGACGAGGAAGGCCATGTTGACCGACTCGTCGAGAGTGACCCGGTCGGCGGGGTCGGCGGTGGCGCCGCCCGGCCGCCCGCCGATCCACTCCGTGGGTTCGGGAAGCGGCTCGGGGATCCATTCGCCCACGTAGCTCTCTCGCCTGGCTCGTGCCGAGCCGAGCAGGTTGAGGCAGACGCGGCCGGCGACCGTCGTCAGCCAGGCGCCGGGTGACTCGACGGCCTCCCGCTGCCGCAGGGACATGGCGTACCAGCGGGCGTAGGTCTCCTGTACGGCGTCTTCGGCCTCCGCCAGGGAGCCCAGCAGCCGGTAGGCGAGATTGATCAGCTGACGCCGCTCGCCCATGATCGCGTCCAGGCCTGGATCGGGCCGGCCGTGTCCTGGTCCTGGCCCGGATCGGGTGGTCATGACGTCACCGTCCTCCCTCGGTCGCATCCGCTCTCACAGGTCCGACAAGACGGCGCCCAGGAATGTGAGGCCGGCGCGTCGCCTCACATTCCTGGGGCTCGCGTTGTCGTACCGGTGAGACGGACGCATCATCCAGCGAGCAGGAAGCCTGCCACAGCGCGACCGCTCGTCCCGTCTCTGGAGCGCGCCTCGCGCCGGCACCCGTCCACCGTCACGGACCCGTCGGCGCGGGCGTTTCGTACGGACCGTGCGGCGGCGGCCCGACGCCACCCGCGCCGGTTCGATGTGACAAGGAGCAAAGGGAACGATGAGAGATTTCGAGGCCATCGCCGACCGTGTCGAGATCGAGGCGCTGCGCGGCGAATTCACCGACGCGGCGATGATGCGCGACCGCCCCCGCCTCGCGTCGCTGTTCACCGTGGACGGCGCGCTGCGGATGCCGAACATCCCCGCCGAGCTGGTCGGCAGGGAGGAGATCCTCGCCGGGGGCGAGCGGCTGCAGGCCCAGTGGGAGTTCTTCGTCCAGAACACGCACCCGGGCATGATCCAGATCGACGGCGACACCGCGACCGGCCGCGCCTACATCCAGGAGCTCGCGCGCACCCGCGATGGCCGACAGGGACAGAATCACGCCATCTACCACGATCGATACCAGCGCACCGGCGACGGCTGGAAGTTCGCCGAGAGGCTCTACGAGGTCAGGTACCTCGACACCAGCCCGCTGGCAGGCTCGGCGCCCCACGCGGCCGGGGCGCACGCGAGCCCGCCGGCCGGGAACACGGTGTCGTCGTTCACCGATCCGGCGCCCGCGGAACGCCTGGAGCGGGTGGCCGCCGCGCTGAAGGCGAACAATTTCGCCGTCGAGATCCTCGATGACGCGGCCGCCGCGCGCGCCCGCGTCAAAGAGTTGATTCCCGAGGGCGTCGGCGTGTTCACCGGGGCCAGCGAGACCCTCCGCCTGTCCGGCATCGACGAGGACATCAACGCCGGCGGACGTTACGATGCCGTCAAGTCACGCACCCTGGGCATGGACCGCGACGCCGGCGCCCGCGACATCTGGCGGCTGATCGCCAGTCCCGACGTCATCGTGGGCAGCGTCGCGGCGGTCACCGAGACCGGCTCGCTCGTGATCGCCTCGGCCAGCGGAGGCCAGCTGCCCGGCTACGCCGGCGGCGCCGGCCGCGCGATCTGGGTCGTCGGGGCGCAGAAGGTCGTACCCGATCTCGACGCGGCGCTGCGCCGCGTCGAAGAACACTGCCTGCCGCTGGAGAACGTCCGCGCCCAGGAGGCCTACGGGCGGCCCAGCGCCGTCAACCGCCTGCTCATCCTCAACGCGGAACTCGAGCCCGGGCGAGGCACCGTCTTGTTGCTCAGGGAAGCCATCGGATTCTGAGGCTCCCCTCGGACCGCTCGAGCCTCCGGCCGCACGGATCGCGGCCTTCGGACGGTACGGTCGGCGCCCGGCGCCGGGGTCCGGCGCCGGGCGGGGGTCAGCGGAGGCCGGTGGCCCGGGTGATGGTCTGGGTGATGCCGTTGCCGGCGGAGTCCTTCGTGCTCGCTCTGAGGGACATGAAGGCCGCGTTCTTGGGGGCGGACAGGCGGTAGCGGCCGTCGTGGTCGCAGGTGGCGCGGTGCCAGGTCCTGCCGTCGTCGTAGGACAGGTCGAGGGTGATCGGGCCGATGCGCCCGGCTCCCACGGCACCCGGCAGTGCGGTGGCGGAGACGGTCAGGGCGGCGTTCCTCGCCGCCTTGCCCGCGCCGTCGGTGGTGATCTCGTAGTCGAGCTGGACCAGCGGCAGGACCGCCTGGACGTCCGGTGCGGGGGCCCGCGAGCCGAAGGTCCACTCGGTGCGGGTGCTGGAGGAGTACGGGCTGAACGCCGCGTCCCGGCTGTTCTCGACGACCAGCCGGTAGGGCAGCTTGCCGTCGGCGGGCGCCGTTCCGCCGACGACGGTGCCCGTCCCCTGCGCCAGCCGCGTCTCACCCTGGTACAGGGTGAGAGTCTGCCGGCTGAGCTGGTAGTCCATGGACATGCCGACGTGGTCGGAACCGCCGTAGCCGGGGACGTCGAGATTCAACCAGTTCCCGCTGCGGCTGGGCAGCTTGTAGTTGTCGTTCAGGTGGGGACGCTCGATCGGCTTGAACCACTCCTGCGACTGGGTGCTGCCCGGCCGGTAGGTGGCCCGCGGCTCGATCTCGTAGATCAGCCCGTCGATGTAGGCCTCCTGTCCCCAGGCGTTCGCGCCGCCGGTGGAGACCCAGTCGACGCGCTTGCCGTTCACCGGCTCCCGCATCGTGAGGCCGATGCCCCATTCCGAGTAGGAGGGCCAGTCGAAGCGGTACTCGCCGCCGCCTCGCGCCGGGTCCGGGCTGTCGAAGGTGACGTCCACCCGCGCCAGGTTCTTCGGGCCGCCCCGCACGACCATGTCGGACGGGATCGTGTTGTGCCAGGTCCGCATGAGGTCGTAGACATACGGGCTGACGGGCTGCGAATCGACCGTGAGCGTGCCGCGGCCGCCGCGGACCTGCTCGATGAGCTTCTCGCCCTCGTCGGTGCTGAGCAGCGCGACGTCGATCGAGGCGGGAGTGAACGGGTCGAGGCTGTAGGGGCGCACCCGCCGTCCCGGCTCGTCGTTTCTGACCAGCAGGAGCTTCGCCCCCGCTCGCGCCGCGGCCGTCGCCTGGTCGGCGTCGCCGACCGTGCCGTTGCGGCGCACCACCACGGCCTTGCCGCGCGCGTCGAGCCCGGCGTAGTCCGCGCTCGCGCCGTCGCCGGCGAAGACGGCGGGCAGCTTGTGGCGGCCCTCCGGCAGCGGGGTGATCGCGTCCTGCCGCAGCACGTCGGTGAAGTCGGTCGTCCGGGTGGAGACGCTCAGCGCGGGCAGTTCCTTGCGCCACCGCGCGGAGAGGTAGAAGTCGCCATGGGTGACCTCGTCGGTCGTGGGCTGGGCCCAGAGGCTGTCGAAGCTGGTCTGGACCTCCATGTAGTCGCGCCAGGACCAGCCGCCCATCGAGCGGAAGTACTCCAGGCGCTGGTAGGTCATCTCGGTCTTCTGCGGGGTGGTCATGTCGACGCGGCGGATCTTCCCGGCGTCGAGCGTGACGGTGGTGTCCCGGTCCATCCTGACCTCGGGGTCGCCGAGCAGCGCCATGCCCTGCGAGTTCGGGCCGTGCACGCCCTGGACGGTCTTGAAGGACAGCACCGAGTACACGTCGTCGGGCAGGTACGTCTGGGCCGTGCCGGACTCGTCGATGATCCAGAACTCGGGGAGGTCCTGGCCCGACCGGAGGAGCTGGACGACACCCCGCATGGGCCGGCCCTGCGCGTCCTTGAGCACCATGGTCAGCTTGTGCGCCACGTCGCCCAGCGACACGGCGGTGTGCGCGGCCACCTTCCCGTCCGGGCCGGTCGCCATGATCTGGCCGCTGTAGCGTCCGTTCCCGGTCGCCGGGGAGCCGTCGATCGTGACGGTGACCCCGGCGGTGCCGTGCGCGGGGACGACCACCCGGCCGGTGGACAGCCGGAACATCCCCTCGGGGGCGTTCGGCGCCGCGACGGCGAGATCGAGGGTGACCGGGGAGCCGGTGATGTTGGTGTAGGTCACCGGGCGCTCGACCGCGCCGGAGGCGCCCGCCCGCACCTGCCCGGCGAAGGCGGCCGCCGAGGCGAGGACCCCCGCGCGCGAGGCCGCCGCGACGTCCAGCCGGCCGCTGCCGCCCTGGAAGGCGTCGTAGGCCGGGGTCGGCAGTGAGCTGCTGGCCAGCAGGTCCTTCAACTGGCCGCCGCTCAGCTCCGGGTGCGCGGCGGCCAGCAGGGCCGCGGCGCCCGCGACGTGCGGGGTGGCCATGGAGGTGCCGCTGAGCGTCTGGTAGTCGCCCTCGCCCTCGGGCGCGTACCGGGAGCGCGCCGCGAGGACGTCGACGCCGGGCGCGGTGATCTCGGGCTTCAGGGCTCCGTCGCCGACGCGCGGGCCCTGGCTGGAGAAGGACGCGGGCGAGTCGGCGGAGTCGACCGCGCCCACCGTCAGCGCCGCGTCCGCCGCTCCGGGGCCGCTGATGCTGTAGGGGGCGCCGGTGTTGCCCGCGGCGACCACGAACAGCGCTCCGGTCTGGGCGCTGAGGCGGTCGACCGCCGCGCTCAGCGGGTCGGTGCCGTCGGACGGGACGTCCGAGCCCAGGCTCATGTTGATCACCTTGGCGCGCTGCTCGACCGCGGCCCATTCCATGCCGGCGAGCACCCAGGAGTCCATTCCTGAGCCGCTGCTGGACAGCACCTTGCCGATGTGCAACTCGGCCCCGGGCGCCACGCCCTTCTCGCGGCCCTCGGAGGCGGCGCCGGTGCCGGCGACGGTGGAGGCGACATGCGTCCCGTGCCCGTTGCGGTCCTCCACGTCCTCCTGCGGCACGAAGCTGCGCGTGGCGGCCAGGCGGCCGGCCAGGTCGGGATGGCCGGTGTCCACGCCGGTGTCAAGGACGGCGACGTCCACGCCCTGCCCGGTGTCACCGCCCGCCCACACCTCGGGGGCGCCGATCTGGGCCGTGGTGTCGGCGAGGTCGGCCTTCACCAGGCCGTCCAGCCAGATGCGGGCGATGCCGCCGGCGAAGGCCGGCTTCGCGGGGGCGGCCTGCCGGGCGGCGCCGGCGGGGGCGCCGGTGACCGCGCTCCAGAACTCGGCCGACCGGGCGCGCTCTTCGGAGAGGGCGGCGCCTTGGACGCCGGCGAGGTCCCGGACCCGGGTCGCGCCCGGGGGCGGACCGGCCGGGCGCAGGCCGGGGGCGTTCTGGGTGTAGGAGACGATCAGCGGCAGCCGGTCGCGGCGCGCGTCGTCGTACCCGTCGGCGATGAGGTCGCTGATGTCGAACAGCCGCCGGTCCAGGATGCCCTCGGCCACATAGGGGAGGACGGACTCGGGGTAGACGTAGAGATCGCCTCCCGATTCCGTCACGTGCGCCTGGGCCGGCGATCCGCCGGGGCCGCGGACGACGACCGTGCCGCCGGACCGTCCCGGCTCGGGGGACCGGCGGGTGGTGACGACGTCCCCGGTGACCAGCGTGACCGAGTGGGTGCCGGGCGGCACGCCGTCCGAGGCGGCGCGGGCGGCGCCAGGGGAGGTGGGGGGATGGGGGGTGTCCGCCAGAGCGGTGACCGGGCTCGCCAGCGCGAGGACGGAAGCGCCGGCGATCGCCAGCATGCTCCAGCGGCTGTGTGCTTGTTTCAAGGGGGTCCCTGCATTGGATCAACAGTGCGGGGATGATTGTGGCCTAAAGCCGTGCGGTACACCATTCGCGAGTAATGCCGGATTTCCACCGCCCAGTGTCCGTCACCTACCGATCGTCCGGGGGACCCGGTGACCGTCGTCATCCATGCCCCGGCGGGACCGCCCACGCTCGCGGGCCGCTCCTCCCGTCCGACAGATCAGGTCGCCGCCGTGGGCGACCGGCCGGTCATCAGGTGACGTGGAGGGAGCCGTCCTCGTTGAAGTCGAAGGCGCCCCAGGCGACCTCCCAGAGGTAGTCGTCGGGGTCGGTGAAGTAGCCGGCGTAGCCGCCCCAGAAGGTGTCCTGCGCCGGTTTGACGATCTCGGCGCCGGCGGCCGCCGCCAACGCCAGCACCTCGTCGACCTGGTGGCGCTCGCGGACGTTGTGCGCCAGCGTGATGCCGGTGAACTTCGACCGTGGCACGTCCCAGCCGGGGCCGGCGTCCTTCGCCAGTTCGGCGTACGGGTAGAGCGCGAGCGTGACGCCGGAGGTCTGGAAGAAGACGACGCCCTCCTCGGGCGTGCGCGTCGTCGGCAGCCCGAGGCCGTCCCTGTAGAAGTGGTACGACCGTGCGAGATCGGTCACCCCGAGGGTGATGAGCGAGACCCGAGCTTCCATGCGCCTCAGTATGCCGCCGCCGGCGAGATCGCCGGTGGACTTCTCGCGGCGCGTCCCGGCGAGGCCGCCGCCCGCCGGTCTCGGGAACCACCGCTCACGCGGCTCCCGGAGCGCGCCCGGCCGCGGTGGTCGCGCGGCGTGGACGGTGGTCACTCGGAGGGGAGGAGGTACCTCCACGAGAGGGCGTAGGTGTGATCGTGGTGGTCGCGGTAGAGAGGCCAGGCGGCGGTCTTCGGGTCGCGGCGGACGAGACGGACCACCGCGCGGGCCTTCGCGCCGGACAGGCGCCTGATGGCGACGGACTCGTTGGTCGCGGACGGCTGGGGGACCGGACCGGGCCACGGCCCGCCGTTCTCACCCGTACGAGGCTGGGCGACCAGGAGGACGCGGCCGGCGGTGTACGGGGAGGACGTGCGGGCCACCCGGGCGGCGAGGCCGTTCATCGTGTCGAGGGCGTGGTAGAGGGCGGCCGGGTAGGCGTGTTGCGACCGGGTCTCCTGCAGGGCGTAGGCGGTGACCGACCGCATGGCGCCGCCCCTGCGGACGGCCAGCACCGTCGTCGTGGCGTCGAAGATGCGCGGACCGGCGGTGGGGGAGGGGGTCGGGGCCTGCCCGGTGAGATCGCCGCGGAGGGAGCGGACCAGGGCGGTCACCTCGGCCGGTCTCAAGGTGATACGCCGCTCGGCGTCCGCGACCACGAGCCCGTCGCCGTAGACCGCGATCTTGGGCGGCCTGATCTCCCTGCGGGCGGTGGCGGCGAGTCCGCCGAACGACTCCCACTGCGCCACCAACCGGCGCGCTTCACCTTTCGGCCGGCCGGAGGCGTCGGCCCGGTCCGCGGTCGGCTCGGTCGTGGCCGCCGAGCACCCGGCGAGGGTCATGGCCAGTATGGCCAGTAACGCGGTGGCCGTTCTCGCAGCGAGCAGGCATCTCATCGTGGCTCCTTGTCGGCGGCCCCAGGCACGAGGTTCCCGGTGACCCCGGCGCCGAATCATGCCGTTGGGGCGGTGTACGGGACGCTCATGCCCTTAACGAGCCGGTGGACGAGACCGGTTCATGAAAGACGGCGCCCGGCGAGGGGAGGAGCGCCGAGCCGACCGGCCGCACCGGGGACGGTGGATTGACATGTGACTCAAAGGTCACCTAATTTGACGAGGTGACGGACGACGACCGCGTGTTCAAGGCCCTCGCGGACCCGACGCGCCGGTTCCTCCTCGACCTGCTCTTCGAGCGGGACGGCCGCACGCTCACCGCGCTCGAGTCGGAGCTGGAGATGACCCGCTTCGGCGTGATGAAGCATCTGAAGGTGCTCGAAGAGGCCGGGCTGGTGGTCGCGAGGCGGTCGGGACGGGAGAAGCTCCACTTCCTCAACCCGGTCCCGATCCGGCTGATCCACGACAGGTGGATCGACAAGTACACCGAGCGCCAGGTCAGGGCCCTGGCCGATCTGAAGGCAGAACTGGAGAACGAGGCATGATGACCGCCGCTCCGTCCCCCGCCGCGACCCAGGTCTACCGGGTCTATATCAAGGCCACCCCCGAGCGCGTCTGGGACGCCATCACCAGACCCGAGTGGACGGCCCGCTACGGCTACACCGGCCTCGCCGACTACGACCTGCGCCCCGGCGGCGCGTGGCGGATGCGCGCCACCGAGCCGTTCAAGGCCGCCTGCGCCGCCGACGGGCGCCCGGTCCCCGACGTGATCATCGAGGGCGAGGTCCTCGAGGTCGACCCGCCCCGCAGGCTCGTCACCACGTACCGCATGCTCATGGACCCGGAGATCGCCGCCGAGCGGGTCACCGTGGTCACGCACGAGATCAAGGAGCTGCCGGGCGGCGTGTGCTCCCTGACCCTCACCCACGAGCTGGAAGGCGCGCCGAAGCTCGCGGAGCTCGTCGGCGGCCAGTGGGAGGACCATGGCGCGGGCGGCGGCCACGCCTGGATCCTCAGCGACCTCAAGACGCTGCTGGAGACCGGCAAGACCTTCGCGGAATGAGCGAGGCCGCGTCGCCCGCTCATGGCCTGGCCGCTCGCAGCCGGGCCATGAGCGGGCGGGCCGTCATCGGGCGGGGCCGATGACGGGTGACCACTCCCGTACGGCGGCCACTTCGACGCCGGGCGTCCGGTAGTACGGGTCGGCTCCGATGATGGCGTCCAGCTCCGCGCGTTCCACGTCGAAGACGAGCAACGCGCCGGAGTCGTCCGCCCAGGGGCCGGCCGCGGCCAGCCGGCCTTCCAGGTGCAGGCGGCCGAGCAGCGCGCGGTGCGCGGGACGCGCCGAGAGACGCTCGGGGGACGGGGTGAAAACGAGTTCGACGATCATCACGCACCCGACGGTAGGTTCTCGGAGATGGCCTGGTCTGTATCACCCGATACCGCGGACGGATGGCGGTCCCTGGCCGGCGTGCCGCTGCTCTCGCAGGTGGGGGACGACCGGCTGCGCGCGCTCTGGGACGCCTCGGCGGCGCGCCGGTACCCCGCCGGAGAGGCGCTGCGCAACGTCGGGGACCCGGCCACGCACCTGCTGCTCCTGCTGCGCGGGCGGGTGGCGGCCACGGCCACCACCCGGTCAGGGCGAGTGGTCCGGTTCGGCGCGTGGGACGGCCCTCGCGCCCTGGACAAGGTCGCCGTGATCGACGGCCGCGGGCACACCGCCACCCTCACCGCGCTCACGCCGTGCACCGTACGGAGCCTGCCGCGAGACCGATTCCTGGCCCTGGTGGACGACGCGCCGTCCGTACGCGGGCATGTGCTGCGCGTCCTCGCCGCCCATGCCCGGCACCGCCAGCAGCAGTTCGCGACCACGGCGACGCTTCCCGCCGAGGCCAGGCTGGCTTCGTGGCTGCTGGATCAGGCGGCCGGGCGGCCCGGTCCGGTCGCCCTGCCGGGTACACAGCAGGTCGTGGCGGACCTGCTGGGCGTCACACGGGTGACGATCAACCGCGTGCTGTCGCGACTGCGCCGCGACGGCCTGATCGAGATCGAGCACGGCACGGTGTCCATCCTCGCGCCGGAGCTTCTCGCGTTGCGGGCCGAAGGCCGAGGCCGCTCCACGGCCGCGGCGGGCAAGGGCGGGTGACGGCCGCGGCCGCTATTCGGTCGCCGTCCTCTCGGAGGGCGTCAGACTGGCGGGGTGGAGTCGGCTGGTGGGGCGGAGGTGGGCATGGACGCACTGCGCGCCATCCTGGGGGCCCCTCCGGTGCCCGAGGGGTCGTGGGAGCGGGACGCGGTGTACGTCTCGACGGCGGCGCTGCGGCGGGCGGGCGGGCCGGCGCGCGAGGTGGCCGAGGGTCTGGCGGCGCGGCTTCGCGCCGTGCCGGGGGTGCGGACGGTCGAGGCGCGGCCGAACGGCTTCCTGGTGATCGAGGTCGCCACGCCCGGCGAGATCGTCCCCGAGATCCTGGCCGAGCCGCCGAGGCCGGCGCCGGCGCCTCAGGGAGGGCGGGCGGCGCCGTGGCCCGACAGGCCGCGCACCTGGAGCAATCCCGGCTTCGTCGTGAGGTACGCCTATGTGCGGGCGGGGGCCGTCCAGCGCTGGGCGCGCGATCTCGGCATCGGCGTGCCCCTGGGGTTCGGCGCCGGCCTTCCGGAGCCGCCCCCGGGGAAGCCCGGGGAAGGTCTGGGGGCGCCGGGTGGAGGTCTGGGGGAGCCGGAGAACGGATGGGGTTTCCGGGCAGGCCTGCTCGACGGGCCGCGCGATCGGGCCGTGCTGCGGGTGCTGGCCGAGCTGCCGAGCAGGCGGGCGGGCCGCGACTCCGGCCGCCCGGCGTACCTGGAACGGCTGGCCGAGGCCTATCACGACGCCTTCGAGCACGCCCCGGCGATCCCCAAGGGGGACGAGACGCCGACCGGCACCCATGTCGCACGCCTGTGCATGGCGCGGGCCGTCCGAAAAGTTCTAGGGGAGGGGTTGGCCGAACTCGGGCAGACCCCTCCCGTCAAAATATGATAAAAACCGCCAAACAGCAGTAAGTGGTACGCCATGCGGCCTGCCGCTGTGAAGATCTTCCGTATCGCCGTCTCGCCAGGTGGGCATAGGGCGCGGGGGAATCACAGGGTCGGATAGCCTCGTTCGGGTGAGTCGATTCGCCCATCCGGCCGGTGACCGGCACGCCGAGGTGCTGCCCGAAGACCGCCCTCCTCAGGCCCCTGCCGACCTCAACACGCTCGTCCCCACGATCTGGCCGCGAACGTCCGGCCGCGTGGACGGCGCCGTCACGATCGCCGGCGTCGACGTCCGTGACCTGGCCCGCGAGTACGGCACGCCTCTCTACGTCGTGGACGAGGACGACTTCCGCTCCCGGTGCCGCGACTACAAGGCCGCCTTCCAGGGCGAGGACGTCTACTACGCGGGCAAGGCGTTCCTGTGCAAGGAGGTCGCCCGCTGGGTCGACCAGGAGGGCCTGGGCCTGGACGTCTGCAGCGGCGGCGAGCTGGCCGTGGCCCTGAGCGTCGGGTTCCCGCCCGAGCGCATCGCGCTGCACGGCAACAACAAGTCGTACGCGGAGCTCGAACGGGCGCTCGCCGCCGGCGTCGGGCACATCGTGGTCGACTCCTTCCAGGAGATCGCCCGCGTCGGCTACCTCGCCGACAAGCTGGGCGTACGGCCCAAGATCCAGATCCGGGTCACCACGGGCGTCGAGGCGCACACGCACGAGTTCATCGCGACGGCCCACGACGACCAGAAGTTCGGCCTGTCGCTCAACAGCGGCGCGGCGGCCGAGGCCGTCCGCCGGGTGCTCGCCCTCCCGCAGCTCGAACTGGTCGGCCTGCACTCCCACATCGGCTCGCAGATCTTCGACACGGCGGGCTTCGAGGTGGCGGCCCGGCGCCTGGCCGTGCTGCTGACGGAGATCAAGCAGGAGCACGGCGTCGTCCTGCCCGAGCTCGACCTCGGCGGCGGGTACGGCATCGCCTACGTCGAGGGCGACGACGCCCCCGACATCAAGGTGATCGCCGACAACCTGCGCATGATCGTGACGCGGGTCTGCGAGGACGCCGGCCTGCCCGTCCCCCGGCTCACCGTCGAGCCCGGCCGGGCCATCTCCGGCCCCGGCGGCGTGACGGTCTACGAGGTCGGCACGGTCAAGGACGTCGAAGGGCTGAGGTCCTACGTCAGCGTCGACGGCGGCATGAGCGACAACCTGCGCACCGCCCTGTACGGGGCCGACTACACCTGCGTGCTCGCGTCGCGGGCCAGCGAGGCGAGGCCCACGCTGTCGCGCGTGGTGGGCAAGCACTGCGAGAGCGGCGACATCGTGGTGCGCGACGTGTGGCTGCCGGGCGACCTCACCGCCGGCGACCTGCTCGCCGTGCCGGCCACCGGCGCGTACTGCCGGTCGCTCGCGCACAACTACAACTACCTTCTCAAGCCCGCCGTGGTGGCGGTCAAGGACGGCAAGTCACGCGTCATCATGCACAGGGAGACCGAGGACGACCTGCTGAGGGGGCAAGTATGAAACCGGTCGAGCCCGAAGGGCCGCGCGCGCCGAGATCGGCGGCGGAGCCCGGCGAGGGCGAGGACGCCGCGGCCGCGGAAGCCCGGGGCAGGCACGAGAGACCGGGCGACCCCGGGCCGCCGAGGCCGCTGAAGGTCGCGCTGCTCGGCTGCGGCGTCGTCGGCACCCAGGTGGTGCGGCTGCTGCGCGAGCAGGCCGACGACCTCGCCGCCCGCATCGGGGCCCCGCTCGAGCTGGCGGGCGTCGCGGTCCGCAGGCTCACCCGCAAACGCGACGGCGATGTCGACCCGGCGCTGCTGACCGTCGACGCCGAGGCCCTGGTGACCAGGGACGACATCGACATCGTCATCGAGGTGATCGGCGGCATCGAGCCGGCCAGGTCGCTGCTGCTGGCCGCCATGTCCGGCGGCAAGTCCGTCGTCACCGCCAACAAGGCACTGCTGGCCGAGGACGGCGCCACCCTGCACGGCGCGGCCAAGCGGCACGGCGTCGACCTGTACTACGAGGCCAGCGTGGCCGGGGCGATCCCCCTGCTCCGCCCGCTGCGCGAGTCGATGGCCGGCGACCGCGTCCACCGCGTTCTCGGCATCGTCAACGGCACCACCAACTACATCCTCGACAAGATGGACTCCACGGGCGCCTCGTTCACCGACGCGCTGGAGGAGGCCCAGTCGCTCGGGTACGCCGAGGCGGACCCGACGGCGGACGTCGAGGGCTTCGACGCCGCCGCGAAGGCGGCCATCCTGGCCGAACTGGCCTTCCACAGCCGGGTGACGGCCGCCGACGTGCACCGCGAGGGCATCACCGAGATCACCGCGACCGACGTGGCCAGCGCCAAGGCCATGGGGTACGTCATCAAGCTGCTCGCCATCTGCGCCCGCTCCGACGGCGGCGGCTCGGTCGGCGTGCGCGTCCACCCCGCGATGATCCCGAGGAGCCACCCGCTGGCCGGGGTCCGCGAGGCGTACAACGCGGTGTTCGTGGAGGCCCAGTCGGCCGGGCAGCTCATGTTCTACGGCAAGGGCGCGGGCGGCGCGCCGACGGCCTCGGCGGTCCTCGGCGACCTCGTGGCCGTGGCACGCAACCGCATCGCCGGCACCCACGGCCCGCAGGCGTCCACCTACGCCGACCTGCCCGTCCACCCGATGGGCGAGACGGTCACCCGCTACCACGTGTCGCTGGACGTCGCCGACAAGCCGGGCGTGCTGGCCACCGTCGCCGAGATGTTCGCCAAGCACGACGTTTCCATCCAGACCGTGCGCCAGGAGGGCCGCGGCGACGACGCCCAGCTCGTCCTGGTCTCCCACCGGGCCAGCGACGCCGCGCTTTCGGCCACAATAGACGGGCTGCGCGAACTCGGCATCGTCAGAGGCGTGACGAGCGTGATGCGCGTCGAGGGCGACGAGCTGCCCTGACCCGGGCGTGCCCGGGGGCGCCGTCCCCGCGCGCCCTCGCAGGTCCTGGGCGTCTTCCGGCGCCCCGGCCTCGCGGGCCCTTGGGCGTCGTCTTCCCCCGTCTCCCCCGGCGGGGCCGGTAGTGAAAGGTGAGGCGTTGGCAGAGGGCGACCCGACACCGCTCGGCTACGTGCGCACGCCGACGGCCGATCCGGCCGAGCTGTCGTTCTCAGGCGCCCGGCCGCTGCTCGCGGGCCAGGCCGCCGGCCTGCCGCTGACCGCCGCCGACATCGTGCCGCTGCGCGCGCTGGAGGGCCTGCGCGTCCGCTGGCCGCAGGCGGGCGGCGCGGGCGCGGCCGGGACGGCGGGTGCGACCGAGGCGCTCCAGACCGTCCATGCCCTGGCGGCGGCCGGGGTCCCCGTGCACGCGGACGACGCGCCCGCCTGGGTCAAGGAGGCCGACCCCGACCTCGCCGCGCTGCTCGCGTCCTGGGCGCCGGGCCCGCGCGAGCGGTCGGTCCGCTCGGTCGCCGACCTGCGCAGGGAGGAGCACAGCCTGCGGCTCCGCCGGCACGCCTCGCGCGCGTCGGCGACGACGGGCGGGGCGACGCCCAAGGTCAGCGTCGTGATGTCCAGCAAGCGGCCCGGGCTGCTCGCGTCGGCGCTCGCCCAGATCGCGCGTCAGCGCCATGCCGAGGTCGAGCTCGTCCTCGGCCTGCACGGCGTCCCCGCCTCCCACGAGGACGTTCGCCGCGCCGTCGCCGGCTTCCCTCTGCCGCTGACCGTGGTGGAGGCCGACGAGGCGACGCCGTTCGGCCAGGTGCTCCACGAGGCGGCGGCCAGGGCGAGCGGTGACGACATCGCCAAGTGGGACGACGACGACTGGTACTCCCCTGAGCACCTGTCCGACCTGCTCATGGCACGCGCGTACAGCGGGGCCGACATCGTGGGCACGGCCGCCGAGTTCTTCTACCTGGAGCCGCTGAACGTCACGGTCCGGCGCACGGACTACACCAGCGAAATATGGTCCGATCACGTGGCCGGCGGTACGATCTTCCTCGCTCGTGAGAAATATCAGGAGATAGGCGGTTTCGAGGGGGTGTCGCGGGGGGTGGACGCCCAGCTCCTCAAGACCGCCCACGCCGCCGGAGCCCGCATCTACCGCACCCAGGGGCTCGGGTACGTCCTGCGCCGCTCGGTCGCCGCGGGCCACACCTGGCAGCTGCCTCTCGCGCACTTCCTGCGCGTCTCGACGAACCAGTGGCGTGGCTTCCGGCCGAGCCGCATCCTGGAGACGCCGTGACCCGCGCCGGAGGACCCGTGCCCCCGCCAGGTGGAGATACCGTGACCCGCGCCGGAGGACCCGTGCCCTCGCGAGGTCGTGACGTCGTCCACGTGGTGTTCTCGGCCGGCCTCGCGCGCGTGACGTGCTCCGCCGACCTCGTGCCCCGCCACATCCTGGGAACCTCATGAGCAGCCAGATCCTGCGACCCGACGAAACGGCGCCCGAGCAGGGCGGCCTCGCACCGGGTGATTCCGTGCCGGGCAGTCCTGTGCCGGGCGGTCCTGTGCCGGGCGGCTCCGCGCCACGGCTGGTCCGCGGCAACGACTACACCGTGCTCGACCCGCCCGAGCTCGGCGCCTTCCCGCCGAGCCTGCGGGTGAGCGTCGTCGTGCCCGCCTACAACGGCCAGGACAAGCTCGACCTCGTCCTCGCCGGCCTGGCCGCGCAGACCTACCCCGAGGCCCTCACCGAGGTCCTCGTCGTGGACAACGGCAGCAGCCCGCCGCTGCGACTGCCCGAGATCCGGCCCGCCGGCACCCGGCTGATCGTCTGCGAGGTCCCCGGCCGGGCGAACGCCCGCAACGCCGGCCTGGCGGCCGCCACCGGCGACGTCGTCCACTGGCTCGACTCCGACGTGGTCGCCGACCGGCACGAGGTCGAGGCGCACATGCGCTGGCACCACCTCGCCCCCTACCTGGTCGTGACCAGCTACCTGCGGTTCACCACGGCCCCGCTGCCCGCTCCCGAGGTGGTCAGGTCCACCGCCGACCTGGGAGGCCTCTTCGAGCCCGCCGAGCCGCACGAGTGGCTGGTGGACCTGGTGCGGCGCACCGACGGGCTCACCGCGAACCCCGGCAGGGCCTTCAGCCTGCACGTCGGCGGGGCCACCTCGGTCGGCCGCCGGCTCATCGAGACGGCCGGCCCCATGGACGAGGAACTGTTCCTCGGCCAGGACACCGAGATGGGTTACCGCCTGGCCCAGGCCGGAGCGGTGTTCATCCCCGAGCCGCTCGCCCGGGGCTTCCACCTGGGCCCGTCCATGCGCATGCGCGACAAGCAGCCCATCGACCGGGTCAGCCACGCCCTGATCGGCGATCGCATCCCTCAGTACCGCTGGCTCCGCGCGCACCCGGCCCGCCAGTGGAAGGTGCCCTACCTGGAGGTCGTGGTCGAGGCCGCCGGGTACGAGGACACCCGCGCCACCGTGGACGCCGTGCTGGCGGGCACCGTGCCCGATGTGTCGGTGCTGCTCACAGGCCCATGGGAGACCTTCGAGCCCGAACGCCGGGCACCGCTCACCGACCCCCGCCTCGACCTCGCGCTCATCCGGGGCCACTACGCCCATGAGGGCCGGGTGCGGTTCGCGCCGACCGCCGCCGAGCGGGTGGCGCCGTTCCGGCTGTGCCTGCCCGCCGGGTGGGTGCCCGAGGAGGACACCCTGGCCAAGCTGCTGGACCTGGCGGTGGACGACGGCCACGGGCTGGTCGGCGTCCTGCTCGCCGAGTCGCCGGACGGTCTGGCCACGGCCCGTCTGGAACGCCGCGCCGCCTTCGCCCGCGCCGCCTTGGTCCTCGCCCCTCCGGCGTCCGCCGGCGCCACCGGCGCCGCGGTGTCGTGGCCCGCCGGTGCCGCGTCAGGCGAGCGGGCCGGCGATGCGATCGGCGATGCGATCGACGACGTGGTGGACGAGGTCTACGGCGCGCTGTGGGTCGACGGAGAGAAGCTGGGGTTCGTCCCCGCCGCGCAGGCGGTGGCCGCCAAGGGGCGGCGGATGGCCTACCGCGCCCGGCTCGAGACCGAGGCCGAGGTGGTCAAGCTGACCAAGGAGGTCGAGCGGCTGCGCGGCCAGGTCGGCAAGTGGCGCGACGAGGCGGGGCGGTGGCGCAAGAGCGCCGTCGACCTGCGCCGGGAGGTCGGGGGGCTGCGCCGTGAGGTGGCCCGGCTCAAGGCGGGCCGGCTGCGCACCATGATCAAGCGGATCTCCGTGCGGCGCGGCGTCCCGGCGCCCAGCGAGCCGCTGAACGGCCCCGCGGCCTCGGCGGGCGGCGCCCCGGGCGCCGCGGCCGACGTCGAACGCGCGAACGGCACCCCGCCCACGGGCGAGTGACCGGGCGGCCCTGGCCGCGAGGGCGCATGATTTGCGGGGGAGGGGCATATCGGCGGGCGAAGACGTCCCCGGGCCCTCTCATGAAGCTCCCAGCTTCCTTGTATAGGGTCGGCTCCGGCGGCGAAAGGAACCGACGAAGGAGCGATCATCTTGACCGCCTCCCCACGGACGAGCCCGGCACGTCACAGGCCGGCGGGCGGCAGGCACACGGCGGCGAAGGCTTCGCGATCATGACCGGCGCGGGCGGCAGGCCGCTCATCCGGCACAACGACTACTCCCCGCTCACACCGCCGCCGCTCGGCGCGTGGACTCCGTCCCTGCCGGTCAGCGTGGTCATCCCCGCGTACGGCGGGCAGCACCGGCTCGACCTGACGCTCGCCGCCTTGGCCGCGCAGTCCTACCCGTCCGGCCTGATGGAGGCCGTCGTCGTGGACGACGGCAGCGAGCCGCCCCTGCGACTGCCCGACATCCGGCCGCGGAACACCCGCCTGGTGCGAAGCACTCCCGGGGGGTGGGGCATCGCGCACGCGCTGAACACCGGCGTGCGCCTCGCCGAGGGCGAGGTCGTCCAGCGCCTCGACTCCGACATGGTGATCTGCCGCGAGCACATCGAGGCGCTCATGCGCTGGCACCACCTCACCGACTACGTGGTCACCATCGGCGGCAAGGTCTTCGTGGACGAGCCGCCGCGCACCGCCGCGCAGGTGCACGCCGCCGTGCGCGACGGCGCCTTCGACACGCTCTTCGACCTTGCGAACGCCGTCCCGAGCTCCACGGAGGCGACGATCCGGCGGCTGGACGGGCTGCGTGCCAGCAAGAACCCCTACCACGTCTGCACCGGGCCCACCGTGTCCTTCCGCCGCGAGCTCTTCGAGCAGGTCGGCGGCCTCGATCCCCGGGTGCTCAGGGGCGAGGACACCGAGTTCGCCTACCGGCTCGCCATGAGCGGCGCCGTGTTCGTGCCCGACATGGAGGCGCGTGCCGTGCACCTGGGGCTGCCCGCCCAGCGCGTCGACACCGACGCGACCGTCCGGGTCGTGGCCCCCTATCTCGCCCAGCGCGTCCCGCTCCGCCGTGACCTGCGCAAAGAGGCCGGCCGGCGCTGGCTCGTGCCGTACGTCGAGGTCGTCCTCGCCGTGGAGGACCGCACCGAGCCGCAGGTGCGGGCCGCCGTGGCCGCGGCGCTCGGCGGCAGCCTCCCGGACGTGCGCGCCACGCTCGTCGCGCCGTGGGACCGGCTGCCCGAGGGGCGGCACCGCGTGCTGGACGACCCCGACCTCGAACTGCGGCTGATCCATGAGCAGTTCCGGTACGACGAGGGCGTGCTCCTCGCCCCGGCGGCGCCGGACCTCGCGACCATCCCGTTCCGCTACACCGGGCCGGTCGACGTGCCGCTGCACCGTCGCTCGCTGGAAGTCATGATCAGGATGATGGCCGAGGACCGTGCGGGGCTGCTCGTCGTGGAGTTCCCCGACGGCCGGACGGCGCGCATGGAGCGCACCGACGCCGTCAACCGCGCCCGCCTGCTCGCAGGCCCCGGCGAGGAACTCGCCGAGGTGATCGAGCGGACCCATGGGGTACGCCGCGCTCCCGCCGCCAAGTTCTGGCCCCCGTCCCCGAGCGCCGCCGGCCCCGCGGCGGCGTCCGCGTCCGCCGGGCCAGCGGCGGCTTCCGCGTCCGCCGGGTCCGCGGCGGCGTCCGGGCCGGAGGGGAAGAAGCTCGTCAAGCGCCTGCGCACGGCGTTGCGAGGCCGCTAGCCCCTCTGGTTTCCCGCGGTGGGCATGGTCCCGGTGGACGGCTCGGTCCCCGCGGCCGGGACGGCGCCGGTGGGCGGGACTGTTCCGTGGGGCGGGGTGGTGACGGTGGCCGACGCGGCCGCGTGGCACGCGCCGCGGCCGTCGGCCCGTGCGCGGACGCGGCCGGAGGAGACGCGGACCGCCACCTCGGTCTCGTCGCTGACGGCGGGCACGCCGGCCGCCGCCGCCACGGCGCCCGTCTCGTCGTGCACGACCCGCAGGCGGGGCCACACCGGCGGCGGGAAGGCCCGGCGCAGGCAGGCGCGCAGCTCGGCGACGGTCAGACGGGCCAGCGGGGCCAGCTCGCCGGGGTCCCCGGTGACCAGGACGAGGGTGATCACGGCGTTGGGCGGCGCGGCTCGGACGGCCTCCTCGGCGGCCCCCAGCCGGTGCAGTCCCAGAACGGCCACGACGCCGTCGTCCGTGAGCTCCACCGGTTCGTCCCGGACGGCGTCCACGACCGGCGGCGGGGACCACGGCTCATCGGCGGGGCGCGCCTGCGAGATGAACGGGATGTGCGGAGGCCGCCACACGTCGCCGAGATCGAGTCCGGCGAGATGCTCGCAGACGCCGACGACGTTGAAGGGCTCGACGAAGCCGGGCGCGGCGGCGTCGAGCTGCGCGGCGCCGTGCAACGTGGTGAGCACGGACTCGGCCTGGCGTACCAGGCGCCCGGCCGGCTCCCCGGCGGGGCGCAGCCGTTCGAGGGCGAGCCCGAGCAGCAGCGCGTCGAGTTTCATCAGCTGCGCGAACGGGCGGCGGGTGCGCTCGTCGGCGAGGATCTCCGGCATGAGGTCCATGCCGAGCCGGGCCGAGCCGGGCCGCGCGTCGGTGGTGAGGGGAAGCCGGGTGAGCCAGGCGCGGGCGAACGCGCCGAGCGCCTCGCGAGTGGTGTGACGCGGCTCTGAAGCCGCAGGCTCGGGCACGCGTTCCGCCAGGTCGGCCAGGACGGCGAAGTAGAGCGCCCGCTTGCCGGGGAAGTTGGAGTAGACCGCGCCGCGGGTGAGATCGGCGCGTTCGGCGATCGCGTCGATCTTCGCGTCGCGGAAGCCGCGCTCGGCGAACTCGTCTCGGGCGGCGGCCAGCACCTTGGCTCGGTTGCGCTCCTGCGTCTGCGCCCTGGTGAGCCGGCCCATCGTCCTCCTCGCTGCGGAACTGCCCCTTCCGTGCGGAGCAAAGATACCGCCGGGCATGCATATGATGTGAACATATGATAACACCATCCGAGTTCACGGCCCGGGTACCCCCGGAAGCGGCCCGCACGACCGATGAGGAGACCTTGCCGAGTGGCACGCACAGGTGACGGCGGCGACCCGCTCAAGTGCACGTTCTGCGGGAAGGGTCAGGGGCAGGTCAAGAAGCTCATCGCGGGCCCGGGACGCATATGCATCTGCGACGAGTGCGTCGAGCTCTGCAACGAGCTCATCGAGGAAGAACTCGGCGGCTCGTCGCCGGCCCGGCCGTGGGAGCCGCCGAAACCGCGCGAGATCCACGAGTTTCTCGACCAGTACGTCGTCGGGCAGGAGGGCGCAAAAAGGACGCTCGCGGTGGCCGTCTACAACCACTACAAGCGCATCCGCGCGGCGCCCGCCCAGCGGGGGCACGGCGCGCCGGTCGAGCTCGGCAAGTCCAACATCCTGCTGATCGGCCCGACGGGGTGCGGCAAGACCTACCTGGCCCAGACTCTCGCGCGGATGCTCGGCGTCCCGTTCGCGATCGCCGACGCCACCGCGCTCACCGAGGCCGGCTACGTCGGGGAGGACGTCGAGAACATCCTGCTCAAGCTCATCCAGGCCGCAGGGCACGACGTCAGGAAGGCCGAGACCGGCATCGTCTACATCGACGAGATCGACAAGGTCGCCCGCAAGAGCGAGAACCCCTCCATCACCCGTGACGTCTCCGGCGAGGGCGTCCAGCAGGCGTTGCTGAAGATCCTCGAAGGGACGACCGCGAGCGTCCCGCCCCAGGGCGGCCGCAAACACCCGCACCAGGACTTCATCGAGATCGACACGAGCAACGTGCTGTTCATCGTCGGTGGCGCGTTCGCGGGCCTTGAGCACATCGTCGAGCGGCGGACCGGCCGCCAGGGCGCCGGGTTCGGCGCGTCCCTCCGAGCCGCCGGCGACGGGGACGGCGCGAACGCCCTGGCGGAGGTCATGCCCGAGGACCTGGTCAGCTTCGGGCTGATCCCCGAGTTCGTCGGCCGGCTTCCGGTGGTGTCGACCTTCCGGCCGCTGGACGGGGCGGCGCTGGCGCGCATCCTCACCGAGCCGCGCAACGCGCTGGTCAAGCAGTATCAGAGGCTTTTCCAGCTCGACGGCGTCGAGTTGGAGTTCACCGAGGACGCCGTCGCGGCGATCGCCGAGCAGGCGCTGCTCCGCCGCACCGGCGCCAGAGCGGCCCGTGCGGTCCTGGAAGAGGTCCTGCTCAACGTGATGTACGAGGTGCCGAGCCGGGACGACGTGGCGCGCGTCGTGGTGGACCGCGAAGCCGTGCTCGACAACGTGCCCCCGACCCTGGTTCCGCGCGAGCCGCCCCGCTGGGAGCGTCGCGAGGACTCCGCCTGACAAGTCCCCGGCGCTCACGCGCGCCCGCGCGTAGGCGCGGGTTCGCGCCCCGCGAAGGCGCGGGTCCGCCCTCGGAGGAGGGCCGGGGAGGACGGGCCCGGCGCGCCGCCGGGCGTCCGGTCAGGGTTCCGAGCGGCTGGGGAGGGCGGGTCGTTGAGGCGGGGGAGAGGCAGGGCCGGCGATGACCACGGGGCGCTGAGGGCCGGACACCGGCGGGGTCTCGCGGAGCGAGGAGTACCGGATGCGACGGTATGCCGTGATCAGGCGCCATGCCCTGGACCGGCGCAGGCGGGCGATCAGTTCCCGGTACTCGGCGAGGCGGCTCTCGAGGTGGCGCATCCGGTGGACGAGACGGGTCGTCTGGGCGCGCAGTTCGGCGTTGCGGCCGAGCAGATCCTGCCCGGCACGGGTCAGGACGGCCTCGCGGCCGGCCAGTTCCGCGCATAGAGCGCGCAGTTCGGCGATCTCGCCGTGCAGGTGCCGCTCGCGCTGGAGGAACGCGGTCTCGGCCCGGCTGAGCGCGAAACCGGGGGTGCCGCGCGGCTCGTCCCTGCGTACGGCGACGCCGGCGAGGTGGTGGCGCAGGACGGTCAGCTCGCGGATCTCGAAGAGCGGTTCCACCAGGTGCCGCAGGCTGCCGTGGTAGAACACCCGGCGCCGCTCGGCGTCGTCCCCGCCGGGCTCGTCCGTCCGGTCGTTCCGGTCCGCCGCGTCGCCTTCGTCCCGTCGCGCCCCTTCGTCCCGTTCTGCCGTCTCGTCCTGGCCGGTTCCGTCGTCCTCGTCCCGTTCCGCCGCTCCGCCGCCGGCGGCGTGGGCGAGACGCAGGACGGCCTCGTTCACGCCGTAGGGGACCGTGAAGACGAGCGTCGCCGCCGGACGGAGGGTGCGGTGGAGGGCCTGGAGCACCTGGACGGGATCGCCGACGCGGTCGAGGATCTCCCCGGCGACGGCCGCGTCGAAACTTTCATCGGGAACGCCGTCCAGCCCGTGCCCGTCCCCGACCGAGAACTCGACGCGCGCGGCGATGTCCGCCGGCAGCCGGCCCGCCCGCAGGCGCGCCAGGGCGAGGGGCGGGGCCGCGAGGTCGATGCCGGTCACCTGGTCGCCTCGCTCGGCGAGCAGCAAAGAAAGGTCGCCGTCCGCGCAGCCCAGGTCGAGGATGGAGACCGGGCGCCCGGGACGGCTCGCGGGCAGGTGGTCGAGGACCCAGTGCAGGCGGTCGCGGTCGTCCCCGGCCCGGACTATGCTCGCGGCGGTCACGGCGAGATTTCCTTCCGAGCATGGTGGTGTTGCCTCAATTGTGGGGCAAAAGCGGTTAAAGAGACAGTGAGCTTCCGGGGGTTCTTCAGGGAAGCGTTCTTGTTCGCTTCCCGTTAACCCCTCGGCGCGCCCGGCCGAGTGCCGGCGATGACGCCCCGCAGAAGCGGTCCAGCCTGTGGACAGCGGACGCGGCGGGGCCCCCGCCCCCCGTAGACTCGTTGCCTGACACCGCTGGTATAGCGGATCCACGGTTACGCGTCCTTGTGCCCACTCGACCCGGGCCGGGCGCGGGAGGAGCGACGATGGCTTGGCGTGGCCTGATCGAGGAATACCGTGACCGGCTCCCCGTGACCACGACGACGCCCGTGGTCACGTTGCTCGAAGGCGGCACCCCGCTGGTCCCGGCGCGGCGCGTCTCCGCGCTGACCGGCTGCGAGGTGTTCCTCAAGGTCGAGGGGCTCAACCCCACCGGCAGTTTCAAAGACCGTGGCATGACCGTGGCGATCAGCAAGGCGCTCGAAGAGGGCGCCAAGGCCGTGATCTGCGCGTCCACCGGCAACACCAGCGCCTCCGCGGCCGCCTACGCCGTCCGCGCCGGGCTGACCTGCGCGGTGCTCGTGCCACGCGGCAAGATCGCCATGGGCAAGCTGGCGCAGGCCCTGGTGCACGGCGCGAGGCTCCTGCAGGTCGACGGCTCGTTCGACGACTGCCTCGAGATGACCTGCAAGCTCGCGGAGAACTACCCGATCGCCCTGGTCAACTCGGTCAACCCGCACCGCCTCCAGGGGCAGAAGACCGCGGCCTTCGAGATCGTCGACACCCTCGGCGACGCGCCCGACGTGCACTGCATCCCCGTCGGCAACGCCGGCAACATCTCGGCCTACTGGATGGGCTACCGCGAGTACGCCGGGGACGCCATGGCCACCCGCACCCCGCGCATGCTGGGTTTCCAGGCCAGCGGGGCGGCGCCCATCGTCGACGGCGCACCGGTCACCCACCCGCACACGATCGCCACGGCGATCCGCATCGGCAACCCGGCCTCCTGGCACCTCGCCGAGGCGGCGCGCGACGAGTCGGGGGGCGCCATCCAGGCCGTCACCGACCGCCAGATCGCCGCGGCGTACAAACTGCTCGCCCAGGAAGAGGGCGTGTTCGTCGAGCTCGCCTCCGCGGCGAGCGTCGCAGGGCTGTTCCAGGCCCATGAGCAGGGGCTCGTCCGCCCGGGTGAGCGTGTCGTGTGCACCGTCACCGGCAACGGCCTCAAAGACCCCGACTGGGCGATCTCCGGCGCGCCCACCCCGTTGACCATCCCGGTCGACGCCTTCGCGGCGGCCGCCGCGCTCGAACTCGCGTAGCGACGCCGGGCGCGCCCCCGCCGCGCGCGCCCGGCGACCGCGCGATCATCGAGGGCGACCTCGCAGCGCGAAATGCCGGGCGCGACCGTATGATCGGCCGAGATCGACCGCATCCCTTTGAGGAAACGCATGTCACCGAGCAGCACCGTCGTGGTCCGTGTGCCCGCCACCAGCGCGAATCTCGGCCCGGGCTTCGACTCGCTGGGGCTCGCCCTCACCCTTTACGACGAGGTCGAGGTCTCCGTTCTCGACGGTTCGTCAGGCGCCGGGGACGACGTCCCGGGCATCGAGGTGCACGTCGAGGGGGAAGGCGCCGGCGAACTGGACACCGGCGAGGGTCACCTGATCGTCAGGGCCATCCGCGCCACCCTCGACCTCGCCGGCGTACCGCAGCCGCGACGCCTGCGGCTGCGATGTCACAATCGCATTCCGCACGCCCGCGGCCTCGGCTCCTCCTCGGCGGCCATCTGCGCGGGCATTCTCGCCGCCCGCGCGCTCGCCGCTCCCGCGCTCTCGGACGACGACGTCTTCGCGCTGGCCACGCGCATGGAGGGCCATCCCGACAACGTCGCCCCCTGCCTGTCCGGAGGGCTGACCATCGCATGGAGCGACCTGTCGGGAACACCGCATAAGCTTGAACTGAGTCCGCATGGGGGCGTCCGACCTGTGGTGTGCGTGCCGAGAACCCGGCTGTCCACCGAGGAGGCGCGCGGGCTCCTGCCGAAGGACGTGCCGCATGCCGACGCTGTGGCGAACGCCGGACGCGCGGCCCTGCTCATCGCGGCGCTGACCCAGCGGCCCGAGAGCGGGCTGTTGCTCGCCGCCACCGAAGACCGCCTGCACCAGGCCTACCGCGCGCCTGCGATGCCGGGCACCGCCGATCTGGTAAAACGTCTCCGCGTGGCAGGGGTTCCCGCCGTTGTGTCAGGCGCCGGTCCAACGGTCCTGGTGTTCGGAACGGCGGATATCCATGATTTGATCGCGTCGGAAGTGGGTAGTGACTGGCACATCCAGCCATTGGACGTCGATCGGTCCGGCGCGAGCGTTGAATCTCCCGAGACACGCTGATGCATCTTCGACCTTCAGGGAATAGCAGTGTGCGCTGGTGATGTTAGGCTGATAGCCGCACCAGATGCCCCCGTTGCGGGTGCGTGCTTGTCAGCCATACATCGCTGGATCGCGCCTTGCGTCGCAAGACGCAGGCCGCACAGCGGGCTTCCCGAATTCATCGCCTCCGGTTGCTCCACATCCGGTTGGCGCGTCGAGAAGCGGCGTAATCGGGGACATGCGCGTTCGACTGGCATCGACATCTGGTCGGCGGTAACCAGCCGGGGGGCGACCCCCGGGCCCCCAACGGCTCACGAATCTCGACGGTGACGGCCACGCGCCGGTTCGACGCACCGGTTTACCGACATCTTTGAGATTTCGTCCAGCCCGACCCGGTCTGTCCCGCCGGGTCGCATCACCGGGACGCCTGGCTGATCGTGGCCGACGCCCGACCCCTGGGAAGGACCTTTTAGTTGAGCGACACCACCGAACTCCTCTCCGACGCCACCGGCACAGCGCCGTCGGCCGCCGGCGACACCCCCACCCGCGCCGCGGCCAGGCCGCGCCGTCGCTCCGGCACCGGCCTCGCGGCCATGGTGCTGCCCGAGCTGCAGGCTCTCGCGTCGAGCCTCGGCATCAGCGGGACCGGACGGATGCGCAAGAGCCAGCTCATCGCGGCCATCCAGGAGAAGCAGGGCGTATCTGCTGACGGTGCCTCCACCTCCGCCCCCGCCGAGCCTGTCGCCGCCCCGGCTCCCACGGTCACGGCCGAGCCGGTGGCCGAGCGCCCCACCCGTACCCGTCGGGAACGTTCCCGCCCTGCGCCGGTCGAGACCGCCGTCGAGACCCGCGAAGAGCGCGTTCCCGCCGTCGAGACGCAGGCCCCTGAACAGGCCCCCGTCGCCGCGGCCGCCACCGCCTCGGCCCCGGTCGAGGCCCCGCAGTCCGAGGGCCGCCCCGAGCGCGGCGAGTCCCGCCGCGAGCGCGGCGAGCGCCGCGGCCGTGGCAGCGACCGTCGCGAGCGTGGCGACAACCGCCCCGACAACCGCAACGACAACACGCGTCCCGAGCAGCGCGCCGCCGACGCGGGCGACGCCCCGGGCCGCCGTGAGCAGTCTCGCGACCAGGGCCGTGACCAGTCCCGTGACCAGGGCCGCGAGCAGTCTCGCGACCAGGGGCGCGAGCAGACCCGCGACCAGGGCCGTGACCGCGACCAGGGCCGCGAGCAGACCCGCGACCAGGGCCGCGACCAGGGTCGGGACCGCGACCAGGGCCGCGATCTCCAGGGTGACGACGACCGCCGCGGCCGCCGCGGCAGGTTCAGGGAGCGCAACCGGCGCGGCCGCGACCGTTTCGACAGCAACGAGCCCGTGATCGGTGACGACGACGTCCTCATCCCGATCGCCGGCATCCTCGACATCCTGGACAACTACGCGTTCGTCCGCACCAGCGGCTACCTGCCCGGCGCCAACGACGTGTACGTCTCGCTCGCGCAGATCCGCCGCAACGGCCTGCGCAAGGGCGACGTCATCACCGGAGCGGTGCGCCAGCCCCGCGACGGCGAGCGCCGTGAGAAGTTCAACGCCCTTGTGCGGCTCGACACCGTCAACGGCATGGACCCCGAGCAGTCGCGCAACCGCCCCGACTTCTCCAAGCTCACCCCGCTCTACCCGCAGGAGCGGCTGCGCCTGGAGACCGACCCCAACATCCTGACGACGCGCATCATCGATCTGGTGGCGCCCATCGGCAAGGGCCAGCGCGGCCTCATCGTCTCCCCGCCCAAGGCCGGCAAGACGATGGTGCTCCAGGCGATCGCCAACGCGATCACCCGGAACAACCCCGAGTGCCACCTGATGGTCGTCCTGGTGGACGAGCGTCCCGAAGAGGTCACCGACATGCAGCGGTCGGTGAAGGGCGAGGTCATCCACTCGACCTTCGACCGTCCCGCCGAGGACCACACCACCGTCGCCGAGCTCGCCATCGAGCGCGCCAAGCGGCTGGTGGAGCTCGGCCACGACGTGGTCGTGCTCCTCGACTCCATCACCCGCCTCGGCCGGGCCTACAACCTGGCCGCCCCGGCGTCCGGGCGCATCCTGTCCGGTGGTGTCGACTCGACCGCGCTGTACCCGCCCAAGCGGTTCTTCGGCGCGGCGCGCAACATCGAGAACGGCGGCTCGCTGACGATCCTCGCCACGGCGCTGGTCGAGACCGGCTCCAAGATGGACGAGGTCATCTTCGAGGAGTTCAAGGGCACCGGCAACGCAGAGCTGAAGCTCAACCGCTCCCTGGCTGACAAGCGCATCTTCCCCGCGGTGGACGTCGACGCGTCCGGCACCCGTAAGGAAGAGATCCTGATGTCCAGGGACGAGCTGCAGATCGTCTGGAAGCTCCGCCGCGTGCTGCACGCGCTCGACATGCAGCAGGCGCTGGAGCTCCTGCTGGAGAAGATGCGCGAGACGCAGTCCAACGCCGAGTTCCTGCTCCAGGTGCAGAAGACGACGGTCAGCTCCGATCGCGACTGACCTTCGTCCGCTCCACCCACGGCAAACGCACTCGCCCGGCCAGGCCGGAGCTCTCGCTCCCGCGCCCGGCCGGGCCTTTGCGTTCACCCGGCCGGCGCAAGCGGTCCATGAGGTGGGGCTGGCCACAGCCCTCCTCGGGTGGTAACTCCATGGCGTGGGGCGCGGCGGCTTGGCAGGCTCTTCCCGTACGACCTGACAGGCCTGCGGGCGCGGCTCGACGTGAGGGGTGTGGCATGGCCGGCGAGGCGGTGACGGGGCGCCCGCCCCTGCGCATGCGGGTGCCGTTCGGCTCCCGCGGCCCGCTGGGCCTGCTGGTCGACCCCATGACCTGGCGGGCGGTGCCCTACCTGCTGCTCAGCATGTTCTGGGGCGTCGCCTGGTTCGTCATCCTGGTGTCAGGGCTGACGCTCTCCTTCGCCCTGCTGGTGATCTGGGTGGGCCTGCCCATGCTGGTGGTGACCATGCTGGTCTGGCGGGGCGGCGCCATGCTCGAGCGGCGGCTGCTGCGCCTGGCGTTCGGCGTCACCATTCCCCACCCCTACCAGCCGAGCGAAGGCGAGGGCGTCATGCGCGCTCTGCGCCGGCTGTTCGCCGATCCCGCCACCTACAAGGATCTCGGCTACCTGTTCCTGCTGCTCCCGCTCGGGCTGGTCGAGTCCTTCGCGACGTTCGCCATGGGAGCCTCCTCCATAGAGCTGATCGCACAGCCCGTCCTGGTCCTGTACGGCGTGCGCACGCAGATCAACGACCGGCTCGTGCTCGACACCGTGCCCGAGGCGCTGCCCTGGGCGCTCGGCGGCCTGGTCCTGCTGTGCGCCACGCTGTACGTGGTGCGCGGCATGGCCTGGCTCCATGGCACGCTGGCCATGGCGCTGCTCGGCCCCGGCGACGAGGCACGGGTGAAGCATCTGCGTGCCAGCCGGGCCAGGGGCGTGGACGCCGCCGAGGCGGAGCGCCGCAGGATCGAACGCGACCTGCACGACGGCGCGCAGCAGCGGTTGCTGGCCGTGGCCCTCGACCTCGGCAGGGCACAGGCGAAGTTCGACACCGAGCCCGACGAGGCGCGTGCGCTGCTGGCGCAGGCCCACCTGGGCACCAAGGCCGCCATCGCCGAGTTACGCGACCTGGCGCGCGGCATCTATCCCGCGATCCTCACCGACAGGGGCCTCGACGCCGCCCTGTCGGCGCTGGCCGCCCGCGCGCCGGTGCGCGTGGAGGTCAGGGTGGAGATCGCCGACCGGCCGCCCGCGGCGGTCGAGAGCATCGCGTACTTCATCGTCGCCGAGTCGCTGGCGAACATCGCCAAGCATTCGGTGGCGACGGAGGCGTCGGTCCGGGTGGGCCGCCAGGAACAGCGCGTGGTGGTGGAGGTACGCGACAACGGCGTCGGTGGCGCCCACGCCCGGCCGGGGGGCGGGCTGGCGGGTCTCGCCGACCGCGCGGCCACCATCGACGGCACGCTCGCGATCGAAAGCCCGTCCGGGGGCCCCACACTCATCAGGGCGGCGTTACCGTGCGAGTGGTGAGGTCCCCGGCGCCGGCCGTTCCCTGGCGCCGGCCGTTCCCCGGTGCCGCCGGACCGGGTGGGCGTGACGGCGTGATCGAGTGAGGGTGGGGGTGCCCGGGGTGCGGGTGGTGATCGCGGAGGACTCCGTCCTGTTGCGCGAGGGCCTGATCAGGCTGCTCGGCGACGGCGGCATCGAAACGGTCGCCGCGGTGGGCGACGGGCCGGCTCTGGTCGAATCGGTGCGCGCGCATCGGCCCGACCTCGCGGTCGTCGACGTGCGGATGCCGCCGAGCCACACCGACGAAGGGCTCCGCGCCGCCCTGCAGGCGCGGTCGCTGGTGCCCGGCCTGCCCGTGCTGGTGCTGTCGCAGTACGTCGAGGAGCGGTACGCCACCGAGCTCATCGGCCGGGGCGCCGCCGCGGTCGGCTACCTGCTCAAAGAGCGCATCGCCGACGTGACGGAGTTCCTCGACGCGGTCCGGCGGGTCGCCGCGGGCGGGACGGTCATCGACCCCGAGGTGGTGGTCCAGCTGCTGAGCCGCCGCGGGAGCCATGAGCGCCTGGACTCCCTGACGGCCAGGGAGGCGGAGGTGCTGGGGCTGATGGCCGAGGGGCGGTCGAACAACGCGATCGCCGCCCGCCTGGGCATCAGCGAGGGCGCCGTCGAAAAACACATTTCCGGCATCTTCGGCAAGCTCGGCCTCGACCCCGCTCCCGACGATCATCGCCGCGTCCTGGCCGTGCTGGCCTACCTGCGCAGAGTGTGACCGCCGAACTCCGGCACCGGGCACTGTTACCGAACTTTTGCGGTCGCACGGGGGTGATTTCGCCGAACCTGTGCGGCCGGGGGCCTAAGCTCGGCGGGTCACCCCGGCAGCCGGGAGGGCAGGTGCCGGGTCCGGCCTTCGCCGGGAATGAGCGATGGCCTGGCGGGGTTACAGGATCTGGCACACTGGTAGCCGACCGAACGGCGGTTCCGGTTCCCGCCCGTCCGCGTGTCAGCTGACCGCGAGAGACGAAGGCGACCCGGCGACCGCGCCAGAGAGGATTGAGATGAAGCCCGACATTCACCCGACTTATGCCACCACGCAGGTGACCTGCAGCTGTGGCGCCAGCTTCACCACCCGCAGCACCGCCAAGAACGGCGTCATCCACGCCGACGTGTGCTCCGCCTGCCACCCCTTCTACACGGGCAAGCAGAAGATCCTGGACACCGGCGGCCGGGTGGCCCGCTTCGAGAAGCGCTTCGGCAAGAAGCCCGCGAGCAAGTAGCTCCGCGACCGACGCCGGCTCGGCATGCCCCCGCGCACGGGGGCATGCCCGGGTCGGCGTTCTTGGTGATGACCCAGGTTCTCGCCGGTGGTGAGGGAAGAAGGACGCACGGTGAATCTCGACGAGTTGCTCAACGAGTACGCGGAGCTTGAGCAGAGGCTCGCCGATCCCGCTGTGCACGCCGACCAGAACCAGGCCCGCACCCTGGGCAAGCGCTACGCGCAGCTGACCCCCATCGTGTCGGTCTACCGCGAGCTGGAGGGCGTCCGCGACGACCTCCAGGCGGCCAAGGAGCTCGCCACCGAGGACTCGGCGTTCGCCGAGGAGGCCACGCAGCTGGAAGGGCGCATCGCCCCCCTGGAGGAACGACTCAAGCACCTGCTGATCCCGCGCGATCCCAGCGATGACAAGGACATCATCATGGAGATCAAGGCGGGGGAGGGCGGCGAAGAGTCGGCGCTGTTCGCCGGCGACCTGCTGCGCATGTACCTCCGGTACGCCGAGCGCGTCGGCTGGAAGACCGAGATCATCGACGCCCAGCACTCCGATCTCGGCGGCTACAAGGACGTCACCGTCGCGGTGAAGGGCAAGGGCGCCGACGGCGTCTGGTCGCGCCTGAAGTACGAGGGCGGCGTCCACCGGGTCCAGCGGGTGCCGGTCACCGAGTCGCAGGGGCGCATCCACACCTCCGCGGCCGGCGTCCTGGTGTATCCCGAGGCGGAGGAGGTCGACGTCCAGATCGACCCCAACGACCTGCGCATCGACGTCTTCCGCAGTTCCGGTCCCGGGGGCCAGAGCGTCAACACGACCGACTCGGCGGTGCGCATCACCCACGTCCCGACCGGCGTGGTCGTCTCCTGCCAGAACGAGAAGAGCCAGCTCCAGAACAAGGAGTCGGCGCTGCGCATCCTGCGTGCGCGGCTGCTGGCGATCGCGCAGGAAGAGGCCGACGCCGCCGCTTCGGCCGAGCGCAAGTCGCAGGTGCGGACGGTCGACCGCTCCGAACGCGTCCGCACGTACAACTATCCGGAGAACCGCATCTCCGACCACCGCGTAGGTTTCAAGGCGTACAACCTCGACCAGGTGCTGGACGGCGACCTGTCCGCGGTCATCCAGGCGCTCACCGACGCCGAGACGGCCGACAAGCTCGCCGCGCACACCTGACCCCGTGAACCCACCCGACCCGCGAAGTGGCCAGACACCCTCCACGACCCCGTCGACGACGTATCTTGCGAAAACTCCCATGACGCTGCTGATGGACGAGATAGCCCTCGCCACCGCCCGGCTCGCCGAGGCGGGGGTGCCCTCACCGCGCACCGACGCCGAGGAGATCGCGGCGTTCGTCCACGGTGTGCGGCGCGGCCAGCTCCACACGGTGCCCGATTCGGAGTTCGACGCCCTGTTCTGGGAGGGCATCGCACGGCGGGAGGCACGCGAGCCGCTTCAGCACATCACCGGACGTGCCTACTTCCGCTACCTGTCGCTCGAGGTGGGGCCCGGCGTGTTCGTGCCGCGCCCCGAGACCGAGGTGGTGGCCGGCTGGGCCATCGACCGGCTCCGTGAGATGGACGTCGCCTCCCCGCTCGTGGTCGACCTCGGCACCGGCTCGGGCGCCATCGCCCTGTCGATCGCCCAGGAGGTCGCGCTCGCGCAGGTGCACGCCGTCGAGGTCGACCCGGTCGCCTACGGCTGGGCCAAGCGCAACATCGTCGAGCACGGGCAGGGGCGCGTCTCCCTGCACCCGGAGGACCTCGCCGACTGCCTGCCCGAGCTGAACGGCCAGGTGGACCTGGTCATCTCCAACCCGCCCTACATCCCGCCGGGCGCGGTGCCGCGCGACCCCGAAGTGCGCGACTACGACCCGTCCCGTGCCCTGTACGGCTCGGGGGAGGACGGGCTGGACGAGGTCCGCGCCGTCGAGCGCACGGCCCGGCGCCTGCTGCGGGCGGGCGGTCTGGTGGCGGTGGAGCACGCCGACCAGCAGGGGTCGGCGGTCTATCTGGAGTTCTCCGAGGACCGCGGCTGGCGTGACGCGCGAGACCACGCCGACCTGGCCGGCCGCGACCGCTTCGTCACGGCCCGTCACGGCCAGGAATGACGGCCGACGCGGGGGATCCCGGCTCGGGCCGGCCCGCCCGCATGGGAGGATGACAAGTCGTGAGCCGACGTTATGACTGTTCCACCACCGAGCAGCGTGCTGCCGGGATCGCCGACGCCGCGTCCGCCATACGGGCCGGCGAGCTGGTGGTCATCCCGACGGACACGGTTTACGGCATCGGGGCCGACGCCTTCACGCCCTCGGCCGTCACCGCCCTTCTCGAGGCCAAGGGCCGCGGCCGGGACATGCCCGTCCCCGTCCTGGTCGGCACGGTACGGGCCGCCTCCGCCCTCATCGAGGATCTCGGCACCTACGGGCAAGATCTGATCGACAACTTCTGGCCAGGGCCGCTGACGATCATCTGCCGGGCGAGCCGCTCGCTCAACTGGGATCTGGGTGACACCAAGGGCACCGTCGCGGTCCGCATGCCGCTGCACGCCGTCGCGCTTGAGCTCCTCAAGGAGACGGGGCCGATGGCGGTGAGCAGCGCCAACCGGTCCGGCGCGCCGCCCGCGACGACCGCCGCCGACGCCGAGGAGCAGCTCGGGGAGTCCGTGGCCGTCTACCTCGACGGCGGCGCCTGCGCCGACACCACGCCTTCCACGATCATCGACCTCACGACGGCCGTGCCACGGGTTTTGCGCCAGGGCGCCATCCCGGTCGAGAAGCTGCGCAGCGTCATCGGCTACGTGGCCACCGACGCGGGCCCGGACACCGATGTCTCGGGTCTGGCGGGCGCCAAGGAAGCCCTCACCGAGGCCACCGCGACCACCGACACCGCCGAACCCACCGACACGCCCAAGCCCGCCGACACGGCCGACACGGCCAAGCCCGCGGACACGACCGACACGGCTGACACGGTGAAGCCCGCGGACACGGCCGACACGGCTGACACGGTGAAGCCCGCGGACACGGCGGAGCCGGTCGATGCCGTCAAGCCCGCGGACGCGGCCGGGTCCGCCGATACGGCCAAGCCCGGTGTCTCCGCCGAGCCGGCCGAGACGGTGAAGCCCGCGGACGCGGCCGAGCCGGTCGACGCCGTCAAGCCGGTCGACGCCGACGGGGCGGCCGGGGTGGGGCAGGTTCCGCCCGCCGAGACGCGAGGGCAGGCCGACAAGCGGCCGTGACGGCCGAGGTCCGTGCCGTCACCGCCGTGACTCATGCCGTATGGCTATCGTGCGGGCTCGTGGCCGGAGCGTCTCAGTAGCGTGAGGTGCGTCTGTGCTCTTGAGCGATCGCCTGTGGCAGGGGAGCATGGCTGCGAGCGGGCGCGAGCCCTTTGGAGTCGCAATGGGCGCACCAAGGGGAGCGGCGGTCACGACCACGGGAGACGCCCATGGGCAAGCTGGACGGAATGGACCCGAAGCTGGTCCGTGAGCTGTTGGCCGAAGTGGGACGCGCCGGGAAGCAGATGCGCAGCGTCGAGGCGCGTGTCACTCAGCTGACCGGCGCGGCCGGCCTGTCCGTGCCCACCACGTACCGGCCGGTCCAGGTCGCCGACGCCGGCGAGACGCTCGTCCGCGATGTCAGCGCCCGGCTCGTCCTTCTGGAGAAGAAGGAGAAGCAGAACGACACGGTGACCGGTCCCAAGAGCATGAACCAGACCGATCCCGACAAGCATGACTCCAAGTCCGGCGACGGCAAGACGGACAAGACGGAGAAGACCCACACGGCCGACAAGGACGGACATTCGAAGTCCGACAAGGGTGGCAAGGACGCTCCGCCGACGGCCGACAAGGACGACTCACCCAAGAACGACAAGAGCGACAAGGGCGACAAGAACGACGCCCCCAAGGCCGACAAGCCGGACAAGAACGACGCCCCCAAGGCCGACAAGAACGACGCGCCGAAGGCGGACAAGCCGGACAGGGACGATTCGCCGAAGAACGACAAGAACGATCAGCCCGACCAGAAGCACGAGCCGAAGGCCGATAGGTCCGATCCTCCGCCCAAGGCGGACAAGCACGACGCGCCCACGTCCGACCCGCAGGACAAGACGGACAAGCCAGACAAACACGAGCCGCCGAAGGTCGACAAGCCCGACAAGGACGACGCCCCGAAGGTCGACAAGCCCGACAAGCCCGAACCGCCGAAGGCCGACAAGCCCGACAAGCCGGAGGGGCCGCCGCAAGGTGGCGAGCCACAGTACGTGTCTCCATTGGCGGAGAGTCCGCAGGCCGGCCCGGACGCGCAGCAGCAGATCCCGCCCACCGAGAGACCTGACGCTCCCGACCAGCAGCCCGTCACGCCCGATCGGCAGCCGGATGTGGTGGATCGGGAGCCGGTGTCGCCTGATGGGCAGCCCGACGCGCCTGATCGGCAGCCCGTCGCGCCTGATGGTCAGCCGGATGTGGTGGATCGGGGGCCGGTGTCGCCTGATGGGCAGCCCGACGCGCCTGATCAGCAGCCCGTCGCGCCTGATGGTCAGCCGGATGTGGTGGATCGGCAGCCGTATGCGGCCGATCAGGGGCCCGGCACGCCCGCCCAGCAGAGTGTGCCGCCCGACCAGCGGCTCGACACGCCGAATGTCGACAACCCCGACGACATCGACACCACGCACGAACGGACGCGGGTGATCGAGGTCGACGGGGTGCGGGTCGTCGAGGTCACCATGAAGCCTCCGAGCGCCGAGCATCTTCGCTGGCTGATGCAGAACATGGACAAGATCCCGCCGATGGAGCAGCCGGTGGTCGTCCCGCCGGACGGTGCGCAGCCGGGGCACCCCCAGCCCGATGGGCCGGTGGGCCACATCCAGCCCGAAGAGCCGTCCGGTTCGGCCAGGCCGTCGGCTCCGCTCCCGCCGGACACGCCCGACCCGGCCGCGGGCTCGGGTACGCCCGACTCGGCCGCCGGCTCGGGTTCGTCCCATTCGGCCGCAGGGTCGGGTTCGTCCCACTCGGCCGCGGGTCCGGCTTCGTCCTACTCGGGCGCCGATGCGGGTTCGTCCGACCGTGGAACGGGTGCTTCGCACGGTCGGCCCGACCAGGGGACCGGGTCTTCCGAAGGCGTACGAGGAGCGAGTGGCGATCAGGGGCAGCGAGGTCCTCAGGGGCTCGTACAGCAGGAAGGGCACCTCAGGTCCGGTCTGTACTCGCCATCCGGGGTAGAGGGCCGATACGGCCATTTCAGCGCCGACGATGGCCATGGCGTGACGTCCGCGTCGGATGTCCCGTCAGAAGACGCCGAGCCTGGCTCGTCGACCGATTCGTGAAGGAGGGCCGCCAGAGATGCACGCCGATCCCCCGGCTCCGCAGCCGCTCCAGCCCGGTGAAGGGCCGCCGACCTCCTCGGCCGACCCGTTCAACCCCGATGGGCAGGCGACCAGCTGGCGGTTCAACCCCGAGTACCAGAAGCTCGTCGATCTGTGGCAGCAGGTGCTGCCGCTGCTCGAAGGGCTGACCACTTCCCTGGACAAGGCGCAGCAGATGAGTCGCAGCAGGGACGTCTGGGACGCGCCGGTCGCGGAGCGGTACGTGCAGGACATGAACGAGTGGCGCAACCGCCTGAGCATGTACCGCCAGTCGGTGCTCAGCGCGATCAGCGACCAGGCCGCGGACACCCCCCGGTGGGTGCCGGTCGCGGCGGGTGCCCCGCACGCCTACAGCTGACCGCCCGAGACGGTCCCCGAGCGGTCGCCGGGGGGCCGCGGATGGCCGGCCTTACAGTGGGGAGACCAGTGTCCTTACCTCGTGCGGTCCCGTACGGGGGGAAGGAGTGGTGAGCCGGCCATGCGTACGACACGGCGCGACCACGAACGCGATCACGAACGCGACCACGAGCCTGCCGGCGTCGCCGGCGGTGACGCGGAGTTCTACGGACCCGACTTCGCGCAACTGAGGCGGCAGGATCCCGAGATCGCCCGAGTGCTGATCGACGAGGTGGAGCGGCTTCGCGGCGGCCTGCAGCTCATCGCCAGTGAGAACCTCGCCTCGCCCGCCGTGATCGCGGCCCTGGGTTCCACTCTGACCAACAAGTACGCCGAGGGTTACCCGGGCAGGCGGTACTACGGAGGTTGCGAGGTCGTCGACCGGGCCGAGACGATCGCGGTCGAGCGGGCGAAGGCGCTGTTCGGCGCCGATCACGTCAACGTCCAGCCGCACTCCGGCGCGTCGGCGAACCTCGCCGCGTACGCCGCGCTGCTGCGGCCGGGCGACACGGTCCTGGCGATGGCGTTGTCGCACGGCGGCCATCTGACCCACGGATCCAAGGTCAACTTCTCGGGCCGCTGGTTCGACGTGGTGGCGTACGGGGTGCGGCGCGACACCGAGACCATCGACTACGACGAGGTGCGCGACTTGGCGGTGCGGCACCAGCCAAAGATGATCATCTGTGGCGCCACGGCGTATCCGCGGCTCGTGGACCACGCGGTGTTCCGGGGCATCGCCGACGAGGTCGGCGCGTGGCTGCTGGTGGACGCCGCCCACACGATCGGCCTGGTGGCGGGCCGGGCGGTCCCCTCGCCCGTGCCGCACGCCGACGTGATCACGTTCACGACGCACAAGGCGATGCGCGGGCCGAGGGGCGGCGGCATCCTCTGCACCGCGGAGCTGGCCTCGCGCATCGACCGCGCGGTCTTCCCGTTCACGCAGGGAGGGCCCCTGATGCACGCCGTCGCTGCCAAGGCGGTGGCCTTCGGGGAGGCGCTGCGGCCGGACTTCCGGGCGTACGCAGCGCAGGTGATCGCGAACGCCCGGGCGCTGACCGACGCGCTGGCGGCCGAGGACATGCGCCCGGTTTCCGGCGGGACCGACACCCACCTGGCGCTCATCGATCTGCGGGACCTCGGGGTGACCGGGGTGGCGGCCGAGCGGAGTTGCGCGGCCGCGGGAATCATCCTCAACCGCAACGCCATCCCCTACGACCCGGAGCCGCCGACGGTGACCTCGGGCATCCGGCTCGGCACCCCCTGCGTGACGACGCAGGGCATGGGGGTGAGCGAGATGAAGGAGATCGGGTCGATGGTGGCGCAGGCCGTGCGCCGTCCAGGTGCGATAACGTCGGTGGCCGAGCGGGTGACCCGGCTCACGCGGGGTCATCCGGCGTATCCACGTGGTTAATGTGCAGTTCTGTGCAATTTTCCGGTCACATTTGGCCGAACAATCCGGGAAACTGGGGTCGTGCGCGAATACCTCCTCATGGCGTCGGTGACGGCGGTGGTCACCTACCTGCTGGTGCCGCTGGTCAGGGTTTTCGCCCTGCGCATCGGCGCCGCGCCCGAGATCCGCGAGAGAGACGTGCACACGGTCCGCACGCCACGCCTCGGCGGCCTGGCGATGTACGCGGGCATGCTGGCCGGCCTGTTCGTCGCGAGCCGGCTGGAGCACATCGGCCCCAAGCTCGCCGATCCGCGGATGGGCGACGGCCAGACGGTCACCGCCCTCGCCCTGGCCGGCGGGGTCATCGTGCTCATCGGCTTCCTGGACGACTGGTGGGGCATGGACGCCTTCGTCAAGCTGGGCGGCCAGATCGCCGCGGCGGGGCTGCTGGTCGCCTTCAAGCTCACCCTGCTGTGGATCCCGCTGCCGAACGGCGGGACGGTCAGCCTGGACAACACGCTGACCACGATCATCACCATTCTCGTGGTGGTCGTCGCCATCAACGCGGTGAACTTCGTGGACGGCCTGGACGGCCTGGCCGCCGGCATCGTCTGCATCGCGGCGATGGCCACCTTCGCCTGGACCGTCGCGCTGACCGACAGCCTCGACCAGGGACGTCTCAGCGTCACGGCGGCGATCACGGCGATCCTCATCGGAATGTGCCTGGGCTTCCTGCCGCACAACTTCCATCCCGCCAAGATCTTCATGGGCGACACCGGGGCGATGCTGATCGGCCTGGTGCTGGCCACCTCGGTCGTCACGGTCACCGGCACGGTCGACTACAACGGGGCCGGCGACATCAACCGCTTCCCGGTCGTCCTGCCCATCCTGCTCCCGCTCGCGGTGATGGTGCTCCCGCTGGCGGACCTCATCATGGCCGTGGTGCGGCGCACGTCCTACGGCAAGTCGCCGTTCGCGCCCGACCGCGGTCACCTGCACCACCGGCTGCTGCAGATCGGCCACTCGCATCGCCGTACCGTGCTGATCATGTACGCGTGGACGTTCCTGTTCGCCGCGACCGTCGTGGGGCTGTCGGTCGGCGGCGTCCCGCTGATCGTCTTCCCGGTGGTCGTGCTGCTGGCGCTGGCCGTGCTGGTGATGATGGGCCTGCCGGTGTGGCGGTCCGGCCGGGGCGGACGCGGCGGCGGCGCCCATGCGGTGCGCCCGGGACCGCAGCCGGGGCCCGGCCCGGTCCCCGAAGATCCCTCGGTTCCCGGCGCGGCCACGACGTCGTCCTCGGCCACGGTCACCACCACCGGCTGACCCACCCCGGGCCGGTCACCCGACCCGTCCGCAGGCGCCGGTCTCATCCCTCGCGCCCGGGGCGCGCCAAGGAGGTCGGCGCAGATCATCATCTGCTCTCGCCTGGCCGTTCACCTCCACGAAATCGCAGGTAAAGGCGGCCCTCCCTGAGCTTGTGATATCTTTCACTAGCGGTGGGCCCGGCAAGGTCCGGGCATCGCTCGCCCTGTAAGGTAGCAATCGCTCGCTTGCCAACCGATGCCCTGGAGCGCCCGATGCAGGACAACGATCTCCGAATGCTCAGAGCGGCCGCGATCCCGACGGCTCTGGTCGGGCTGATCGCCGTCGTGGTCGCCGCGTTCCTCGTGGGCTCCAAAGGGGCGCTGGGCGCGGGCATCGGCGTCGTCGTCGTGGCGGCCTTCTTCACCATCAGCCTGATCGCCGTCGCCTACGCCGCGCGCATCTCCCCGGTGATCATGATGGCGACCGCGATGGGCACCTATCTGGTGAAGATCCTGGTGCTGGCGGTGCTGCTCGAACGCTTCGCGGACGCCACCACGTGGGACCCCCAGTCGTTCAGCCTGACGGTCATCGCCTGCACCATCTGCTGGACCATCGGCGAGGCGCGCGGCTTCCTGCGCCTTCGCATGCTCTACGTCGACCCTGAGGTCAAAGTTCCCGGTTCGATCGAGGAGAAGAGGTGAGCCGTCATGTTCCGCGACGCCGCTTCCCTTACAATCTCATCGGCAGACGGGGCATGACGAGTCGTCGTCGGGCGCCCGAGATGACGATCTCTCGAGGCTGGCTCGATATGACTAGTCAGGGCCGCGCCTGCTATTGTCGCGTGCGCGGTAAACAAGGTCGGGGAACATCTGTCGGAGCCATCGAGCCCTGGCCCCCCCGCTCTCTTTCTACTTCTCATCCGGCCCGCCCGTCCGCGGTGTGGTCACTGGATGGCCACTTGACCGATCAACACGACGAAGGGAACGACGAGTGAGCGCCACGCTGACGCCTCTCGCCTCCGATGAGTTCACGGCTCCGGGGCTCGGCATTTTCGACTGGCCGCCGCTCGTCGAAGGTGCTGCCTGGTTCAACAAGCCGGCTCTGCTCGCGCTGGTCGGCACCCTGCTCGTCATGGTGCTCACCTATGCCGCCTTCGCCCGGCCGAAGCTCGTGCCGCGGGGCTTCCAGAACGTCGGTGAGCTCGCCTACCAGTTCGTCCGCGAGCAGATCGCCCGGCCGAACCTCGGCAAGGACAGCGACCGCTGGATGCCGCTGCTGTTCACCCTGTTCCTGTTCACGCTGGTCATGAACCTGTTCGGGTCGGTCATCTTCATCCAGTTCCCGGTGATGTCCCGCATCGGCTATCCGGCGATCCTGTCGCTCTTCGTCTGGCTGCTGGTCATGTACCTGGGCATGAAGCACCAGGGGCCGATCGGCTTCTTCAAGAACGTGATGTTCCCCCCCGGACTGCCCGGCTGGATCTACGTGCTGATCGCGCCGATCGAGTTGATCTCCACCTTCTTCCTGCGCCACATCACGCACGCGGTCCGGCTGTTCGCCACGATGATGGCCGGTCACCTGATCATCGCGCTGTTCTCCGAGGTCGGATGGCACTTCCTGGCCGTCAAGCTGACCCCGCTGGGTGCGCCTCTCGGCGTCCTCGGCGTCGCGATGACCATCCTGCTGACCGCCTTCGAGCTGTTCATCCAGGCGCTGCAGGCCTACGTGTTCGCGCTGCTGGCGGCGATGTTCATCAACGACGCGCTGCACCCCGCCCACTAGAGTCCCGCGCTCGCACATCGTTCCTCCCCGACCGACAACTCCGGTGGACTTCCCCACTGGTCGATAGAAAAGGAAACCTAAGCATGTCTGGTGTTCTCGCCGAAGTGACCGGCAACCTCGGCTCTATCGGGTACGGCCTCGCTGCGATCGGCCCCGGCATCGGCATCGGCATCATCTACGGCCAGGGTGTGCAGGCCATCGCCCGCCAGCCCGAGGCCTACGGCCTGATCCGTCAGAACATGATCCTCGGCTTCGTCTTCGCCGAGGCGCTCGCGCTCATCGGTATCGCGCTCGCGTTCGCCTTCCGGGCCTGACACAAGACCTGCTCTGAAGGAAGGCGGCATCCATGTACGCGATAGCGGCAGAAGAAGCGGTGAACCCACTCCTCCCGCACCCGGCCGAGATGGTCATCGGTGGAGTGTCGTTCCTGATCGTTCTGTTCTTCATCGGCCGCCTCCTTGTGCCCCGCATCCAAAAGACGCTGGAGATGCGGACCGAGGCCATCGAGGGCGGTCTCAAGAAGGCCGAGGAGGCCCAGGCCGAAGCCCAGCAGACGCTGGAGGACTACCGGGCCAAGCTGGCCGAGGCCCGGCACGAGGCCGCCCGCATGCGCGAGGAGGCACGCGAGCAGGCCGCGCAGATCAAGGCCGAGCTGCGTGAAGAGGCCCAGACCGAGGCGCGACGCCTGATCGAGGCGGCGCACGCCCAGATCGAGGCCGACCGCCAGCAGGCGTTCACGCAGCTGCGCGCCGAGCTCGGCCGCCTGTCCATCGAGCTGGCGAGCCGCATCGTCGGCGAGTCGCTGGAGGACCAGGCCCGGCAGAGCGGCGTCGTGGATCGCTTCCTCAACGAGCTGGAGTCCGCCGGCGAGGCGGCGGTGCGCTGATGAGAGGTCTGAGCCGTAGCTCGTTCGCCGAGGTCGAGGAGCGCTTCAACGCGGTGGCGGCCACGGCCGACCTCGGCCGGCTGGCGGAAGACCTGAGCTCGGTCGCCGTCCTGCTCGACGCCGAGCACGGGCTGCGCCGCAACCTCGCCGACCCCGCCCGGCAGGCGGAGCAGAAGGCCGAGGTCGTGCGCGCCCTGCTGGGCGGCAAGATCAGTGACGCGGCTCTCGAGACGGTCATCGCGGCCGTCTCGGTCAGGTGGTCGAGGTCGCCCGACCTGTCGGACGCGCTCGAGCGTCTCAGCGTCATCGCCTCCGCCGCCGAGGCCGAGTCCGCCGGCAGGCTGGACGACGTGGAGGACGAGCTCTTCCGCTTCGGCCGCATCGTCGAGGCCACCCCGGCGCTGCGCATGGCGCTCGTGGACCCCGCCGTCCCCGCGGACGCCAAGCGGGGGCTGATCGCCGATCTGCTGAGCGACAGGGTCGCGCCGACGTCCCTTCGGCTGATCACGCAGCTCGCTTTGCACCCGCGAGGGCGTAGTTTGGAACGAGGGCTGGAGGAGTACGGCCAGCTCGTGGCGGAGCAGCGACAGCAACTTGTCGCCGTGGTGCGCAGCGCGGTTCCGCTGACCGACGGGCAGAGGCAGCGCCTCACCACCTGGTTGCGCACCACGTACGGACGGGACATCCACCTCAACACCGAGGTGGACCCGCGGGTGCTCGGTGGGTTCTCGGTCCGGCTCGGCGACGAGCTGATCGACACCACGATCGCAGGACGTATTGAAGAAGTCCGCCGCCGGTTGGCCGGCTGAGAGTGTCAGGGCGGCCGATGATTAGGGAGACTGAAGAGAGATGTCGGAGCTGACGATCCGGCCGGACGAGATCCGGGACGCGCTTGAGCGCTTCGTTCAGGCGTACGAGCCGGAAGGCGCGGCGCGCGAGGAGATCGGGACCGTCGTGGACGCCGGCGATGGCATCGCCCACATCTCCGGCCTTCCCTCGGCGATGGCGAACGAGCTGCTGGAGTTCGAGAACGGCACGCGCGGCCTGGCGCTGAACCTGGACGTCCGCGAGATCGGTGCGGTCGTCCTGGGCCAGTTCAGCGGCATCGAGGAGGGCCAGTCGGTCCGCCGCACGGGCGAGGTCCTGTCCGTGCCGGTGGGCGACGGGTTCCTCGGCCGCGTGGTCGACCCCCTGGGCAACCCGCTCGACGGCAAGGGCACGATCGAGGCCGAGGAGCGCCGCCCGCTGGAGGTGCAGGCGCCGTCCGTCGTCCAGCGGCAGCCGGTGAAGGAGCCGCTGCAGACCGGCCTCAAGGCGATCGACGCCATGACGCCGATCGGCCGCGGCCAGCGCCAGCTGATCATCGGCGACCGCGGCACGGGCAAGACCGCGATCGCCGTGGACACCATCCTCAACCAGCGCGAGAACTGGGCCACCGGCGACCCGACGAAGCAGGTCCGCTGCGTCTACGTCGCGATCGGCCAGAAGGGCTCGACGATCGCGCAGGTGCGGGCCCGCCTGGAGGAGGCGGGCGCGATGGAGTACACCACCATCGTCGCCGCCCCGGCCTCCGACCCGGCCGGCTACAAGTACCTGGCGCCCTACACCGGTTCGGCCATCGGCCAGCACTGGATGTACCAGGGCAAGCACGTGCTCATCGTGTTCGACGACCTGACCAAGCAGGCCGACGCCTACCGCGCCGTGTCGCTGCTGCTGCGCCGCCCGCCGGGTCGTGAGGCGTTCCCCGGCGACGTCTTCTACTTGCACTCCCGTCTGCTGGAGCGCTGCGCCAAGCTCTCCGACGACCTGGGCGGCGGCTCGATGACCGGTCTGCCGATCATCGAGACCAAGGGCAACGACGTCTCGGCGTTCATCCCGACCAACGTGATCTCCATCACCGACGGTCAGTGCTTCCTGGAGACCGACCTGTTCAACTCGGGCGTCCGCCCGGCGATCAACGTCGGTGTGTCGGTGTCCCGAGTCGGCGGCTCGGCGCAGATCAAGGCGATGCGCAAGGTCGCCGGCACGCTGCGCCTGTCGCTTTCGCAGTACCGCGACCTCGAGGCCTTCGCGGCCTTCGCCTCCGACCTGGACGCGGCCTCCCGCGCCCAGCTGGAGCGCGGCGCCCGCCTGGTCGAGCTGCTCAAGCAGCCGCAGTACACCCCGTTCGCGGTCGAGAGGGAAGTCGTCTCGGTCTGGGCCGGCACCAGCGGCGAGCTGGACGACGTCCCCCTTGAGGACATCCGGCGCTTCGAGGCGGAGTTCCTGGAGAACCTCTCCACCTCCTACAAGGGCGTCCTGGACGCCATCCGGGAGACCAAGGAACTCGGCGACGACACGGTCACGACCCTCAAGGACGCGATCACCGAGTTCAAGAAGGGCTTCCAGACCTCCTCCGGCGAGATGCTCGTGCAGGACGAGCCGATCGAGGCTCTGAGCGCGGACGAGGTCGGCCAGGAGAAGATCGTGAAGCACGTCCGCACGGCCGAGAAGAAGTAGCTCATGGGTGCCCAGCTAAGACTGCTGCGGCGGCGGATCCGGTCGGTCAAGTCCACGGCGAAGATCACGCGCGCCCAGGAGCTCATCGCCTCCTCCCGCATCATCAAGGCGCAGCAGCGCATGGAGGCGGCCGTCCCGTACGAGCGTGAGATCACTCGCGCGGTGTCGGCCGTCCTCAGCAACAGCGCTGAGATCGACCACCCGCTGACCGTCGCCAAGGAGCGGCCGGCCTCGGCGGGCGTGCTCATCATCACCAGCGACCGCGGCTTCGCCGGAGGCTTCAACGCCAACGTCCTGCGCGAGGCCGAGGCGCTGGCCGGTCACCTGCGCGGTCGCGACATCGAGGTCAAGCCGTTCGTCGTCGGGCGCAAGGGCATCACCTGGCACCGTTTCCGCAGCCGGGAGATGAACGGTGAGTGGTCGGGCTTCTCCGACAACCCCACCTACGCCCACGCCAAAGAGATCGCCGGCGCGCTGGTCTCGGCCTTCGAGGACGAGAACGGCATCGACGAGATCCACGTCGTCTACACCGGGTTCGTCTCGATGCTGACGCAGGACGTGCAGGTCACGCGCATCCTTCCGCTCCAGGTGGAGGAGACCACCGAAGAGCCGGCCGAGGGTCCGCTGCCCTACTACGAGTTCGAGCCGACCGCGGGCGAGGTGCTGAACCAGCTCCTTCCCCGCTACATCGAGTCGCGCATCTTCAACGCGCTGCTGCAGTCGGCCGCCTCCGAGCACGCCTCGCGCCGCCGGGCGATGAAGTCGGCGACCGACAACGCCAACGAGCTCATCCGCGTGTTCACCCAGCAGATGAACCAGGCTCGCCAGGCCGAGATCACCCAGGAAATCAGCGAGATCGTCGGCGGAGCGAACGCGCTCGCCGACGCCTCTGCGGGGAAAGAGTGAGAAACCACAATGACTGTTGAGACCGTCGCGACCGCCGTAGGTCGTGTGGCCCGGGTCACGGGTCCCGTCGTCGACGTGGAGTTCCCCGTCGAGGCCATGCCCGAGATCTACAACGCCCTGAACGTCGACGTCACGATCGGCGAGACCACCAGGACGCTGACCATGGAGGTCGCCCAGCACCTCGGCGACAACCTCGTCCGCGCCATCTCCATGCAGCCCACCGACGGCCTGGTGCGCGGCGCCGCCGTCAGCGACAGCGGCGGCCCCATCTCGGTGCCGGTCGGCGACGTCGTCAAGGGCCACGTGTGGAACGCGCTCGGCGAGCCGCTGGACACCGACAAGGCGTCCCTGCAGGTCAGCGAGCGCTGGGGCATCCACCGCCCGTCGCCCGCCTTCGACACCCTCGAGTCGCGCACCGAGATGCTGCCCACCGGCATCAAGGTCATCGACCTGCTCACCCCGTACGTCAAGGGTGGCAAGATCGGCCTGTTCGGCGGCGCCGGCGTCGGCAAGACCGTCCTCATCCAGGAGATGATCCGCCGCGTCGCGCTGAAGTTCTCCGGCACGTCGGTGTTCGCCGGCGTCGGCGAGCGCACCCGCGAGGGCAACGACCTGTGGCTGGAGATGGAGGAGGCCAACGTCCTGAAGGACACCGCCCTGGTGTTCGGTCAGATGGACGAGCCGCCGGGCACCCGCCTGCGCGTCGCCCTGTCGGCGCTCACCATGGCCGAGTACTTCCGCGACGTCCAGAAGCAGGACGTGCTGCTGTTCATCGACAACATCTTCCGGTTCACCCAGGCCGGTTCCGAGGTGTCGACGCTGCTCGGCCGCATGCCCTCCGCCGTGGGTTACCAGCCGACGCTCGCCGACGAGATGGGCGTGCTCCAGGAGCGCATCACCTCGACCCGCGGTCACTCGATCACCTCCATGCAGGCGATCTACGTCCCCGCGGACGACATCACCGACCCGGCCCCGCACAACGCGTTCGCGCACCTCGACGCGCAGACCGTTCTGTCCCGGCCGATCTCGGAGAAGGGCATCTACCCCGCGGTGGACCCGCTCGACTCCACCTCCCGCATCCTCGACCCCCAGATCGTCGGCGAGGAGCACTACCGGGTCGCCCAGGAGACCAAGCGCATCCTGCAGAAGTACAAGGAACTGCAGGACATCATCGCCATCCTGGGCATCGACGAGCTCTCCGAAGAGGACAAGGTCACCGTCCAGCGGGCGCGTCGCATCGAGCGTTTCCTGTCCCACCCGATGTACGCCGCCGAGGCGTTCACCGGCCAGCCGGGAGAGTTCGTGCCGGTCGACGAGACCATCCACTCCTTCAAGGGACTGTGCGAGGGCGAGTACGACCACCTGCCCGAGCAGGCGTTCTTCATGGTCGGCGGCATCGACCAGGCCCTCGCCAAGGCCAAGGAACTGGCCCGCTGACGACTGGGTGCCGGTACGGCCGGGCCGTACCGGCATTCGAGGAAGGTGTGTGATGGCAAAACTCCGCATCGGAGTGGTTTCGCCGGAACGTGAGATCTGGTCCGGCGAGGCCGACATGGTGATTGCCAAGACCGTGGACGGCGAGATCGGTATTATGCCGAACCACGCGCCCGTGCTCGGTGTCCTCGTCGAGGGCGGCGTTCTCCGCGTCCGTCGAGGCGACGGCGACGAGCTCGTCGCCGCCGTCCACGGCGGGTTCATCTCGGTGGCCAACAACGACGTGTCGGTGCTGGCCGAGTCGGCCGAGCTCGGCTCCGAGGTGGACGTAGCGGCGGCGCGCGACGCGCTCCAGCGCGCGCTCGCCTCCGTCGAGACCGACAACGAGGACGCCGACGCCCAGATCGAGGCCAAGCGTGCTCGGGCCCGGCTGCGTGCGGCCGGCGAAGAGGTCTGATAAATACACCGACATGAACGTGGGGGCGGCAATGGCGGCGCTTGACATACTGGTGAGCGTTGTGGTCATCGCCGCCCTGATCGTTCTACGCGGCATCGTGCTCGCACGATCCCGGGGCAATGTCGTATGCAGTCTGAGGACCAAAGATCGCGCCTGGAGGAGTGGAGTAGCCCGCTACGCGGGCGGGGAACTTCACTGGATCCCCTTCCTAGGAGTGCGACTGAGGCCGCGCCACGCGATCGCGAGGCGCGGCCTCACGGTTTCCACCCGTCGCCCCCTCGCGGGGGACGAGGGCCCGGCCGGCTACTGGACGGTCGACTGCGCCGGCGTCTCGCTGGCCATGAGCGAAGACGCCCTCACCGGCTTCCTCGCCTGGGTGGAGTCCGCCCCACCCAGCGCCCACCTCGACGCTGCGTAGCTTTGCTGTGTTTGCTTTGCCTCGCTTCGCTCGGCGGGCTCGGGGCGCCTTTGAGGCGACGCCCTTCGTCGTCGTTCACGAGCGCTCGTCCTGTGTTTGCTTTGCCTCGCTCCGCTCGGCGGGCTCGGGGCGCCCTTGAGGCGGCGCCCTTCGTCGTCGTTCACGAGCGCTCGTTCCTCGCACTCGCTCTCTCCTCCTCAGGACACCGCCGCGCCCCGAGCAGCGCTTGCTCTGCCTCGCTTCGCTCGGCGGGCCCGGGGCGCCCTTGAGGCGGCGCCCTTCGTCGTCGTTCACGAGCGCTCGTCCCTCGCACTCGCTCACTCCTCCTCAGGACACCGCCGCGCCCCGAGCGGCGTGGCTTGGCCTCGATTCGCTCGGGGCGGGTGAGGGGGGTCAGCGGGTTGCGCCGGGTTTCCAGAGGAGTTCCTGGCCGTCGGCGGTGACGCGGCAGAGGATGAACATCAGGTCGCTGAGGCGGTTCAGGTAGGTGGCGGTCAGCGGATTCACGTCGTCGTGCGCCTCGAGAGCCGACCAGGCCGTCCGCTCGGCTCGCCGGACGACCGTGCGGGCCACGTGCATGAGGGCGGTGCCGGGGGAGCCGCCGGGCAGGATGAAGCTGCGCAAGGGCTTCAGTGCCTCGTTGAAGCGGTCGCACTGAGCCTCCAGCCATTCGACGTACGACGGCTCGACGCGCAGCGGCGGGAACTCGGGGTCGGGCGTGACCGGCGTGCACAGGTCGGCCCCGACGTCGAACAATTCGTTCTGGATGCGGGCCAGCACCTCGGCGACCTCGGCGGGCAGGTCGCCCATGGCCAGGGCGACGCCGATGGCGGCGTTGGCCTCCTCCACGTCCGCGTAGGCGGCGAGCCGGGGGTCGGTCTTGGGCGTGCGGCTCATGTCCCCGAGGTTGGTGCTGCCGTCGTCTCCCGTGCGCGTGTAGATCTTCGAGAGGACGACCGGCTTGTCGTTGTCGGCTCGCGTCATGCCGCCCAGCGTAACGGGAGCGGTTGTTGCGCCTCGCTCCGCTCGGGGTTCCACTCCCTCCACCACAGGACGTCGCCGCCGCGCGCCGGTCTCCCTCCGTTCGGCGGGGGCGGGGCGTTCCTGGGGCGTCTCAGGGGCAGGAGAGACGACCTGTTGCCCGCTTGCCGGGGGTGACGCCTGAGGGCTTGACCCAAGAGAAGGCATGGGGGAGGTGTCAGCGGGCAGGGAGACCATGCGGCCTGGACAGGTCGCCGGACATGAGGAGGCGGCATGCGAAGCCGGATGAGTCCGGGAAGCCAGGAGGTCCGCGTCGGGTCCCGGCTCGACGTGGGCACCGTCGCGATGCTGCGGCCGCGCCTGCACGAGGCGGTCGAGAGCGGCGACGGTGACATGATCGTCGATCTCTCCGACCTGGAGATGATCGACTCTGCCGGCCTGGGGGTACTCGTCGGCACGCATCGCCGCGCGCTACGCGCGGGTCGCCGCCTTGTTCTACGGGGGGTGCCACCGCGTGTCATGCGGGTGCTCGCCATCACCCGGCTGCACCGGGTGCTCCGGGTCGAGCTTCCTGTGGCCGCTGTGGCCTGATCGCGCCTCCGGCGCGCGCCAGGGCTGCCGCCGGCGTCGCGCATATGGGGAGGCGCCCTGTGGCGCCGTCTCGAACCCGGGGAGTGGGGGTCGTCAAGGCGCCTGCTCCCCGGTCGTTCAGGGCGGTCCCGGCTCCGTCCGGAGCGACGACGACGCCGCCTAGAACTGCTCTGCGGGTTTCGTGGCGGTGCGGTCCGGCGGTTCTCGCCGTGTCCGCCCGCCGTCCGAGGGCCCGCTGTGGAGCTCAGGTGCCGAAAGAGCGGCGGAAGATGTGGACGGCCGTCTCGACGAGGTGGTCCAGGGGCGGCCGTTCCTCGGCCAGCACCCATTCGATCAGCAGCTCCTGCAGCGCGCCGACCACTCCGAGCGCGAGCAGGTGGGTCTTGTCGGGGAGGCCGCCGGGCAGATCACCGAGGCTCGCCTCGATGATCTCGGTGAATCCCTTCACCGCGCGCTGCCGCTGGGCGGTGAGGATGTCTCCGGCGCGCCGCACTTCCAGGTGCATGATGCGGGCGCGGCGCGGGTCGTGGGTGACGAAGGAGATGTACTCCTTGATGCCGGCGCAGATCCTGCTGTCGGGATCGGCCGGCGCGTCGCCGATGGCCTTGGAGACCGCGAGTATGGTCTCCTCGACGCAGCGGTCGTACACCGCACGCATAAGATCTTCGCGTCCCGTGAAACATTCATAGAACGCGCGGTTGGAGATGCGTGCCGAGGCACACAGCCGCTCGATGGTGGTAGCGATGAAACCCGCGTGTGCGAACAGCGTATATGCGGCGGTCAGCAACCGCTCCCTGCGGTCGGCTAATCGCTGTTCCGCTGTCATACCGCGGTAGTCGCGTCCGGTCGCCACTGCTCACCTCGCGTCCTGCTGGCCCCGTAGGAACCCATCATTATGGACGCAAGATCGTTTTTCGGGAAGTATAGGACAACTACCTCTTGCGTCTGCCGTGCAGGAATGTGATCAGTTTCACAAGGCGTTCCATGTCGGCCGGCGTGCGGCTGAAGGACGTGATGGTCATCCCGGGCAGGGGGAAACGCTGCCGGGCGATCGACTTCGGCCGCGCGAACTCGCGCAGACCGTCCGCGCCGTGGATGCGCCCGAACCCCGAGTCGCCCACGCCGCCGAAGGGCAGCGACGGCACGCCCGCGAAGGAGATCACCGAGTTGATCGCCGTCATCCCGCTGAGCATCGTCCGTGCCAGCTCCGTCGCGCGCCGGGCGTCGCCGGAGAAGATGGTGCCGCCGAGGCCGTAGGACACGGCGTTGGTCTTCTCCATGGCCTCCTCGGCGCTGGCGACCTTGCGCACGGTGATCGTCGGCCCGAAGGTCTCTTCCCGCACCGCGCTGGAGTCCTCGGGCACGTCGGTGAGCACCACCGGGTCGACGTACGGAGGCCGCACGGACTCGGTGCCGCCCACGACGGCCGTGGCCCCCTCGGCGAGGGCGTCGCCGACGTGCCGGCGGATCACCTCGGTCTGCGCCGGCATGGTGATCGGCCCGTAGTCCTCCCCGGCGCGTACGGCACGCGCCCGCTCGGTGAGCTCGCGCATGAAGGCGTCGTAGACGCGCTCGACCACGTACACGCGCTCGACGCCCACGCAGGTCTGTCCGGCGTTGGACATCGCTCCCCAGAGTGCCGCGTCCGCCGCGGCGGCGACGTCGGCGTCCGCGTCGACGATGAGCGCGTCCTTGCCGCCGCACTCGGCCACCATCGGCGTGAGGTTGGCCGCGCAGGCGGCCATCACCCGCTTGGCGGTGGCCGTCGAGCCGGTGAAGGCGATCTTGCCAACGCCCGGATCGCCCGCGAGCGCCGCCCCGGTCTCGCCGAGCCCGGTGACCACCTGGAACACCTCGCGCTCCGGGACGCATCGCCGGAACAGCTCGGCCAGCAGCACGCCGACCCCGGGGGTGAGCTCGCTGGGTTTGAACACCACGGCGTTGCCGGCGGCGAGGGCGTAGGAGATGGAGCCCATGGGAGTGAAGACGGGGTAGTTCCACGGCCCGATGACGCCGACAACGCCCAGGGGCAGGTACTGCAGAGTGGCGGCGAGGTTCGCGCCGAGCAGGCCCGGCGAGACGCGGCGCGGGCCGAGGACCTTACGGGCGTTGCGCGCGGCCCAGTCGAGGTGCGTGATCGTCAGCACCGTCTCCAGCGTGGCGTCGCCGATCGGCTTGCCGGTCTCCTTGCGCACCAGGGCGGCGATGCGGCCGAGGTTGGCGACGAGCACCGCCTTGTAGTCGAGGAGCCGCCGCTTGCGCGCGTCGAAGCCCAGCCCGGCCCACCAGCGGGCCGCCTCGCCGGCGCGCCGCACGGCCGCCTGGACGGCCTCGGCGTCGTGGCGGGGGTGGGTGCCGACGACGGCGCCCGTCGCGGGGTTCAGGGAGTCGAAGGCGGCCTGCTCGGTGGCGGTCGTCATGGCGTCTCCTCCTCGGGCCTCGCGGCCTTGCTCGCGCTCCGGATGCGCCCTCCGGGGACCACGACGGCCCCCATCGGGGACCTGTGGTCACCTTAGTCCTGCCGCGACACCGGAGACCATCTCCCCGGAATATTGTTCCGCAGCCCGCAGCCCGCAGCCCGCAGCCCGCAGCCCGCAGCCCGCAGCCCGCAGCCCGCAGCCCGGACGGGCGGTGCGCGCCGTGTCGTACCCCGCGTAGCCGGTCGCACTCCGCGGTCGGTGTCCGCGGGCGGTTCCCCGCCGCCGGCTAGAGCAGGCCGCGGGAGAGGGCGGTGGTGACGGCGGCGGTGCGGTCGGAGACGCCGAGCTTGCCGAAGACGCGCAGCAGGTGGGTTTTGACCGTCGTCTCGCTGATGAACAGCTCCCGGCCCACCTCGGCGTTGGTGAGGCCCCGTGCCACCAGCGCCAGCACCTCCGTCTCTCTCGGGGACAGCGACTCGGCGGCCGGGGCACGCATGCGCGAGACCAGCCTGGTCGCGACCGCCGGGGACAGGACGGTCTCGCCCCGCGCCGCGCCGAAGACGGCGGCGACCAGGTCGGCGCGCGAGGTGTCCTTCAGCAGGTAGCCGGCCGCGCCCGCCTCGACCGCCCGCACGATGTCCTGGTCGGTCTCGTAGGTGGTCAGGACGATCACCCGCGTCTCCGGGCGCGCGGCGAGGATCGGCGGGATGGCGCCCACGCCGTCGCCGCCGGGCATGCGCAGGTCCATCAGGATCACGTCCGGGCACAGCTCGGCGGCGCGCACCACCGCCTCACCGCCCGAGCCGGCCTCACCCGCCACGGTGATGCCGGAATCGGCCTCCAGCATGCCGCGCAGGCCCTCACGGACCACGGGGTGGTCGTCGACGATGAGCACGTTTATCACGCGATGTCGTCCTTCTGGGGAAGCCGGACGGTCAGTGTGGAGCCGTGCCCGGGTGCGGTGTCCAGTTCCACGGTGCCTCCGGCCTGCTCGACGCGGCCGCGCATGGCGCGCAGGCCGAATCCGGCGGCGGGGGAGAGGCCGTCGAACCCGGCCCCGTCGTCGCGCACCCGCAGAACCACCTCGTCCTCGCGGTAGGAGAGTTCGACGGCGGCCGAGGCGGCCCGGGCGTGCTTGCGCACGTTGGCCAGCCCTTCCTGCGCCGCCCGGATCAGCACCACCTCGGCGCCGGCGGAAAGGGCCCGCGAGCGGCCCTCGACGGCGCAGGAGACCGGGATGCCGAGTTCCTCGCCGACGCGCGCGGCGACGCGGGCCAGCGCCTCGTCCAGCGTCGAGCCGTCCAGCGGGGGCGGGCGCAGGGCGGCGATCAGCCCGCGCGCCTCGTCCAGGTTCTCGCGGGCGGTGCGCATGGCGAGCGCCAGATGCCGGGACGGGTCGGGCTGGGCCTCCGCCGCCTGCAGCAGCATGATGATGCTGGTGAACCCCTGGGCGAGCGTGTCGTGGATGTCCCCGGCCAGCCGCTCGCGCTCGGCGAGGGCGCCGCGCTCGCGCGAGAGCCGCTCCACCTCGGCCCGGCTGGCCGAGAGCTGCTCGATCAGTTCGGCCCGCTCGGCGCTCTGGTTGACGATGCGGGTGATCCAGCGGCCGCTGACCATGGAGAAGGTCGCCCCCACCACGCCGGTGACGGTGAAGACGATGACGTCCCCGAGCTGGACGCCGGGCGTCACGAGGTAGCGGACCGCCGGGACCGTGTTGAGCAGCACCACGACGGTGACCGCCCACCGCACCGGCAGGACCATGAACAACTGCGGGCACAGGGCGAACAGGACGAACGCCGCGGCGGGCGCGACGATCGCGGCGGGGACGAACGTCGCCAGCGCGATGCCCGCGTAGAGCATCCCGAATCGGATGTCGTCGCGTCGCGCCTCGAGCGCGGGCCGCCCGACCAGCAGGTAGGCGACGGCGCACACGCCCAGGGAGCCGATGGCCACGGCCTTGGTGATCCCCGCCACGCGCCCGTCGACGGCCACCAGGCCGACGGACACCACGAAGGTCACCGCGTAGAGCGTCTCCCAGCCGCGCAGGAGCTGCCAGGCGTTGGCGACCGGACCGTCCGCCCCGTGCGCGGTCGCGCTCGCGGGGACGTCCGTGCTGGACGGGGCCCCGCGCCCTCGGCGCCTGCGGGACCCGCCGATCGAGGACGCGGCTTCCGCGCCGTCCGTGGACACGCGAGCCGGGCCGGCCGCGGACACGCGAGCCGGGCCGCCCGGGGGCGCGTGACCCGGACGGCCGGGGAGAAGGCCGGAGAATGTGCGCCGCGTCATCCGTCGCGGCGGCTCTTCCAGCGGAACGTCGTCAGGCACAGGACGAGACCTCCGGCGGCCCACGCTGCCAGGACCAGGGCCACCCGGTCCAGTTCGTAGGATCCGGACGGTTCCAGGGCGGCCCCCGCGTCGCCCAGGAAGACGGACCTGAATCCCTGACACATCCACTTCAGCGGGAAGAACGAGGCCAGCCTGACGAGCCAGTCGGGCAGCTCGCTGATGGGGATGAACACCCCCGAGACGAACTGGAGCACCACGAACGGCAGGCTGATCACCGCCGAGGCGCTGCGGGCCGACCGCGGCAGGCCGCTGACCGCGATGCCCAGCAGTGAGGAGGCCGTGATGCCGAGCAGGAAGACCCAGGCGAAGGTGACCCAGTGGGACAGGTCGGAGGGCGGCGAGACGTCGTAGGCCACCACGCCGATGGCCAGCAGGATCGCCACCTCCAGGAAGGCCACCAGCAGGACGTGCAGGATCTTGCCGACGAAGTAGGCGCTGGGCGGCATGGGGGTGCCGTACAGGCGCTTGAGCGTGCCGTCGTCGCGGTCGACGGCGATGCCGATGCCGAGGTTCTGGAAGCTGGCGCTCATGACCCCCGCGCCGATGAGCGCCGCGGTGTAGAGCTGTGAGGCGGTGATCGCGGTGCCCCCGGGCCGCCCCGTGAAGATCGATCCGAAGATCGCGAGCAGCACGATCGGGAACGCGAACGTGAAGACGACCGCGTCCCTCTCGCGGAAGAACATCTTGGTCTCGACACCCGCTCTCGACCAGCCGAGGGCGAGCGCCGAGGGCCGGCGCGCCGGGACGGCCGGGGGCGCGGCCGCCGTGGAGGCGGTGACGGCGCCGCTCATCGGGGCACCTCCGCGATGAGGTTCATGTAGACGTCCTCCAGTGAGGGCCGGGTCACGGTCAGTTCGGGGATCTCTCCGCCCAGCCGGCCGCTCAGCTCCACGATCGTCTCGGTCGGGGCGCCGGTCTCGACGCGCCGCCGTTCGCCGCCCTCCAGCCAGCTGACCGTGGCCTTGGCGCTCGCCCGGCCGCCGAGCGTGGCGGGGCGGCCCTCGGCCACGATGCGGCCCTGGGCGATCACCGCCACCCGGTTCGCCAGCGCCTCGGCCTCGTCCAGGTAGTGCGTGGTCAGCACGATCGTGGTGCCGTCGCGGGCCAGGTCCTCGATCAGCTCCCAGAACCGGCGCCGCGCCTCGGGGTCGAAGCCGGTGGTCGGTTCGTCGAGGAACAGCAGCCGCGGGCGGCCGACGATGCCGAGGGCCACGTCGACGCGCCGCCGCTGGCCGCCGGAGAGCTGCCTGATGCGCTTGCCGGCCTGCTCCGTCAGGCCGACCCTGGCGATCACCTCGTCGGGGTCCCCGGCCGTGGGGTAGTAACCGGCGAAGTGGCGGACGGTCTCGCGCACGGTCAGCTCGGCCGTGTCGTTCGCCGTCTGGAGCACGATGCCGATCCGATCACGCCACTGCCGGGTCGGGTGGGCGGGGTCGACGCCGAGCACGGAGACCTCCCCGGCGTCCCGCCGGCGGTATCCCTCCAGGATCTCGACCGTGGTGGACTTGCCCGCCCCGTTCGGGCCGAGGATGGCGAACACCTCGCCCTCCGCGATCGTCAGGTCGATGCCGTCCACCGCCCGCACCTCGCGATAGCGCTTCGTGAGGCCGCGGACCTTCACTGCTGTCTGCGTCATGTCACCGAGCATCGCGGACGCGTGGCCGGTGCGGCACCACCGGTGGACCGACCCCGGTGTCCTCCGTTCGATGGACAACCGGGGACGGGGAGAACGTTCCAGCGCAGGCCGCAGGCCGCAGGCCGCCTGAGAGCGCGCTCGCCGGAGCGCTCACGGACGACGGTCAGACGGGCGTGCCGAGCGAGCAGTCGGGGAGCGGCCGGCGTTCGTCCAGGTCCGCCAGCAGGGCCTCCCACTGCGCGCCGATCACCTCCATGTCGTAGTCCGCCGCGGTGCGCAACGCGCTGGCGCCCAGCTTGCGGCGCAGCTCCTCGTCCTCGATGAGGCGGCAGATGCCCGCGGCGAGCTCGGCGGCCTTTTTCGACCGGATGAGCAGCCCGTCCTGCTCATGGGTGATGATCTCCTTGGGGCCGTGCGGGCAGTTGAAGCTCACCACCGGCACGCCCTTGCTCATCGCCTCCAGGATGGTCATGCCGAAGCCCTCGTAGCGCGAGCTGACCGCGTAGATCGACGACTTGGACAGCTCGACGCCGATCTCGGGCGTGGGGCCCATCAGGACGATCTTGTCCGACAGCCCGGCCTCGTCGATGCGGTTCTGCAGCTTCTCCTCGCGTTCGGGGGTGCCGCCGCCGTAGATGCGCAGCACCCAGTCGGGGTGCGTCACGGCGACCGTCTTCCAGGCGTTGACCAGACGGTCGAACCCCTTGGCCCACACGATGCGGCCGATGCCGACCACGACCTTCTCCTCCAGAGAGGAGACCTCGCCGGCCAGGTCGGGAATGGCGTTGGGGATGCGCAGCAGGCGCTTGGGCGGGTTTCCCTTCAACGCCTTGGTGTACTCCTTCAGATCGGCCTTGGTGAGCGTCGTGAAGGCGTCCAGCCTGCCGTACCGCCTCTTGATCTGGGCCTGCAGCTCGGGGCCGTGGGACTCCAGGGTGACGTGCTCCTGGCCGATGGTGAGCACCTCCGGCGGCGCGAGCAGGCCCATGGCCAGGTTGAAGGCCGGACGCGTCCCGATGACGACGCCGCCCCTGAGGGAGCGCAGGTAGCGAGCCAGCCGAAGGTCGGTCAGCAGGCTCATGTTGAGATAGGCCTTCTCCTCTTCGGGGACCAGCCTGCTCGGGCGGCGGGCGAGGAACTCGGCGAACCGGCCGCGGGGGACCATCCGGTCGTCCAGGAACCGCACCCGCACGCCGGGCGGCATCTCGAAGAACGGCTCCTCGTTGGTGCGGGTCAGACTGACGATCTCCACGTCGTGGTCGCGCGCCAGGTAGCCGGCCAGGTTCAGCACGGTCCGGATCGTTCCGCCCATCCCGTACGCGTGCAGCAGCAGGATGTGCACGTTCTTGGTGCTCCGCGGCCGAGCCCCGCGCGCGCGTCGCGCGTTCACCAGATCGAGCAGCGTGACCGCCGCTCGTGCGATCGCCTTCCGTCCCCACGTTAACACCCCGAAGACCCCTCGAATCGTGCGGTCATTGACATGCCCCTCGTATCCTCTTATGCCATGTCGATCCGGAGGCATGCGTGACCCCGGTGAACAAAGAGCTACTTCCCGCGGTAGGTAAGGATTCTGTTAGCGCACCCCTTGCCCTACCTCCGCTCGCAAGATCTAGACGCTCTAGGTCGTCTCTTACGTTGCACCGATTTCTCAGAAATTCATGCCGTAACTGACCGGTCGCGAACAGTGCGGTAAAGGAGGGCGTCGACTTCCGCGCCTATCCGGTGTGTCTTCTGTACCTACTGGTATGTACAGTGGTCGCGTGGACACGGTCGAACGGCTCATCCAGAGCACCCAGGAACTGCTGTGGGAGCGCGGGTACGTGGGCACCAGCCCCAGAGCCATCCAGCGACGAGCCGGCGCCGGACAGGGCAGCATGTACCACCACTTCAGCGGCAAGCCCGACCTCGCGCTCGCGGCGGTGCGGCGCAGCGCCGAGCAGATGCGGGCCGCGGCGGACGCCGCGCTCTCCGCTCCGGGCACGGCGGTCGAGCGGGTCTCGGCCTACCTGCTGCGCGAACGGGAAGTCCTGCGCGGCTGCCCGATCGGGCGCCTCACCCAGGATCCCGACCTCATCGCCAGTCCGGACCTGCGGCAGCCGGTCGACGAGACCTTCGCCTGGCTGCGCAGGCGCATGGCCGAGGTGCTCGCCGAAGGAAGGGCCGGCGGGGAACTGGCTCCCGGGCTGGTGCCCGAGGAGACCGCCGCCGCCGTCGTCGCGGTGGTGCAGGGCGGCTACGTGCTCGCCCGTGCCGCCGCCTCGCCCGAGCCGTTCGACCAGGCCGTGCGGGGCGCGCTCGCCCTGCTCGCCGCCGGGGCGCCGGCCGCCTCCTAGCGGCCGCCACTGTTCGAGCCGGTCCCGATCGCCTCGGGGGCCGGCCGATATCGAAGGGGACGGAGAGTCGTCATGCATGCCATGCAGTACGAGATCACGCTGCCGGCCGATTACGACATGCGGGTGATCCGCCGCCGCGTCGCGACCAGAGGCGGCGCGCTCGACGCCTTTTCCGGTCTCGGCGTCAAGGCGTTCGCGATCCGGGAACGAGGGGTCGACGGCTCGCCGGTCAACGAGTACGCGCCTTTCTATCTGTGGAACTCACTCGACGGAATGAACCGATTCCTATGGAGTGACGGGTTTCGCAATCTTTGCGATGATTTCGGGCGGCCGGTCGTCCAGCATTGGACGGGCGCCGCCTTCGAACGGGGACCGGCCTGGGCCCGCGTCCCGCGCACGGCCACCCGTTCCATCGAGGCCGTCGCTCCCGGAAGCGACGCCGCCGCCGCCGTCGGCCGGGCGATCGACGGCCTGCGCGAGCGGGCCGCCACGCCGGGCGTCCACTCCACGGCCCTGGCGGTCGACCCCCGGCACTGGGAGATCGTGCACTACACCCTCTGGGAGCCGGACGCCCCGGAGGTCCCCTGCGGCGCCGCCACGGCCCGCTACACCGTCTTGCACCTGTCGGCGCCCGAGGTCGCCCGCCTCCCGACCGGCCGGCACTGGTAGGCCGGACGCCGCCTGCCGGCCCGCGCCTCGCCGATAAGGGAGAAGGGATCGATGGGGCGGCGACGCGGCGTCAGAACAGGGTGTCGGTGCGCTCGATGCCGCGCAGGGCGTCGTAGTCGAGCGTGACGCAGTCGATGCCGCGGTCGGCGGCCAGCACCCTGGCCTGGGGCTTGATCTCCTGGGCGGCGAAGACGCCCTTGACCGGCGCCAGCAGGGTGTCGCGGTTGAGCAGCTCAAGATAGCGGGTGAGCTGTTCCACCCCGTCGATCTCGCCGCGCCGCTTGATCTCGATGGCGACGGTGCCGCCCAGGTGGTCGCGGCACAGGATGTCCACCGGCCCGATCGCCGTCGGGTACTCCCTGCGGATCAGCGTCCAGCCGGCGCCGAGGGTGGCGATGTTGCCGGCCAGCAGCTCTTGCAGGTGGGCCTCGACGCCGTCCTTCCGCAGGCCGGGATCGACGCCGAGCTCGTGGGAGGAGTCGTGCAGGATCTCCTCCATCGTCAGGATGAGCTGCTCGCCGGTCTTGCCGTGGGTGACCGTCCAGAGCCCTTCCTGCTCGCGCAGCTTGCACGGAGGGTTCATCCAGTTGAGCGGTTTGAACGCCCGGTCGTCCGCATGCACCGACACCGAGCCGTCGGCCTTCAGCAAGATCAGACGAGGCGCCATCGGGAGATGCGCCGTGAGCCTTCCCACGTAATCCACGCTGCAACGCGCGATGACCAGCCGCATGACGGCCAACCTTACCCCCCGTCCCGCTCGGCGGTGCGCCGTTCGCGAGGGGCGCCGGGCGGGAAGGGCCGCGCCTTTCTGGGAGACTTGCCGCCAGGACGCGTCGGCAGGGGGGCAGCATGGCACGCACGTTCCAGACCGTCGGGGTGGTCGGTCTCGGCACCATGGGCGCCGGCATCGCCGAGGTGTTCGCCCGCGCGGGGCTGCGCGTGGTCGGCGTGGAGGTGGACGCCCAGGCGCTCGACCGCGGCAGGGGCAACCTCCACAGGTCCACCGAGCGGGCCGTGAGCCGGGGGAGGCTGAGCCAGGACGAACGCGACGGCCTCCTCGCCAGGACGACCTTCACCGGTGAGCTCTCCGACCTCGGCGACGCCGACCTGGTGATCGAGGCCATCCCCGAGGTGATGGACTACAAGCGCGCCCTGTTCGCCGACCTCGACCGCGTCTGCCGGCCGGACGCCGTCCTCGCCACCAACACCTCTTCCCTGCCGGTCACCGCGATCGCGGCGACCACGTCCCGGCCCGGCCAGGTCGTCGGCATGCACTTCTTCAACCCGGCCCCCGTCATGGGGCTCGTCGAGGTCGTCCGCACGGTCGTCACCGAGGACGGGGCGGCCGACGACGTCGCGGCGCTCGCGCGGCGCGTCGGCAAGACGCCGGTGATCGTGGGAGACCGGGCCGGGTTCGTGGTCAACCGGCTGCTGTTCGGCTACCTCAACCACGCCGTGACGCTGCTGGAGCGCGGGGTGGCGGCCAAGGAGGACATCGACACCGCCATGAAGGCCGGCGCCGGCCTGCCGATGGGCCCGTTCACGCTGCTCGACCTGATCGGCCTGGACGTCTCCCACGAGGTGTGCGAGGTGCTGTTCCAGGAGAGCCGCGACCGCGTGCACGCGCCCGCTCCGCTGCTGCGCGAGCTGGTGACCGCCGGGCTGCTCGGGCGCAAGAGCGGCCGGGGCTTTCACGACTACGACGGCGCGGCGGCCCGTGCCGCCGCCGAGCCCGCCGCCACCCGGCGCGCCGCCGGTGCCGCCGCCGGGGCCGGCGGCAGGCTCGGCGTGGCGTCGGTCCACGTGTTCGGCGAGGGTGCCGACGATCTTTCCTCCAGGCTCTCGGCCGCCGGGTTCGAACCCGGCGAGGCGGACGAGGCCGACGTGGTCATCGCGCTGTCGGGCACCCCGGTCGTCGAGCACGCCGCGCGGCTGCCGCGTCCTGAGCGCCTGACCGGGCTCCACCTGGTGGGCGAGCGGGTGGCCGAGGTGGTCTCGACGGTGCTCACCGCCCCGGAGGCGGCGCGCGCCGTCGCCGACCTGGTCAAGGTGCTCGGACGCACCCCGGTGGCGTGCGCCGACCGCGCCGGGTTCGTGGTGGGCGCGCTGCTCTACCCCTACCTCAACGACGCGGTCCGCATGTACGACTCCGGATACGCCTCCGTCGAGGACATCGACACCGCGATGCGGCTCGGCTGCGGATACCCCGCGGGACCGTTCGAGACCCTCGAAGCCGTCGGCCTGCGGACGGTGCGCGACGGCCTGCGGGCCCTGTACGCCGAGTACCGCGAGCCGTTCTTCGCGCCCACTCCCTTGCTCGATCGCCTGGTGACCGCCGGCGTGACGAGCGTCGGGGAACGGTGACGGAAGAACACCCGCGACGTCGACGTTTGTGCCGATATGAGTCCCCGCCGTGCCCGCCGTTCCGACCCTCGAGACAAGGGTCGCGGTCCAGACGCGCCGCGCCCGCTCGACGGCGTTCTGCGCGGCATGGAGCGGGTAGAGGAGGGACCGGACGGCGAGTGGAAGGTGCGCAACGTCTCCGGGGCCGGCGCGGACAAGTCATACCGCTGCCCGGGGTGTGACCACGAGATCCGTCCCGGGCTGCCGCACGTGGTGAGCTGGCCGAACTGGACCGGCGGAGAGGGGGAGCGCCGCCACTGGCACACCGCCTGCTGGCGCAAGCGGGTCGACCGCGGCCCCGGCCGTTCCCGCTACTGATCCCTCCCGCGCCCGTCGCTCCCGGTCGTTCCTCCGTCCCCGTCCCCCGCCTCACCCAGCCGCCCGCCTCACCCGTCCGCCGCTCCTTCTCATCCGCTTCGTTCACCGCCCGCCCCGCTCACGCCCGCCCGTTCACGCCCGCCCGTTCACCGCCCACCCCTTTCGGCCGCCCGGACCGCCGGGCCGGCCCCGCGACCGCTACCCGAGGAGTCCGCATTGGAGATCCGCTCGTCGACGGTGCTGCCCGCCGTGCGGGAGGACATCGAGCTGCACACGGCCGACGGCCTCACCCTGGTGGGCGAGCTGGCGCTGCCCCCCGAGGGGCGCCCGGTGGCCACGCTCATCTGCCTGCACCCGCTCCCCACGGCCGAGGGCATGATGGACAGCCACGTCCTGCGCAAGGCCTCCTACCGGCTGCCCGCTCTCGCCGGCGTCGCGGTGCTGCGCTTCAACACCCGGGGGACCGCCTCCGAGCGCGGGAAGTCCGAGGGCGCGTTCGACGAGGGGGAGGGCGAGCGGTTCGACGTGGCCGCGGCCCTCGAGTACGCCGAGTTCCACGACCTGCCGAGCCCTTGGCTGCTCGGCTGGTCCTTCGGCACCGAACTGGCGCTCAAGTGGGGGCACGACCCGCTGGTCAAGGGCGCGATCCTGCTGTCGCCGCCGCTCAAGCGGGCCGGCGACGCCGACCTCGCGGCGTGGGCCGAGTTCGGGCGGCCGCTGGTCGCGCTGGTGCCCGAGTTCGACGACTACCTGCGGCCGGAGGAGGCGCGGCGGCGCTTCGCGGCCGTCCCCCAGGCGGAGGTGGTCGGCGTGGACGGCGCCAAACACCTGTGGGTCGGCGAGCCGTACGTGCGCATCGTCCTCGACGAGATCGTCAAGCGGGTCAACCCGGCGGCCTCGCCGTTGCCGACCGAGGTGTGACGGCGGGCGCGGCAGCCCATAGAATCTTGTTCGGTTCCAGCGAGGAGGCTGCTATGCAGGCGTTCGATCTATCGGGGCGCAAAGCGTTCGTCACCGGCGCTTCGCGAGGCATCGGCCGCGCGATCGCCCTGGCCTACGCCGAGGCGGGCGCGGACGTGGTGCTGGTCGCGCGCTCGCCCGAGACCCTGGCCGCGGTGGCCAAGGAGGTCGAGGCGCTGGGCCGCGTCGCGCACGTCATCCCGTGCGACCTGTCCGACCGGGACGCGGCCGCGGCGGCGGTGCGGCAGGCGCTCACTGCGTTCGGCCACCTCGACATCGTCGTCAACAACGCGGGCGGCTCCAACTTCATCGTCCCGTTCAAGGACCTGCGGCTGTCCGGCTGGGACAAGATCATGAAGCTCAACCTGGACTCCGCGATGGCGGTGTGCCACGCCGTCGCGCCCCACCTGCTGGAGCGCGGCAGCGGCTCGGTGATCAACGTGGCCTCCGTCGCGGCGCAGGGCGCCCCCTTCATGGCCCCGTACGCCGCGGCGAAGGCCGGCGTGGTCGCCCTGACCAAGACCCTGGCGCTGGAATGGGCCGCGAGCGGCGTGCGCGTCAACGCCCTGTGCCCCGGCTGGACCGCCACCGACCTCAACAGCAGCCTGCGGGCGGACGAGAACGCCGGCCGGGCCATGGTGGCGAACGTCCCCATGGCGCGCTGGGGCACTCCCGAGGAGATGGCCGGGCCGGCCGTCTTCCTCGCCGCGTCCGCGTCCTCCTACCTGACCGGGCAGGTGCTCTTCGTGGACGGCGGGCTGACCACCACCTGACCGGTCCGGGGGCGGCCGCTAGAGCCGGGCCTGGCGGGGGAGGACGACCTCCCGGACGATCAGCGCCACCGCGGCCGCCACCGGGATCGCCAGCAGCGCGCCCACCGCGCCGAGCAGCGCCCCGCCGAACAGCGCGGCGATCACCGACACCGCGGGGGCCACGTCCACCGACCGGCTCATCACGCGCGGATAGATGACGTAGTTCTCGACCTGCTGGTAGACCACGAAGAAGATCACGCAGGCGATGCCGAGCGGCCACGACTGCAGGAACCCGACCGCCGACACGAGCACCGCGCCGACCGTCGCGCCCACCAGGGGGATGAGGTCCATCACGGCGATGACGAGGGCCAGCGCCAGGGCGTACCTCGCGCCGGCGACCGTCAGGAACAGCCACGACAGCCCGCCCGCGATCACCGAGATCAGCACGTTGCCCGCCACGTACCCGCCGATGCCGTCGAGGATCTCGTCGCCGATGGCGCGCGTGCGCGGGCGGCGGCTAGCGGGAACCAGCAGGAGCAGGTACTCCTTGATCGTCGGCAGCGAACCCAGGAAATAGAGGGTCAGCACGAGCAGGGTGAATCCGGAGAAGAAGGCGTTCAGCACGACCGCCCCGGCGCCTAGGATGCCCCCGGCCACGGCCGTGCCGAGCCCTCCGCTCGTGACGTACGCCTGGAGGTTGGCGAGGATCTTGTAGTCCTCGTCGAGCTGCCTGATCGTCGGGTTCGCCGACAGGCTCTCCACGTATTCCGGCACCGCGCTCAGGAAGTCGCTGGTCTCCTGGCCGACCGGCGGGACGATCGCCAGGCCGAAGAGCGCGAAGAGCATGATCACGCCGAGGAAGACCACCGAGATCGCCCAGCGACGGCTCATGCCGCGCCGCTGCAGCATCTCGACGACCGGGTTGAGCCCCACCGCCAGGAACGCGGCCACCACGATCAGCACGATCACGCTGCGCGAGCTGACCAGCGCCTGCGCGAGTCCCCACGCGGTCAGCACGCCGAGCGCCGCCGTCAGACCCCACAGGAAGGGCCCTCTGGCCAGCGGCTTGCCGGGCATGCCGTACGGCAGGTCGGCCGGCGCGCGGTCGTCGGCCGGGTCCCCGGCGGCGGACGGCGCCCCGCGGGCGTGAGAGGCCGTGGTCCGCGCGGACGATCTCCCGCGAGCCGCGGAGGGGGCGGCCAGCGCGGGCAGGACGTCGGTCACCTCCGCCGCGTCGGCGTGGCCGCCACGCGCGCCCCGGGCCCTCCCTTGAACGTCGGACGCGGGCATCGCGTCCGGAGGAAGGTCGCGCACGATTCGCTCCTCGGCGTCGGGGGAAGGCGGGGCCCGGCAGGGGGCGCACAACAAAGGAGAGCCTAGCGACCTATGATCGCCAGGCTCTCCTGTGAACCGTCCCCAAAGCCCCGTCGTGTCCTTCGGCCTCGCTCCGCTCGGCCGGCTCGGGGTGCCTGCGAGGCGCCCAGAGCCTGCTTCGGCCTAGCTGTGTCCGGCCGGCGCGAAGGTGCGGGTCACTCCTGCCACCACTCGGAGTCGTCCTCGGCCGGGGCGGCGCTGCGCTGCGGGGCCGGGGAAGGCTTCTCGCTCATGGTGGGCGTGGCCGCCAGTGCCGGCTTGGGCGCGGGCGCGGCGACCGCCGGAGCCTCGTCCATGCCCGGCAGGGCGGCGCCGCCGAGGAGCTGGCGGAGCTGGGCGAGGTGGCTGGTGATGCTGTCGCGCTGGCGGGTGAGCTCGTCCACCTGGCGCTGGGCGAGGGTCCTGTTGCGCTCGGCCTCGGACTTGGCCTCGGACACGATGGAGTCGGCGCTGGCCTTGGACTCGGCGACCATCTGGTCGGCGTTCTTGCGGGCGTTGGCGAGCAGCTGCTTGGCGTGGGTGTCGGCCTCGCGCCGGGTCTGCTCGGCCTGCTGGGTGGCCTTGCTCGCCCGCTGCTCGGCCGTCGCGGCCCGCTGCTCGGCCTCGGCGACCATCTTCTGCGTGTTGGCCTGCGCGGTGGCGTGGCGCTCGGCCTCCAGGCGCTCGGCCTCCTCGCGGCGGGAGGCGAGCTGGATCTCGAACTCGGCCTCGTCCTGCGCGCGCTTGGCCTCGGACTCCTCCAGGACCCGCTGGGCCTGGGCGCGCATCTCGTCGGCCTGACGCTTGGCCGTGGTGAGGACCTCGTCGCGCTCGCGCTTGGTGGACGCGCGCAGCTGCGCCACCTCGCGCTCGGTGGTGGTGCGGAGCTTGGCGATCTCACGCTCGGCGTCGGCGCGCTTCTCGGCGACCTCGTGGTCGGCCGTGGCGCGGAGCTTGGAGACCTCGCGCTCGGTGGTCGAGGTCAGCTCGTCGGCCTCGCGCTTGGCGGTCGAGCGGATCTCCTCGGCCTCCCGCTCGGCCATGGTGCGCATCTCGTCGGTCTCGCGGGTGGCGAGCGCCCGCTTCTCGGCGGCCTCGTGCTCGGCGGCCGCCCGGACGTCCGCCGCGTCCACCTTCGCCGCGGCCTTTATCTCGTTGGCCTCGGCCCTCGCGGCCTGGACCAGCTCGGTGGCCTGCTCCTCCGCGAGACGCAGCAACTGCTCGATGCGGGCGCCGAGACCGGAATAGGTCGGGCGTTCCTGCTCCTGCAGCTGCCGCTGGGAGTCGGACAGTTCACGCTGCAAGGCGGAGAGCTGCTCACGGGCCTGCCGCAGGTCGGTGTCGAGCTGCTTGAGGTGGTCGTGCACCTGATGCCGGTCGTAGCCACGGAGAACCACGTCGAATTCCCGCGTGGGGGCGTCTTCAAAGAAATTATTCAGCTGGGCGTCGATGTCGGACTGCATGAGGCTCGATCCTGGGTTGTCGAGACGGCTACACGGGCCGGACGGGGGGGCGGACATCCGAGCCGGGGACCCGGTGCCTACAGGCGTGCTCGCCCGGGCACTCGCTCGCAGGGGCGCGCTGTCGCTCGCGCCCCCAGTGTCCTCGTGCCCCGGCTCGCCCGTCCATGGCGGGTCCACGTACCGGATGGTAGGCCAGCGTACTCCGGTGTTGCCGAATTGGAGGTCCCGTCCGACTTTCTGCGCGACTTGTTACGAATAAGCCATTGTTAAGTTTCGTCAGCTAGGACGGACGAGGAGGGGACTCGACCAGCTCTGTCAAGACTCCTCCCACATCTTTCGGATGAAGAAACGCGATTGAGGTGCCCATTGCGCCGTGACGGGGGTGCAGATCGATCAAACGCACCCCCGTGCCGCCGATCGCCTCGAGGGCGCTGGTGACATCGCTCACACCGTAAGCCACATGGTGGACGCCCTCACCCCGTTTGGCCAGGAACTTGCCGACCGGTGTGTCGGCGTGCACCGGCTCCAGGAGCTGGATGTAGGAGCCGCCGCCCTCGCCGTCCGCCACGTGCAGCATGGCCTCTTTCACCCCCTGCTCTTCGTTGACCTCGCGACTGACCACGGTCACCCCGAAGGTCGACTCGTAGAACGCGATCTTCTCTTCGAGATTCTCGCAGGCTATGCCCACGTGGTCGATTCTCAGCAGCATTGCGTGTCCTCTCATCGGTGGGGCGGCGGCGGGGCCGGAATGCCCCTGGGGAGGCTCCGCCGAGCCGGTGGGCGCGCTCCGGCGAGACCTCGCTGGGGTCGTCCTGTGTGTCGTAGGTATGGTGGCAAAGTCGCCGAAGACCCCATCATGGAGGCCCTGGTGTCCCATTCTTCCGCCGGCTCGCCTGGCATGTCGCGATCGGTCATCGTAGCCGGGGCCCGCACGCCCGTCGGCCGTTTGCTCGGCGCGCTCTCAGATCTTTCCGCCGTCGAGCTCGGCGGGCTGGCGATCAAGGCGGCGCTCGAGCGCTCCGGCGTGGCGCCCGAGCAGGTCGAGTACGTGATCATGGGGCAGGTGCTGCAGGCGGGCGCGGGCCAGATCCCGTCGCGGCAGGCGGCCGTGAAGGCGGGCGTCCCGATGAGCGTGCCGTCGCTGACGATCAACAAGGTGTGCCTGTCCGGCTTGGACGCCATCGCGCTGGCCGACCAGCTCATCCGCGCCGGCGAGTTCGACATCGTGGTCGCCGGCGGCATGGAGTCGATGACCAACGCGCCACACCTGCTTCCCGGGCTGCGCAAGGGCGTCAAGTACGGCGGGGCCGAGGTCCTCGACGCGATGGCGTTCGACGGGCTCACCGACGTGTTCGACCAGGTGTCGATGGGCGAGTCCACCGAGCGGCACAACACCCGCCTCGGCATCGGGCGCGAGGAGCAGGACGCCTTCTCCGCCCGCTCCCACCAGCTCGCGGCTGCCGCCGCCAAGGACGGCAGGTTCGACGACGAGATCGTCCCGGTCACGCTGCCCCAGCGCAAGGGCGACCCCCTGGTCTTCTCCGCCGACGAGGGCGTACGCGGCGACGCCACCGCCGAGACGCTGGCGCGGCTGCGGCCTGCCTTCGCCAAGGACGGCACGATCACGGCCGGTTCGGCGTCCCAGATCTCCGACGGCGCCTGCGCGGTCGTGGTCATGTCCCGCGCCAAGGCCGAGGAGCTGGGCCTGACCTGGCTCGCCGAGATCGGCGCCCACGGCAACGTCGCCGGGCCGGACAACTCGCTGCAGTCGCAGCCGGCCAACGCCATCCGCCACGCTCTCGGCAAGCAGGGGCTGACCGTGGACGACCTGGACCTGATCGAGATCAACGAGGCGTTCGCGGCGGTCGTGCTCCAGTCGGCCAAGGAGCTCGGCGTGCCGGAGGACAAGGTCAACGTCAACGGCGGCGGCATCGCGCTCGGCCACCCCATCGGAGCCTCGGGCGCGCGCATCGTCTTGACCCTCGCCCACGAGCTGCGCCGCCGGGGCGGCGGCACGGGCGCGGCCGGCCTGTGCGGCGGAGGCGGCCAGGGCGACGCCCTGATCATCACCGTCCCCGCCTCGTGACCTTCGCCGGGCGGGCGGTCAGGCCTTGTCGGCGGCGTACGCGCTCGCGGACGCCGTGACCTCGCGCAGGGTGCGCTGAAGGGCGCCGACCGCGGAGCCGTCGATGCCCACGGCCTCTCCGATGGCGCCGGGGATGTGGCGCGCCCGGGCACGCAGGGCGCGGCCCTCGCCGGTGAGCACCAGCTCGACCGTACGCTCGTCGTCGGCCCTGCGCCGCCTGCTCAGCAGGCCGCGGGCCTCCAGGCGCTTGAGCAGCGGCGAGACGGTGTTGTAGTCGAGCTGCAACTGGTCGACGACATCGCGGACCGTGCTGCCGTCGTGCCGCCACAGCACCAGCATCACCAGATATTGCGGATAGGTGAGGCCGAGCGGCTCGAGCAGCGGGCGGTAGACGGCCGTGAGGCTGCGCGACGCCGTGTACAGGTGGAAGCACAGCAGCTCTGAAAGGGCGCCGGCGGCGGGGCCCTGCGCGGGGGAGCCTGCCGCGCCCTGTGTGCCTGGTGTCATGCCATGAGCTTACGTCAATCAGCGCTCCCGATTAAATCGTGCACGAGTTAATCGTGTACGCTGCGATGGCACCGGACGATAACGTCATCCCTTGGAAGGAAGCACCATGTCGTACGTCACCGTGGGCACCGAGAACTCCACCCCCATCCAGCTCTATTACGAGGACCACGGCTCCGGGCAGCCGGTCGTGCTGATCCACGGTTACCCGCTCGACGGGCACTCCTGGGAGAAGCAGACGGCCGCGCTGCTCAAGGCCGGCTACCGCGTCATCGCCTACGACCGCCGCGGCTTCGGCCGGTCCAGCCAGCCGACGACCGGCTACGACTACGACACCTTCGCCGCCGACCTCGACACCCTGCTGCGGGAACTCGACCTGAGCGACGTGGTGCTCGTCGGATTCTCCATGGGCACCGGCGAGGTCGGCCGCTACCTGGGCAAGTACGGGTCGTCGCGGGTGAGCAAGGCCGCCTTCCTCGCCTCGCTCGAGCCGTTCCTGCTGAAGACCGACGACAATCCGACCGGCGTCGACCGGTCGGTCTTCGACGGCATCCTCGCCGCCGTGACCGCCGACCGGTACGCCTATTTCGACGCCTTCTACGCCGACTTCTACAACACCGACGAGAACCTCGGCTCCCGGCTCAGCGAGGCCGCCCTGAGGGCGAGCTGGAACGTGGCTGCCGGCGCGTCGGCGTACGCCTCGTCGGCCTGCGTGCCGACCTGGCTCACCGACTTCCGCGCCGACATCCCCGCCGTGGACGTGCCGGCGCTGATCCTGCACGGCACCGCCGACCGCATCCTGCCCATCGACGTCACGGCCCGGCCCTTCCACCGGCTGCTCCCGCAGGCCACCTACGTGGAGATCGAGGGCGCCCCGCACGGCCTCCTGTGGACCCACGCCGACGAGGTCACCGAGGCACTGCTGGCCTTCCTCGAGAGCTGACCGGCGGAATCTCCCCGGACGGGTGCGGCCGCTCCCCTGCGGCCGTCCCCGCCGGTCTCACCGAGGCCGGGCGGCCGGCTCACCCGGGCCAGGCGCGGTTCGCCGGGATCCGGCCCGGCCGGGCACACGAGGGGGGAGTGCCCGGCCGGGCGGGCGCCTCCGTCCGGGAGCCGTCCACACGGCGCGACCGGCATGAAGACACGCGACGTGCCGGGGCGGCTCACCGCCGGCGGGAGGCGGCGATGAGGAGAAGCAGGAGGCCGAACGCGGCCAGCACCAGGTTGGCGTACAGCTCGTAGCCGGTCAGGAAGCCCAGCCGGGGGATGACGACGCGGTCGAAGAAGTTGAGGACGATCCCGAGGAAGGGCTGCACGGCCACGCGGTTGACGGCCCCGCTGATGCCCTGGGCGGCCAGTACCAGCCCGAGCAGCTGAATGTTCCTGCGCATGGCCTGACGCTATGGAGACGCCCGCCCGGCGGGTAACGGCCATGCGGGCCCGGGCCGCCGACCGTCGTAGCCCTCGCCCGCCGCCGGCTCCGACGAAAGTCGCCTCCGTACGAACTTGCGTACCGACCGGCCCGCCGCGCTGGGCGGGGCCGGCCGCCCCGCCGTAGGCTCGCGGCAGATGAACGGATCCGTCACCGCCTCCCCGCACGCCGCCTCCCCTCCCCGGCGGCCGGTCCGCGACGCGGTCGTGGACATCCTCGCCTTCCTGGTGGCGGCCGCCTTCGGCATCCTGACCGCGGCCGAGCGCCTCGACGCGACCATGCCCTCGCCCGCGTGGCTGTTCGACCTCGACCAGTTCATCGGCGCGCTGGGCTGCGCCTCGCTGTGGCTGCGCCGCCGGTGGCCGGTCGAGCTGGCGCTGGTGCTGATCGTCGCGTCGGCCTGGTCTGAGATGGTGGCGGGCGCGATGCTGGTGGCGCTGTTCACCGTCACCGTCCACCGGCCTCCGCGCGTCTCCGGGGCCGTCTTCGCGCTGAGCCTGGTGTCCGCGCTCGTCTACACCTTCCTGCGTCCCGAGCCCGAGCTGCCCTTCCCGCTGCTGTTCCTCTTCGGGTTCAGCATCCAGGGCGCGGTGGTGGGCTGGGGGTTGTTCATCCACCAGCGGCGCCGTCTGGTGCTGTCGCTGCGCGACCGCGCCGTCCGCGCCGAGACCGAGGCCCACCTGCGCGCGCTGCAGGCCCAGCACCAGGCGCGGGAGGCGATCGCCCGCGAGATCCACGACGTGCTCGGTCACCGGCTGTCGCTGCTGAGCGTGCACGCGGGTGCGCTGGAGTACCACCCGGGCGCGTCCCCCGAGGACATCGCCGGCGCGGCCAAGGTGATCCGCGAGAGCGCCCATCAGGCGTTGCAGGACCTGCGCGAGGTCGTCGGCGTCCTGCGCGCCCCGGTGGGCGAGCTGCCCCGGCTCGCCCTCGCCGACGTCCGTCACCTCGTCGCCGAGTCGCGCCTGGCCGGCATGGGGGTGAAGCTCGCCGAGGAACTCGCGGGCCCGGCCCCCGACCGTGCCGGCCGCGCCGCCTACCGCATCGTCCAGGAGGGCCTCACCAACGCGCGCAAGCACGCGGCCGGCGCCGAGGTGCGCGTCCGCGTGGCCGGCGCCCCCGGCCGCGGTCTGGAAGTGGAGGTCCGCAACCCCGTCCCCGCACCGCCTCCGCCCGCCCCCGCGCCGACGGCGCACTCTGCGTCGGACCTCTTGCCGGGGACGGGCCAGGGGTTGATCGGGCTCGCCGAGCGGGTCTCCCTGGCCCAGGGGCGCCTGGAGCACGGGCCCACCCCCGAGGGCGACTGGCGGCTGTGGGCCTGGCTACCGTGGCCGGCATGACCCCGACGGAGCCCCTTGCGGTACGCGTGCTCATCGCCGACGACGACCCGCTGGTGCGCGCCGGCCTGGTGATGATGCTGGGCGGCGCCCCCGACATCACCGTCGTCGCCCAGGCCGGCGACGGCGCGCAGGTGATGCCCCTGGTCGACCGGCACGCCCCCGAGGTGGTCCTGATGGACATCCGCATGCCGGTGCTGGACGGACTGGCCGCCACCCGGGCTCTGCGCGCCCGTCCCATGGCGCCGGAGGTCATCGTGCTGACCACCTTCGACGCCGACGAGCACGTCCTCGGGGCGCTCCGCGCCGGAGCCTCCGGCTTCCTGCTCAAGGACACCCCGCCCCGCGAGATCGTGGCCGCCGTGCGGCAGGTGGCGCGCGGGCTTCCCGTGCTGTCGCCGGAGGTGACCCGGCGCCTGATCGCCAGGGTCGCCGACGAGGGCCACGACCGGCGGCGCGCCCAGGCCAGGCAGCGCCTGGCGTCGCTGAACGAACGCGAACGCCAGGTCGCCCTCGCGGTCGGCCAGGGCAGGTCCAACGCCGAGATCGGCGCCGTGCTCTACCTGGGCGTCCCGACGGTCAAGACCCACGTCTCCAGCGTCCTCACCAAACTGGACCTCAACAACCGGGTCCAGATCGCGCTGCTGGTCCACGACTCCGGCCTGCTGGACGACGAGGAGGACTGACTCTCACGACCTCCGGGCGCCGGCGACGACTTCGGCGGCGCACCCTCGCGCCGGCACGCGCGCGGGGCTGGCGGCTCAGGGCTCGTCGGTGTACTTGACGGTGACCTTGGTGAAGCCGAGCGACTTCAGCATGCCCTCCAGCATGAGCTTGGTGTTCTGATCGGCGCGGTTGCGCAGGTCGCTGCTCTGGGCGGCTTCCGCGATCTTCTTCTCGGCCAGGACGTACAGCTCCTGCTGGTTCTGCGGGGACGACGAGAGCATCTCTTGCACCCGGTCGAGGAGCCCGCGCTGCTGGGCGAAGACGTAGGACCGCTTGTTGTCGAGGTTCGGCTTCTCGAGCTCCGCACGGGGGATGCGCACGGTGACCTCGGTGCGATCGGCGGAGACGGTGATCGCGTCCTTCGGCATGCGCGAGAAGTCGACGTAGGCGTCCACCCCGCCGGCTCCCACGAACAGCGTGCGCGAGCCCTTGACGGCGTCCGGCAGGAAGGGCGCGTCCTTCTCCAGGTCGACGATGACCTGGAAGTTGCCCGTGGCGGCCTGGAACCGGCTCATGTTCTGGATCGACTGCAGCAGCACCGGCTGGCTGCGGTCGATGGTGTTCTCCTGGAACGGGTTGAGGTACGACCAGGTCAGCTTGGCTCCCACGACGAGGAGCACGAGCACGGTGAGAACGCCCGCCAGGTAGCGCCAGCCGCGGCGGGACCGGCGTGCCGCCGGTTCCGCGGCCGCCGGCGTCTGGGGGGTCGACGTCTGGCGGTTCACGGCGGTTCTCCTTCCCGGGATGCGAGGTTTCTCACCTCCTGGAGGTCACCGGCGCCTGACCGGTGTCGGAGGGGCGGGGCATGGTCGGGTACGGCGAACCGGGAACGGGAGACCCGGCCGGATAACGGGTGACGGCGGCCGGCCCGGACGGCGCCGGAGCGGCACGGCCCGCCTCGCGGGACATCGGCCGCGCCGACGGCCGCCCGGCCGCGCCTCCGGCGGGGGCGGCGGCCCCGCCCGGAACGGTCGTCGCGCCGCCGGGAACGGCCGCCCCGCCTCCGCCGAAGTGCGACCCTCTCAGCCGGCAGGTGGCGAAGTCGGTGTAGAACATGCGCAGCCAGTCGCGGCGCTGGCTCTCGGCCAGCGCCGAGAACCACGCGGCGGCGGCCTGGTGACCCGCCAGCGGGCCGATCGGCAGCGGCTCGCCGCGCAGCCAGGCGGTCACGACGGCACGGTAGCCGTCGGCGCGGGCCTCGCCGCACGGCGGGGCCAGGCGCTCGACGAACTCCGCCGCGGCCCTGGTGGCGTACCCGGGGGTGAGGTCGTCGACGCGGATGGTCACCGCGCCGGGGGCGGCCGGGCGGACGTCCTCGCGCGGCCGCTGCTCGACGCGGGAGAAGGCGGCGGGCGTGCCGGTGAGGCGGGCGGCGATCGTGGTGAAGGCGGCGCCCAGCTCGGTGAGGCCGCCGCCCATGCCGGGGTGGACGCACACCGTGATCGGCCACTCCTGACAGCTGTAGACCATCGGCTCGGTGACGGCGACGGCTCGCGTCTCGCCGAGGACGCGCGCCATGCCCGTGCCGGCCGCGAGCACCGCCAGCAGCGCCGAGGCCAGGGCGAGCGCGCGCCGGGTCACGATGGCCGCCCAGGTGAGCAGCAGCGCGGCGGTCAGGCCGAGCAGCCACAGCGACTGGTTGGCGAACGCCGCCCGGCTCAGCCCCTCGAACGGGTCGTACGGCTCGGATGTGGCGGGCGCGAGCTTGACGGTCCAGCCGGGGCCCGCGGCCAGCGAGGCGAACAGCCCGTAGCTGCCGACGCCCGCCGCGAACGGTGTGATCATCCAGGGCGCGGCCCAGCCCGCGATCCAGCCGATCACCGCGTACAGGGACAGGCCGGCGGCGCCCATGGCGAGGCCGGTGGGCGACAGGCGGCCCGCCTGCTCGGTCAGGACGGCCTTCATCGCGAGCATGGTGACGGTGGCGCCGAACGCGCCGACGACGACCACCAGGACCGCGAGCGGGGCCCTCAGCACCCGCCAGGCGCCCGGCGGCCGGTCACGGGCGGCACGGCGCTTGCGCACGGCCACCCACGCCGCGAACGCGGCGGCGACCGGCCCGGTCAGCCGGAGCGAGCCGATGACCGCGACGACGATGTTCTCCCATGCGGAAATGCCTGGAACCAGGACGCTCCACGCGGCGAGCAGGCCGAGCGCCAGCAGCATGCCTATCGCCACCAGCGCGCTGTGCTTCAGCTCTTCGCGCGAAACGCCCCTTTGCTCAAGCACGGCTCCGCGTGCGCCGGAGAACCGGCCACGCCACCCGTGCGATCGCACACATGCTCTTCATTTGGAAACCCCCGTGCCTGGATGAGCGGCGCGTCTCTGCGCCGGTGCCGGCCCCCTTGGCACCCGGCGCCCGACCTCGCACGCCACGCCGTACACCCGCGTGGATCGCATGACCGCGCCTCGCGTCGTACGGCGCGGCTTTCCCCGTGCTTTGGGTCGGACTTTGCCGCGCCTCACCTCTTGACATGCACACCATAACGGAGCGTGATGTTTGGCGTCCCGGTTCTTGGGTAACCCATGGAACTCAGTGACCCTGCGTCAGTGTCGGCGGCAGGCGCTAGCGTAGCGTTGTGTCCATCGGTGTACCGAAGCCGCTTAACCTGCCCTTCGACCCCATCGAGCGCGCCGCTGAGACCTGGCGCGCCCGTTTCGGGCCGTCCTCCGCCATGGCCGCCGTCACATCGATCATGAGAGCGCACCAGATCCTCATCGGGCAACTGGACACGCTGCTCAGGCCGCATGACTTGACGTTCGCGCGCTATGAGGCGCTCGTGCTGCTGACCTTCAGCAGAACCGGGGCGCTGTCGCTCTCGCGCATCGGCGAGCGGCTCATGGTCCACCCGACGAGCGTGACCAACACCATCGACCGCCTCGAGCGGGCGGGGCTGGTCCGGCGCATGCGCAATCCCAAGGACGGGCGCGGCGTGCTCGCCGAGATCACCGCCAAGGGGCGCGAAGCGGTCGAGCGGGCGACCGCCGACCTGATGGGCGCCGACTTCTGCATGACGATGTACGGCGAGGACGATCTGGGCGAGATCTTCGGCCTGCTGCGCACCATGCGGGTGGCCGCCGGCGACTTCGCCTCTCTCGACGAGGGCGAGCTGGTGCCGGGGCGGTCCAACGGGCGGCCGGTGCGGCGCGGCGGGCGGCAGGGCGAGAACCCGAAGGGGCCCGTCCCGAAGGACGGACCCCTTGAGGCCGGCTGACGCCGGGTCGAGCGTGACGCCGTGATCTATCGGCCGACGGCGCGCAGGGCGTCGACGATGCCCTTGCCGTAGAAGCCGTTGGACGCCGTGGTGCCCTCGCACACGTGGGTGGCCGTGGCGGTGGTGCCGTTCGGCAGGTGGCGGGTGTAGGTGTAGGCGGGCGGGTTCGGGCAGGCCGTCCTGGTGGCGGTGCCCTTCAGGATCTGCTCGACCAGGTCGGGCGCGAGCGTCTTGCCCCCGCCCCAGTCCCGGTGGCCGTACTTGCTGACGATCAGCGCCGCGACGCCGACCGCGCGGGGCGAGGCCATCGAGGTGCCCTGCAGGTACTGGTAGTACGCGCAGGTGGCGCCCGAGCAGTCCTTGACGACGTAGTTCACGGTCGGGTTGCCGTCGGCGTCGATCTCGCCGTTGGCGATGGCGAGCGACTTGGGATAGGCCGACAGCGTCGCCTTGGTGATGTCGCGGGTGTTGTCCGGGGTGTCGTAGACGTCGCCGCCGGGGGAGGCCACGTCGACGTACCCATCGCCGTAGTCGGAGTAGTACGCCTTGCGCTTGCTGATGCCGGTGGAGGACACCGAGATCACGTGCTGGCCCTCGCTCGGCATCGAGACGCAGCTCGGCGGGATGGTCCGGGTGCGGGGCGCCTCACCGGGCACGTCGGCGAAGTCGGGGCTGCTCGCGTCGGTGACCACCTTGGTGTAGTCGGTCGCCCCGTTGCCGGCGGCGGAGATGAGCGTGACACCGTGGCGGTGGGCGTAGTTCAGCGCCCGCTGGGTGGCCTTGATGATCGTCGCCTGCTCGAGCCGGTCCTCGGCGGAGTCGGCCGGATTGTCGACGCAGTTGAACAGCCACGGGTCGATGTAGTAGCTCATGTTGACCACGTCGACGCCGATGTCGCCCGCGTAGGTCAGCGCGTCCACGCTCGGCTGAAGGAAGAAGTAGCCGGAGTCCTGGCCGGCGCGCAGGTTCACCAGCGTCACCTTGGGAGCCACGCCCGCGATGCCGAGCTTGTTGATCGGCGAGGCGATCGACGAGGCCACGTGCGTGCCGTGCCCGTCCTCGTCCACGTCGCTGGGGTCGTTGCAGGACTGGTCGGGCTCCTCCTCGCAAGGACCGTCGATCGGCTCGCCGTTGGCGTCGAAGGGGACGTCGACGGTGAAGTTGCGGCTGAGGGCCTTGTTGAAGTTCGGGGCGATGTCGGGGTGGGAGCCGTCGATCCCGGTGTCCAGCACGCCGACCAGGACCTTGGGGTCGCCCTGCTCGTATTTGTGCGCTTCCGCGGCGTGGATCTGCTTCATGTCCCACTGAAGGTCCGAGAGCGGCTCGGCCTTCACCGTGCGGCCGCGGTGGACGCCGCCGCGCTCACGGCCCTCCCTCTCGACGGCCTTGGTGTCCTTGGCCACCCCTCCGGTCCGGGCCGTCCTCGCCGTGCTCTTGGGGACGCTGCCGATCACCCGGTCGCGGGCCACGCCCTCGATGGCGGCGGATCCCTTCACCGCGGAGATGAAATCGGCGTTGGTGGTCGTGACGGTGGCCACTCCGACGGCCGCGTTCACCTTGACCACGCTGCCGCCCGCGGCCTCGATGGCCGTCTGGGCCGCCGCCGGTGCGACGCCTTCCTTGTACAGGACGACGTACTGGGTCGCCGTCGCGGGTTCGGCCGTCGTGCGGACGGCCTGAGCCGGGAGCGCCACAGTCGCGGCGATCACGGCGGCTGCGGCGGAAACGACGATGACGCGTCTCACACCCACCTCCAAGTGAGCTGACTTCATGCCGAGAGCCATCGTTCGTGATATCCGCGCTATATGACAGATCCGTGGGAATTTGCGATGAAGGCGTGACATAAGGGAGTCGCGCGTTGACGGAGCATGCCCGGCGACCATGAGCACGCCCCGGATGCGGCAGGATTGGACGTATGAGCCCAGCGGACTTCACTCGACCGGCATCCTTGCAGGGGGCCGTGGATCTCGGCGCGCGCAAGCAGGCGCTCGAAGCCCAGGCCCGTCGCGAGGCGGCGGCGCAGCAGGCCGCCGCGGGAGGCGCCCCCGCGGCGCCCGCGGCCGGCACGGTCATCGACGTCACCGACGAGACCTTCGCCACCGAGGTGATCGAGCGCTCCATGCGCGTCCCGGTCATCCTCGACCTGTGGGCCACCTGGTGCGAGCCGTGCAAGCAGCTCAGCCCCATCCTTGAGAAGCTGGCGGCCGAGGCCGCCGGCCGGTGGGTGCTCGCCAAGGTCGACGTCGACGCGAGCCCTCAGATCAGCGGCGCGCTGCAGGTGCAGAGCATCCCGACCGTGCTGGCCGTCTTCCAGGGCCAGGCGGTGACCGGGTTCCAGGGCGCGCTGCCCGAGGCGCAGGTGCGTCAGTGGCTCGACCAGCTCATGCAGGCGCTCGCCCAGTACCTCCCGCCCGCGCCGGAGGGTCCGCAGGACGAGCCGGAGGAGGCGGCGGCGCCCCAGCCGCAGGCCGACCCCGACCTGCTCGCGGCCGAGAACGCCATCGAAGAGGGTGATCTCGACGCCGCGGCGGCGGCCTACGAGCGGCTGCTCGCCCGCTCCCCGGCCGACCCCGACGCCAAGATCGGCCTCGCGGGGGTGGGCCTGGTCCGCCGCACGCAGGACCTCGACGCCGGCGCGGTCCTGCGCCGGGCCGCCGAGAGCCCGGCCGACGCCGACCTCCAGACCCAGGCGGCCGACATCGAGATGCTCGGCGGCAGGGTGGACGAGGCGTTCGAGCGGCTCGTCCAGGCCGTGCGCCGCACCTCCGGAGACGACCGCGACCGCGTCCGCCGCCACCTGCTCAGCCTGTTCGACGCCCTCCCCGCCGGCGACCCCTCCGTAGCCAAGGCCCGCCGCAACCTCGCCAGCGCCCTCTTCTGACCCACCCGTCACTCCCCCCACCGCTGCCCCCGCCTCAAGGGCGCCCTGAGCCCGCCGAGCGGAGCGAGGCCAAGCCAACGCCGCTCGGGGCGCGGCGGTGTCCTGAGGAGCAGGAGGATGGCTCGGGGCGCGGCGGTGTCCTGAGGAGGAGAGAGCGAGTGCGAGGAACGAGCGCTCGTGAACGACGACGAAGGGCGCCGCCTCAAAGGCGCCCCGAGCCCGCCGAGCGGAGCGAGGCAAAGCAAACACAGAACGAGCGCTCGTGAACGACGACGAAGGGCGCCCGCCTCAAAGGCGCCCCGAGCCGCCGAGCGAAGCGAGGCAAAGAAGCACAGCAATACGTGAGGCTTGAGCAGGCGGTGCCGTCTGGCACGATGGATGTCCCGGAAGGGAAGCAGCGAGCCGGGATGCGCGACAGCGAGACGACGCACCCGAGCGAGCGCGACCACCACACCCGCAAAGGAGCGGATCGACGTGGCCACCGTGCCGAGCGTGTCGTACTCCATCACCGTCCGTCTTGAGGTGCCGGCGGGCGGCAAGGCCGTCAGCCAGCTCACTCACGCCGTAGAGAACGCCGGCGGCGTGGTGACCGCCCTGGACGTGACCAACGCCGGTCACGAGAAGCTGCGCATCGACGTCACCTGTGCCGCGAAGGACACCGACCACGCGCAGGCCATCGTCGACAGCCTCGACGCCCTCGAGAGCGTCGTCATCCACAAGGTGAGCGACCGCACGTTCCTCATGCACCTCGGCGGCAAGATCGAGATGCAGTCGAAGGTGCCGCTGCGCAACCGTGACGAGCTGTCGATGGCCTACACGCCCGGGGTGGCCCGGGTGTCGCTGGCCATCGCCCGCAACCCTGAGGACGCCCGCCGTCTGACCATCAAGCGCAACACCGTCGCGGTGGTCACCGACGGGTCCGCGGTGCTCGGCCTGGGCAACATCGGCCCCGCGGCGGCGCTGCCGGTCATGGAGGGCAAGGCGGCCCTGTTCAAGCGGTTCGCGGGCATCGACGCCTGGCCCATCTGCCTGGACACCCAGGACGTCGACACGATCGTCGAGGTCGTCCGGGCCATCGCGCCCGGCTTCGGCGGCATCAATCTGGAGGACATCTCCGCGCCGCGCTGCTTCGAGATCGAGCGGAGGCTGCGCGACCTGCTGGACATCCCGGTCTTCCACGACGACCAGCACGGCACCGCCATCTGCGTGCTCGCCGCGCTCACCAACGCGCTGCGCGTCGTCGGCAAGTCGCTGCCCGAGGTGAAGATCGCGATGGCGGGGGCGGGGGCGGCGGGCACCGCGGTGCTGCGCCTGCTGCTCGCGGCCGGTGCGCGCAACGTCGTCGTCTGCGACTATCTCGGCGCCGTGCACAACGGCCGTGACGACCTCGACACGTCGCTGAAGTGGATCGCCGACAACACCAACGCCGAGGGCTACAGCGGCGACCTGCGCGGTGCGGTCAAGGGCGCCGACGTCTTCATCGGCGTCTCGGCCCCCGGCATCCTGAACGGCGACGACATCGCCGCCATGGCCGACCGCGCCGTGGTGTTCGCGCTGGCCAACCCCGAGCCCGAGGTCTCACCCGACGACGCCCGCGAGCACGCGGCGGTCGTGGCCACCGGCCGCTCGGACTACCCCAACCAGATCAACAACGTGCTCGCCTTCCCCGGGGTCTTCCGCGGCCTGCTGGACGCGCAGTCGCGCATGGTCACCCAAACCATGCTGCTGGCGGCGGCCAACGCGCTGGCGAACGTGGTGGCGGTCGAGGAGCTCGGCCCGAACTACATCATCCCGAGCGTCTTCCACCCTGACGTCGCCACCGCGGTGGCGGCGGCGGTCCGTGAGTCCGCCGGCGGCCGCGCGCGCGGCTTCACCGAGGCGTGACGGGGCGGCGGCCGGGGGCGTAGGCGGGGCGGGGGCGCATCATGGGCCCCGCGGGGGTGCGGCGGGGCCAGATCATGGCGATCCACCACAGCATGCCGCCGAAGATCACCATGCCGGCGGCGGTGGCCATCTTGCCGTACAGGTCGGGGGGCGGCCCGGTGTAGGGCAGGCGGTCGGCGCCCTGCCTGCGCAGCAGCGGGTTGTAGCGGTGCTCCCGCAGGCTGTTGACGTGCCGCACGCGGTGCCCGCCGCCGGAGGCGGCGTGGTGGTCGCTCTCGCTGTCGCTGTAGACGCTCTCGCGGTATTCGCCGTAGGACTCCTGCGAGTCGCGCGCGGCCGGTGAGGCGTCGCCCTCGCACCCGGAGTAGACCCGGAAGGTCGTGGTGCTCTGCCCCTGGATGGTGACGGAGACGCGTTCGGTCGTGCGCGGCTCGATGTAGACGGGGACGCTGCGCTGGACGCCCGGCCACAGCACGCCGTTGCGCACGAGCGAGCGGCCTTGGTGGACGGAATACTCGACGATGTCGCGGTCGCGGGGCGCGGTCATGACGACATCGGCTCGCCCCGCCGGGCACTCGACCTCGGAGACGGTCACCTCGACGCGCCCGTCGCCGGGGACGCGCGCCTCGCGCCCTGTCACCCCGGCGTAGGAGGACCCTGCGGCCGGGACCCCGACGGACACGCCCGCCGCTACGAGGGCCACCATGATGAGGCGGTTCATCGGGCTCCTTCCTTGCCTTCGCCGCGCGGTGTCCGCGAACCGGTCGCCAGTTCCTCCAGAAGATCGATCCTACATACCGACAGTGCCCACAAGAACGCGTTGAGTAACATATGGCGAGGTGACGGCCCTCTGTGGCCGGGGGCGGGCGCGCGTTCGTCAAATCACGCGTCATGATGGATGCATGGCGGAGGCGATCTACGTCGGCGGGCTGCTCGTGGCGACGCCACTGCTGGACGACCCGAACTTCCGGCGCGGCGTCGTGTTGATCCTCGAGCACGATGAGGACGGCGGCACTCTCGGCGTCATGCTGAACCGGCCGAGCGAGGTCACCGTGACGCAGGTGCTCCCTTCCTGGGACGCTTTGGTGTCCGGCCCCCCGGTGCTCTTCGAGGGGGGCCCGGTCCAGACCGACAGCGCGCTGGCCCTGGCCTCGGTGCCGAGTGGTCAGGAGCCGCTGGGCTGGCGCAGGCTGCACGCCGGTTCGTCGGCGGTGTCCAAGCTCGGCACGGTCGACCTGGACGCGCCTCCGGAGATCCTCGCCGGTGAGATCACGCAGATGCGCATCTTCGCCGGGTACGCCGGCTGGACGGCGGGCCAGCTCGAGAGCGAGATCCGCGAGGGCTCGTGGTACGTCGTGGAGGCCGAGCCGGGCGACACGTTCGACTCGCGGCCGACGAACCTGTGGCGGTCGGTGCTGCGGCGTCAGCCGGGGGAGCTGGCGTTCGTGGCGACCTGCCCGGACGACCCCAAGCTCAACTGAGCGCCTCCGGTGACGGCGTGCCCGGCCGATCCCACCCTGGGCGCAGTGCCTCCTCGGCGAGGTTCAGCGCGTTCTCCACGTTGGCGACCAGGCTGTCGAGGTAGCTGTCGCCGTCCACCGAGCACTCCATCCCGACGCGGACCGCGGAGGTGACGAAGGCGACGAGGAGTTTCGGGCGCGGGTCGGTGGCCGGGTCGGTGCCCTGGCGTCTGGCGATCTCGACGGTGAGCTTCTTCTCGATGTCGGCCATGCGCGCGAAACTGGTGCAGAACAGGGCGGGGTTGGCGTCGATGACGCGGCGGTGCCGCAGGAAGCGCTCGGCGTCCTCGGCGGCGTCGTTCTCCATCCCGTGGATGAACTCGCGGAAGGCGTGGGCGAGGGCGGTGAACGGCGGCTCGTCCTGTGGGCGGGCGGCCAGCGCGGTCATGATGCGCTCGTCGTACTCGACGGTGAAGTCGAGGGCGAGATCTTCCTTGCTGCCGAAGTAGCGGAAGAAGGTGCGCGGCGAGACCTCCACCGCGGCGGCGATCTGGTCGACGGTCGTGGCCTCGTACCCCCGGGCGAGGAACAGCTTGAAGCCGGCGTCGACCAGCGCCAGGCGGGTCTGGCGCTTCTTGCGCTCTCGTAGACCCATGCCGGTCACCTCCTTGAAACCCTCACTTCACATTGTGCCACAAGTCATGATCTGTCGTATAAAATCGTTTGTCATGTGTCATGGTCTGCCATAAATTACTTAGGTCGACCAGTCTTTCGAAACGGGGGATCTTTCCATGGCACAAGCGCTGACCGCGCCGGCGGACACGCCGGTCCGACGCGGTCACGGGCATCCGTGGCTCACATTGCTCGCGGTCGCGCTCGGCGTGATCATGGTCATGCTGGACGGCACGGTGGTGTCCATCGCCAACCCGGTGATCGGCAAAGATCTCGGAGCATCCCTCTCGGACCTCCAGTGGATCACCAGCGGCTACCTGCTCGCCCTGGCCGTCTTCCTCATCACCGCCGGCAAGCTGGGCGACCTGTTCGGCCACAAGCGGGTCTTCCTGGTCGGCATCGCCGGCTTCGCCCTCACCTCGCTCGCCATCGGCCTGTCCTCCTCCATCGGCGTCCTGATCGCCTTCCGGGTGCTGCAGGGCCTGTTCGGGGCGCTGCTGCAGCCCGCCGCCCTCGCACTGCTGCGCGCGGCCTTCCCCGCCGAGCGGCTCAACATGGCGATCGGCATCTGGGGCGCGGCGATCGGCGTCTCCAGCGCCGCGGGCCCGATCATCGGCGGCCTGCTGGTGGAGAACGTGAGCTGGCAGTCGGTCTTCTTCATCAACGTGCCGGTCGGCGTGGTCGCGCTGCTGGTCGGGCTGTGGGTCGTCAAGGAGAGCAGGTCGGAATCGCTGTCCAAGGTCGACATTCCGGGCGTGGTGCTGCTGTCCGGTGCGATGTTCTGCCTGGTGTGGGCCATCATCAAGGCCCCGGGGTACGGCTGGGGCGACGCAAGGACGATCGGGTTCTTCGCCGGGGCGGTCGTGCTGGGCGCCGCCTTCGTCTTCTGGCAGGCCAGGGCGGCCGAGCCGTTGCTGCCGCTCACCCTGTTCCGCAACGCCTCGGTCTCCATCGGCACCGTCCTGATGGTGCTCATGGCCTTCTCGATGTTCGGCGCCATGTTCTTCCTGACCTTCTACTTCCAGGGCGTGCACGGGCTCTCCCCGCTGGAGTCGGGCATGCGCATGCTCCCGATGAGCGCCGGCATGATCGTCGCCTCGCCGCTGGCAGGCGCGGCGCTGAGCAGGTTCGGGCCCAAGGTGCCGATCGCCGTGGGCATGCTCATCACCGCGATCTCGATGTTCCTGCTGTCCCGCCTGGGGCTCTCGGCCGGCTACCTCGACACCGCGATCCCGTTCGCGTTGCTCGCGTTCGGCCTGTCGCCCGTCATGGTCGGAGCGACCGAGGTCATCGTCGGCAACTCGCCCGAGGAGCACAGCGGCGTCGCCGGAGGCATGCAGCAGTCCGCCATGCAGGTGGGCGGCTCGCTGGGCACCGCGGTACTCGGCGCGCTGATCACCGCGCGGGTGGGCGACGTCCTGCCCGGGCACCTCGCCGCCGCGCACATCCCGGCGACGCCCGCGCAGGTCGAGGCGATGAAGAACCTCGTCGCCATCGGCGTCGCGCCCGTGCAGCCCGGCACGCCCAAGCCGATCGCCGACGCGCTGACGCAGGCCGCGCACTCGTCGTTCCTGGAAGGCATGCACTTCGGCTTCACCGTCAGCGTCGCGGTCGCCGTCCTGGCCGCGATCCTCGCCCTGTTCGTCCGGGCAGGCCGCAAGACCTACGACGCCGCCGTCCACGTGGGCTGACACGATGGCGGCGGCGCCGCGACGACCGGATGTGCCGCCCGGGGCCGGGTTCGCCCGCCGGACCGCCCCCGGGCGCACGTAGACTCGGATGTCGTGAGCACGAAGATCCTTCCCGAGAGCGAAGTACGGCCGAACCTCTCGCACGGCGACGAGGGGGACCACGAGCGCTTCTCGCATTACGCGGACAAGAACAAGATCACCGAGAGCCTGGTGACGGGCACCCCGATCCGCGCGCTTTGCGGCAAGGTGTGGGTCCCCAGCCGGGATCCGAAGAAATACCCGGTGTGCCCCGAGTGCAAGGAGATCTACGAGGGTCTGCCGAAGGGCGCGTCCGGCGAGTGACGCCGCCGCGGGCCGCACCGTCCGCGCCCGTGCTGGGCAAGGTGTGGTGCGAGCCCGTGACCTGCGAGGTCACGGCGGGCGACCGTGTGTTGCTCCCGGCCGTTCGACGCCGCGGCGGCTAGCGTCAGCACTCTGACCTGACACAACCGGGGGAGTGCATGGTGCGGCGGACGATGGCCGTCTCTCTGGCGTGCCTGTTCACGATCGCCGGTGTGCCCGGTGTGCCCGCCCGTGCCGCGTCCGCGGGTCCGTGCGGGCACGCCGGGCCGCTGCGCACGCAGACCCGCGGCCCCGAGCCGTACACGCCGAGCCGCCGCGACGCCGCGCGCATGCTGTCGGAGATGCGGCGCCGGCTGGTCGCTTCGGGCCCCGGGCCCCGCGCCGGCACGGTCACCGTGCCCCTGTGGGTCCATGTGATCACCGACGGCCAGTCGGGCGCTCCGGAGGCCGCGGTCGCCGCCCAGGTCGAGACGCTGAACGCCGCCTACGGCGGGCGGCCGAAGGGCGCCGACACCGGAGTCCGGTTCGTCCTTCGCGGCGTCACGCGCACCGACAACAAGCTGTGGTTCCACCAGCCGCTGGCCAACGAGGCGGCGATGAAGCAGCGGCTGCGCAAGGGCGGAGCCGAGACGCTGAACCTCTACGTCGCGCAGTTCGGCGAGCTGGTGCTGGGCTACGCCACCTACCCGCACTGGTACCAGAACCACCCGAGCCTCGACGGCGTCGTGGTCGACTGGCGCAGCCTGCCCGGAGGGGCCCTGCGCGATTTCGGCAAGGGGTACACCGCCGTGCACGAGATCGGTCACTGGCTCGGGCTGCTGCACACCTTCGAGAACGGCTGCGGCGCGCCGGGCGACTCGGTCGACGACACCCCGCCGGAGGCGTCCGCCACGCAAGGCTGCCCGGACCGCAAGGACACCTGCCCCGATCTCGGCGACGACCCCGTGCACAACTTCATGGACTACGGCCACGACCGCTGCATGTCGGAGTTCACCGCCGGTCAGGCCGCCCGCATGCGCGACATGTGGACCGCCTACCGCACTCCCGCCACCTGAACCTGCGGCCTCCTGCGGACTATTCATCGCCATTCCGTTGACGCGGAGGCCGTTCCGGTGCGGATACTCGGTCACGGAGGAGGTGGCGTGGACGAGCACCGCACCGGGCGGCGGCCGTACGGTGAGCCCGTGTGGCCTCCGCCCGAGAAGGAAGGGCTGCCACCGTCGGCGCGGCTGTACGGCGCTCCGGCCGCCCCCTCGCGGGTCAGGGTGCCCTCCTGGGTCAGGCGGGCGGCCCTGTTCGCCGTGGTGCTGGCCGCGGGCACGGCGCTGGTGGCCGGGGTGGCCGCCTTCGTCGCGAGCCGCCTGAACGCCGGTCCCGGTCCCGTCGCGGTGGAGGACGGCGTCGCCGGGGTCGGTTACACGGTGCCGCCGGGATGGGCGGCCGGAACGGTCCCGCCGGTCACCGGGTTCACCTCCGTCGCCACCGCGGACGGCTCCGCGCTCGTCATGGCCCGGCCCGCGGGTCCGGTCTCCGCCTCGGCGCCGAGGGCCGCGACGCTCGACCTCGCCGACCTGTACGGGCGGCTGCTGCTGCACGGCGACACCGTCGAGGTGGTCGACGACCGCCCGGTCACGGTGAACGGGTCGACCGGCCATTCCCGCGCCCTCCGCGCGACCTACAGCGACGTGGTGAACCAGCCGGCCTACCTGCGTGTGATGCTTCTCACCAAGGACGGAGAGAGCGTCGTCCTGCTCGCTCTCGCCCAGCCCGACACCCCACGGCGCCGCGCCGAGATCGACGCCGTCTTCCGCGGCGTCACCTGGTGAACGGGCCGCGCGGCGGGCGGAGGCACGGCGGCGGTGTGATGGCGGACATCCTCGAGGGTCGGCACGTCTTGTCGGTGTCCCCCGCTATCGTGGCTTCACTGTGAGGGAGCGAAACGAGCGCGACGACAAGATCATCAGTGTTGGCCACGGAGACGAGGTCCGCGAAGGCCCTCTGACAAGGAGGTCCGCGTGAGCTCGTTCGCCGCGTCCCATCTGTCACCTTCCTATCCCGACAGGGCCGCGTGGGGCACCGCGCCCAAGTTGCGCGCCTGGCAGCACGAGGCGTTCGATCTCTACTTCCGGCGCGAGCCGCGCGACTTCCTGACCGTCGCGACCCCCGGCGCGGGCAAGACGACGTACGCGCTGCGCATCGCCAGCGAGCTGCTGAGCCGCGGCGTCGTGCGGGCGGTGACCATCGTCTGCCCCACCGAGCACCTCAAGCGCCAGTGGGCCGACGCGGCGGGCCGCGTCGGCATCGCGATCGACCCCGAGTTCAAGAACAGCCAGGGCGCCACCTCGCGCGACTACACCGGTGTCGCGGTGACCTACGCCCAGGTGTCGATGCACCCCGCGCTCCACCGGGCGCGCACCGAGGCCCGCAAGACCTTGGTGATCTTCGATGAGATCCACCACGCCGGTGACGCCAAATCCTGGGGCGACGGCGTGCGCGAGGCGTTCGAGCCGGCCGCGCGGCGGCTCGCCCTCACCGGCACCCCGTTCCGTTCCGACACCAACCCCATCCCGTTCGTCACCTACGCCGAGGACGGCGAAGGCGTGCGGCGCAGCGTCTCCGACTACTCCTACGGCTACGGTCCCGCGCTCGCCGACGGCGTCGTCCGTCCAGTGATCTTCCTGGCGTACGCCGGCGAGATGCGCTGGCGCACCCGCGCGGGCGACGAGATCACCGCCACGCTCGGCACGCCGCTCACCAAGGACCAGCTCGGTCAGGCGTGGCGGGCCGCGCTCGACCCGAAGGGCGACTGGATCCGCCAGGTCCTGCTGGCCGCCGACAAGCGGCTCACCGAGGTGCGCCGGCACGTGCCCGACGCCGGCGCGATGGTGATCGCCACCGACCACGAGACGGCCCGCGCCTACTCCCGCCACCTGCGCGCGATCACCGGCGAGGGCGCCACGGTCGTGCTGTCGGACGACCCCGGCGCCTCAGACAAGATCAAGCAGTTCAGCGCCTCCGAAGGGCGCTGGCTGGTCGCCGTCCGCATGGTCTCCGAGGGCGTCGACATCCCGCGCCTCGCCGTCGGCGTGTACGCCACCAGCGTCTCGACGCCGCTGTTCTTCGCCCAGGCGGTGGGGCGCTTCGTCCGCGCGCGCAGGCGCGGAGAGACCGCCTCGGTGTTCCTGCCCTCGGTGCCCACCCTCATGGGCCTGGCGGGCGAGATGGAGGCCGAGCGCGACCACGTCCTCGACCGCAAGCTCCCTGAGGAGGGGCTGGACGACTTCCTCGTCGATGAGGCCCGCCAGCGGAAGGACTCTCCGGACGTCGTCGGCGACGAGCTGCCGTTCGAGACCGTCGAGGCCTCGGCGACGTTCGACCGGGTGCTGTTCGACGGCGGCGAGTTCGGCACGCCCGCCGAGACGGGCTCCGCCGAGGAGGAGGACTTCCTGGGCCTGCCGGGGCTGCTCGAACCCGACCAGGTGGCGGTGCTGCTGCGCAAGCACCAGGCCGATCAGCAGGCGGCGCGGCGGCGCAAGGCCACCGAGCCCCCGGCTCCGGTGGCGCTCGCCCCGCACGAAGAGATGGCGGCCCTGCGCAAAGAGCTGAACGGCCTGGTGGGCGCGTGGAACCACCGCACGGGCCAGCCGCACGGCGTCATCCACGCCGAGCTGCGCCGGGCCTGCGGCGGCCCCGCCATCGCCCAGGCGTCCGCCGATCAGATCCGCTCGCGCATCGACACCATCCGCAAGTGGGCCACCCAGCGCTCCCGCTGACCCCGCGAGACGCCGGCCGCCTCCGGCCCGCAAGGCGGGCGCGGCCGGCGGCGGGTGGTGCGGGCGTCAGGGGCCTTCATGACGGGGGCGCCGGTGAGCGCCACGGACCGGGATCTCGTCGGCCCGTACCACCGGGGCGTCAGGGTGCCCGCAAGATGGGGGCGCCGGTGAGCTCGACGCCGGCGGAGGCGAGCTCGGCCAGGGCGGCCTCGGTGGTGGCGGGGGCCACGCCGGCGGTCAGCCCGAGCGGCACGCGCACCGCGAAGCCGTTCGCGGCGGCGTCGAGCGCCGTGGCGCGCACGCAGTGATCGGTGGCGATGCCGACCACGTCCACCCGCTCGACGCCGCGCGCGGCCAGCCACTCGGCCAGGCCCGTGCCCTCGCCGCTCGCTCCCTCGAACCCGCTGTAGGCCGCGCTGTTCCGGCCCTTGCTGAACACCTCCTCCACGGCGGAGGTGTCGAGCGCCGGGTGGAAGTCGGCGCCGGTGGTGCCCACCACGCAGTGGGCGGGCCAGGTGCGCACGTAGTCGGGGTGGTCGGCGAAGTGGTCGCCCGGGTCCACGTGGAAGTCGCGGGTCGCCACGATGTGGTCGTAGCCGCCCGCGGCGGCGTGCGGTCCGACGGCCGCGGCGACCTCGGCGCCGCCGCCCACCGCGAGGCTGCCGCCCTCGCAGAAGTCGTTCTGCACATCGACGATGACGAGCGCGGTCTTCATGGCCGGTCTCCTTTGCTGCGCTGAGGCCGATCGTCACCGAGCGGACACCGGTGACGATCACTCAGGGGGGCGGATGGGGCGCGGGCCGCGCGGGGGTGGAGTGCGGTTCGCGCGGGGCGGGGATGGAGTCAGGAGAAGAGGGTCGGGATGACGGGGTCGCCCTGGGAGAGCTGGTGGGCCGGGACGGGCAGTTCGGCGACGGAGGCGCGGTGACGGTCGCGGGCGGCGGCGAGCGGCTCGCGTCCGACGATCTCGCCGCCGCGCACCAGCGCGTGCAGCAGCGGCCGCGCGCCCGGCCGGGCAGGGCCGCCTGGCGTGGTGGTGACCAGCTCGGCGGCCGCCACGCCGTCCTCCACCGCGCGGAAGGCGTCCTTCCTGCCGCCCCTGCTCGGCTTGCCGACCGACTTCTTGGCCACCGGCCGCAGGACGCCTTCGCCGTCCTGCCGGGCGACGAGCTTGTAGACCATGGCCGCGGTGGGGGCGCCCGACCCGGTGACGACCGAGGTGCCGACGCCGTACCCGTCGACGGGGGCGGCGGCGAGCGCGGCGATGGCGTACTCGTCCAGGTCGCTGGTGACGACGATGCGGGTCTTGGTGGCGCCGAGCCCGTCGAGCAGCCGGCGCACCTCGGAGGCGGCCACCGCGAGGTCGCCGGAGTCGATGCGCACCGCGCCGAGTTCGGGCCCGGCGAGCTCCACCGCCGTGCGCACGGCCTTGGCGACGTCGTAGGTGTCGACGAGCAGCGTGGTGCCGTGCCCGAGGGAGTCGATCTGGGCCTGGAAGGCGTCGTACTCGCTGCCGTGCAGCAGGGTGAAGGCGTGCGCGCTGGTGCCGGCCGTCGGCACGCCGTACATGCTGCCGGCCATCAGGTTGGAGGTGGAGGAGAAGCCCGCGACGTAGGCCGCCCGCGCGGCGGCGACCGCCGCGAGCTCGTGCGTGCGGCGCGAGCCCATCTCGATGATCGGGCGCGTGCCGGCCGCGTGCACCATGCGGGACGCCGCCGAGGCGACGGCCGAGTCGTGGTTGAGTATCGAAAGGATCACCGTCTCCAGCAGGACCGCCTCGGCGAACGTGCCGTCCACCACCATGATCGGCGAGCCGGGGAAGTAGCACTCGCCCTCGCGGTAGCCGTGCACGTCGCCGGAGAACCGGTAGGAGGCGAGGAAGTCCAGCGTCCGCCGGTTCACCACGCGGTGCTCGCGCAGGAACGCCAGCTCGGCGTCGCCGAAGCGGAACTCCGCGAGGGCGTCCAGCACCCGCCCCGTGCCCGCGACCACGCCGTACCGGCGGCCGTGGGGCAGGTGGCGTGCGAAGACCTCGAACACTGCTCGGTGATGCGCTGCCCCGCTGTCCAATGCCGCCTGGAGCATCGTCAGCTCATAGTGATCGGTGAGCAACGCGCTGCTCATGGCCATCTTCACAAGTCGAAGACTACGACCGGGGTAGGGCAGGATGGGAACGTGGGTAGTACCGCTCCAGCCGAGGTCGAGCGTCCGTCGACGGACGTCCGCCCTGATCTCCCGTGGCTGACGATCGTGTGGAATGACCCGGTCAACCTCATGTCCTATGTGACTTATGTCCTGCAAACGGTCTTCGGTTACCCAAAGGCCAAGGCCGAGAAGCTGATGCTCGACGTGCACCACAAGGGCAGGGCCGTCGTCGCCAGTGGCACCCGTGAGGAGATGGAACGCGACGTGCAGATCCTGCACTCCTACGGCTTGTGGGCCACCGTCCAGAGAGATTCGGCGTGAGCACCGGTTTCAGCGCCACGCGCGGCGGCGGGGTCACGATCCAGCTCGACGCGGGAGAGGCCTCGATCCTGCGCTCGCTGGTGTCGCAGGTGCTCGGGCTGGTGGAGCCCGGGGCGACCGGGGACGACCCGCTCGAGCGCGCGCTCGGCATCGGCGCGGCGGAGGTCCCCTCCGACCCGGTGCTGGCCAGGCTGTTCCCCTCGGCGTACGCCGACGACGACGAGGCGGCGGCCGACTTCCGCCGCTACACCGAGGCCACCTTGCGCGAGGGCAAGCGGGCCGACGCCGAGACCCTGCTGGAGACCGCCGGGCAGGGCAAGGTCCACCTGACCGCCGAGCAGGCGCAGGCGTGGCTGCGCGCGCTCAACGACGTGCGGCTCGCGCTCGGGGTGCGCCTCGAGGTCACGGAGGAAGTGCACGACGAACTGGCCGAGATGGCCGAGGACGACCCGCGCTACCCCGCCTACGTGACCTACGACTGGCTCACCTACCTCCAGGACACGCTGGTCCGCGCCCTTTGGTAACTTCCAGGCATGCTGACGATCTCACGGGAACTGGTCGACAAGATCATCGCCCACGCCTGGGCCGATCACCCGGACGAGGCTTGCGGGGTGATCGCCGGTCCCGCGGGCTCCGACCGGCCTGAGCGCTTCATCCCCATGGAGAACGCCGAGCGGTCGCCGACGTTCTACCGGTTCGACTCGATGGAGCAGTTCCGGGTGTGGCGCGAGATGGACGACAGGGACGAGGAGCCGGTGGTCGTCTACCACTCCCACACCTCGACCGAGGCCTATCCGTCGCGCACGGACATCAGCTACGCCTCAGAGCCGAACGCCCACTATGTGCTGGTCTCCACGGCCGACGCGGACGACGTGCAGTTCCGCTCGTTCCGGGTGCTGGACGGGGTCGTGACCGAGGAGCAGGTCGAGATCCTCCCCTCGTGACGCCCGCCGCGGAAGCTGTAGAGTTGGACGCATGGTGACGATCGACCCGGTATCACAGTGCGCCCGTGTGCGCCCTGGGCACTCGTCGCCTGTGCAGAACCACCTTTTCGCGCACACTCCCTTCACCGTCGTCTACGACTGTTCCTGACCACAGGAATCCCCGCCCCGCCCCACGTGTTCGGACGTTGGGCGCCACGTGACGACCACTGACCAAGGAGACAACGCGATGGCCATCGAGGTCCGCATCCCGACCATCCTCCGCACCTACACCGACGGAGCCAAGTCGGTGAGCGCCGCGGGTACGACCCTGTCCGACCTGCTCGGCGATCTTGAGTCCCGCCACCCGGGCCTCAAAGAGCGCATCGTCGACGACGCCGGCCTGCGCCGGTTCGTCAACGTCTACCTCAACGACGAGGACGTCCGCTTCCTCGGCGGCCTGGACACCCCCGTCGCCGACGGCGACACCGTGACCGTGCTGCCCGCGGTCGCCGGGGGCATGCGCTAGTCATGCGCTTCGACTCGCTGATCGATTCGGTGGGGAACACCCCTCTGGTGGGCCTGCCGCGCCTGTCCCCGTCCGAGGACGTCCGCGTCTGGGCCAAGCTGGAGGACCGCAACCCGACCGGCTCGGTCAAGGACCGCCCGGCGCTGTGGATGATCGAGCAGGCCGAGAAAGAGGGCCTGCTCACCCCCGGCTGCACGATCCTCGAGCCCACCTCCGGCAACACCGGCATCTCGCTGGCGATGTCGGCCAGGCTCAAGGGCTACAAGCTGATCTGCGTGATGCCCGAGAACACCTCCGAGGAGCGCCGCCAGCTCCTGCGCATGTGGGGCGCCCAGATCATCTCGTCGCCGGCGGCCGGCGGCTCCAACGAGGCCGTGCGGGTGGCCAAGCGGCTCGCCGCCGAGAACCCGTCCTGGGTCATGCTCTACCAGTACGGCAACCCGGCGAACTGGCGATCCCACTACGAGTCGACGGGCCCCGAGATCCTGCGGGACCTTCCCTCGATCACCCACTTCGTCGCCGGCCTCGGCACCACGGGCACCCTCATGGGCATCGGGCGCTACCTGCGCGAGCACGTGCCCGACGTGCAGATCGTGGCCGCCGAGCCGCGTTACGGCGAGCTGGTGTACGGCCTGCGCAACGTGGACGAGGGGTTCATCCCCGAGATCTACGACGCCGACGTGCTCACCACGCGCTTCTCGGTGACGTCGGCGGACGCGCTGCGACGCACGCGCGAACTGCTGGGCGCCGAGGGCATCTTCGCCGGCATCTCCACCGGTTGCGCCCTGCACGCGGCGCTCGGCATGGCCGCCAAGGCGGTCAAGGCCGGGCAGCATGCCGACATCGCGTTCATCGTGGCCGACGGCGGCTGGAAGTACCTTTCCACCGGGGCCTACGAGGGCACGGTCGACGAGGCGGAAGAACGCCTCGAAGGCCAGCTCTGGGCCTGATCCGGCATCCGCCGGGGGTGTGGCTCTCCATCCAGTGGGGCGCCGCAGGTGGTCGGCTCCAGGTCGGCGGGTCGTGGTCACGGCGCCGCCGTACGGCGCCCGGCCCTCGCGAACGGTCGTTCGGCGCGCGCCTAGGCGTACGGATGCGGGCCTCCTCTCCGTGGAGAGGAGGCCCGCATGTCCATCCCGTTCTGCCGGTTCGTCCCGCCTGTGCCGTCCAGGCTTGCTCGGTTGAGCCGTCCAGGCTTGTTCAGTTGAACAGCACGCGCAGGCTGAATGACGTGACATCGCCGGAGCGCCTGGCGCTCAGGCCGATCGCGCGCAGCGCCTGGGCGTTCGCCCGCTCCTCACCCCGCAGGCCGTTCAGGTAGTACTTCTCGATCTTGTCGAGGTCGACGTACAGCGCGGCCGTCGCGGAGTCCGCGTCCGGGATCGCGGTGGTGAAGGTCTCGCTGCCGCCGAGGGTGCCGTCGGCGGCCAGTTCGTCCGCGTACTGCTGTGAGGCGGCGATGATCAGCCGCCCGTCGGCCGCCACCTTGGTGAGCTGCGGGGCGCCCGCCCCGGAGTCCGCGACGAACTTCTCGATCTTGGTGACGATCTCCTGCGCCTTCGCGGGGTCGGTGCTGAGGACGGCGCCGGCGTTCGGCACGGCGCCGTCGAGGCCCCGCTCGTCCACCGCCAGCGTGATGTTGCCGCCCAGCAGGGTCACCAGGTCCTCGGGCAGGGACAGGCCGTAGGACTGCCGCGCCAGGTCGACGAAGTCGGAGAACGACCGGCCGCCCATCGTGCCGTCGGCCGCCGCGGTGATCTGCGGCCACTGGTCGGCCAGCAGCCCGCCCAGGCCCGACACCGACAGGGCGCCCACGGTCGTGGCCGGCAGCCGCGACAGCCGCGCGCCCTCGGCGCCGGCGGCCGCCTGCACGGCCCCGCCGCGGGAGATGCCGGTCAGCTCGGCGTACTCGCCGTCGAAGCGCAGGGCCCCGGCGAACCGCACACCCTTCACCATGTCGAGCGTGCCCGCCTCGGCGGCCGAGGTCGCGCCGGCGGCCTGCGCGGCCTTGGCGATCTTCCCGGCGTCGCCCCAGAACGACAGCACACCCGGCTCGCCCACGGCCTTCAGGTCGGCGGCGAAGTCGGCGTCACGCGACAGCGGCTCGGCCTTGGCGTACGCGTCGGCCTCGGCCTGGGTCTCGGCGAGGATCGCGTAGTCCTCGCGGAACGCCAGGCCCTTCAGCTCGCCGTCCGCGTCGAGTTTGCGCACCCCGGCGCGCGCCTGCTCCTGGTCGGTGACCTGGACGGCCGCGACCACCCGGGGAGTGCTCGACCCGGCCTTCGGCGCCAGCACGCCGAGCCCGACGCGGTCGCCGAGCCACGGCGCCACGTCGCGGGCGTAGTCGATCTTGGCCAGGTCGCCGTCCCCCTGGCGCAGCAGCTCGAACAGCGCCTTGCGCGGGTCGTCGCCGGTGAACGCGCCGCGGGTGGCGGAGAACTTGCGCGCGAGCTGGAACAGCGCCACCTTCTGGTTCGCGGCGGGGTCGAGGTCGAGCCGTACGTACGCCATGGTGCCGGAGGGCAGGACGTCCTCCGGCTGGGCGCCGCCGCCGCTGAGCATGGTCATCGCGTACACGCCGCCGCCGCCGATCAGGGCGACGATCACGGCCGCGACGATCGCGGTCAGCCAGCCCCGACCCCGCTTGCGGGCCGGCGGCTGAGGGGCGCCTATCTGCACCTGCTGCCAGGAGGGCTGCCCGGTGTAGGGCTGCTGGGCGTACTGCTGCTCGGCGTAGGGCTGCTGGGCGTAGGGCTGCGCCGCGGGGGATTGCGCCACGGGGGGTTGCGCGGCGTAGGTGTAGGGCTGGGTTCCGGGACCGGGGACGGAACCGGGCGAGGGCTGCCGGTAGGACACGGTCCGGTCGGGGTCCTGATTGAACGGATACGGGGGGAGGGGTTGGCCTGCCATGGCTCCGCTTTCGATGGCTAGAGGGGGAACGACCCGGCTGGGAAGGGATCCGCCGCGAGGTTAGATCGCTCCGGTAGAGAGGCGCTTGCAGGCCGCTTTCCTGCCCGCTTGCAATCCGCCCCGCTGAGCGCGGGCAGGCTGGCGTCGGTAGGGTGTGGGGGCTAGAACGAAATTCCGTTCGTTTCGCGGAGCGAGGCAAAGGCGCAGATGACCAAGTTCGACGAGGCGACGCAGGCGATCAGGGTCGACGAGACCACCTACGACGTCTGTCTCGATCCCGGTTACTCGATCGCCGGGATGCTCAACGGCGGATACCTCATGGCCGTGATGCTGCGGGCCGTCGTGGACGCCTCGCCCTACGACCACCCGGTGTCCACCGCCGCGCAGTTCCTGCGCTCACCTCGCCCCGGGCCGGCCCGCGTCCGGCTGGAGCGGCTCAAGACCGGCAGGACCGTCGCCATGACCCGGGCGACCCTGATGCAGGACGACACCGCCTACATCGAGACGCTGGTGACCACCGCCACGCTCGCGGGCGGCCCGAGCGAGTGGACCGGAGAGCCGGCCGTCGCCATGCCTCCCGTCGAAGAGTGCGTCGCGCTGCCGGAGCCCAAGCCCGAGTCGGGCATGACGTTCAACGCCCAGGTGGAGAACCTCTTCGACCCGCCCACCATCGGCTGGTTCACCGGGTCGCCGAGCGGCCGGATGGAGTCGCGGGCGTACTTCCGCATGGTGGAGCCGCAGGACCCCGACCCCTTCATCCTGGCGATGGCCGTGGACGCGCTGCCACCCGTCGTGTTCTCGGCGGGCGCCAGAGGGTGGTCTCCGACGGTCGAGCTGACCTGGCACCTGAGGGCGCTGCCCGCCCCCGGCCGGCTCAAGGTCTACGGCCACGGGCGCCTGATGAGGGACGGGTGGTTCGACGAGGACGTGGAGGTCTGGGACTCTGAGGGCAACCTGGTCGCGCAGTCGCGCCAGCTCGCCCGGCTGGGCCGCGGCTGAGCGGCGGGGGCGCGACGGGGCCTCCCGAGAGCTGCCTGCCCAGGGATTACTTCGATGTGAGCATTCTTACCGAGAGCGATTGTGTACGGTCCCCTAATGTTGAGATCATGGTGGATATCGGGAGCGTCGCCCACGCGCCATGGGTCAGCATGATCGACGCCATGGAAGAGCAGAGCGGCCGGCACGGCCCCGCGATCGGCATCTTCGACAGCGGCGTCGGGGGTCTCACGGTCGCCCGGGCGATCATCGACCAGCTCCCGAACGAGTCGATCCTGTACGTCGCCGACACCGCGCGCCAGCCGTACGGGCCCAAGCGCATCGCCGAGGTGCGCGCCTACGCCCTCGAGGTCATGGACCACCTCGTCGAGCACGACGTCAAGATGCTGGTGATCGCCTGCAACAGCGCCAGCGCCGCCGTGCTGCGCGACGCCCGCGAGCGGTACGACGTCCCGGTGGTGGAGGTCATCCAGCCCGCGGCGCGGCGGGCCGTCCGCGCCACCAGGAACGGCCGGGTCGGCGTGATCGCGACCCGCGCGACGATCGAGTCCATGGCCTACCACGACGCCTTCGCGGCGGCCCCCGACGTCCGGCTGACCGGCGTCGCGGCCCCGAGGTTCGTGGAGTTCGTCGAGCGGGGCGAGACGATGAGCGACGAGCTGATCGAGGTCGCCCGCGAGTACCTCCAGCCGGTGATCGACGACGGCTGCGACACGCTGATCCTCGGCTGCACCCACTACCCGCTGCTGACCGGCGCGATCTCCTACGTCGTCGGCAACGGCGTCACGCTGGTGTCCAGCGCCGACGAGACGGCCAAGGACGTCTACCGCGTCCTGCACGACCGCGGCCTGGCCGTCCAGAGCGGGACGGTCCGCCACAGGTTCCGCGCGACGGGCGACGGCGACCTGTTCGCGCACCTCGGGCGGCGGTTCCTCGGACCCGAGATCGGCGCGGTCGAACGGGCGCCGATGGGCGGCATCTCAGGCGAAGAGGCGCTCGCCGCGCCGAATTAGAAGGACACGCGCCTCGATGGGACGGAGACGCGTATGAACGGGTGGGGGGGAGGAAGCCCTCACCCGGTGCTCGCCGTGCCGGGCGCGGAACGAGGTGCTGACCGGGTCGGGTCAGTGTGAGAGGGCGCTGTCGCGCCGGGTAGGGAGGCCGCCGTGAAATTGACGATCGTGGGCTGCTCAGGGAGTTTTCCCGGGCCTGACAGTCCCGCGTCCTGTTATCTGCTGGAGGCCGAGGGGTTCCGCCTTCTCCTGGACTTCGGCAACGGCTCACTGGGAGCCCTGCAACGGCACATCGGCCTGTACGACGTGGACGCCATCTGCCTGTCGCACCTGCACGCCGACCACTGCCTGGACCTGTGCTCCTACCATGTGGTGCGCACCTACTCGCCGCGGAGCCCGCTGCCGCGCGTCCCCGTCCACGCCCCGAGGGACGCCCCGCGCCGCCTCGATGCCGCCTACGGGATGGACGACGAGCCGCCGCTGGAGACCGCGTTCGAATTCTCGGCGCTGACGCCGGGCACGTTCTCGGTGGGGCCGTTCGAGATCGCGGCCGCGCGGATGAACCACCCCGTCGAGACCTACGGCTTCCGCGTCTCGCACGGCGGCCACTCGGTGGCCTACTCCGCCGACACCGGAGAGTCCGCCGAGCTGGTGAAGCTCGCCGCGGGGGCCGACGTGCTGCTGTGCGAGGCGTCCTTCCTCGACCGGCCCGGCAACCCGGCCGACCTGCACATGAACGGCCGCGAGGCCGCCGAGCACGCCGCCCGCGCCGGCGTCGGGACGCTCGTGCTCACCCATCTCGTGCCCTGGTACGACCCGCAGCGGGTCCTGGAAGACGCCTCACACGGGGGGTTCGGGGGCCGTGTGGAACTCGCTCGGAGCGGGGCCGAATATGACCTAAGGTGAGCCCATGGCACGTGATGATGGACGCAGCCCCGACCAGCTCAGGCCGGTCACGATCACCCGCGACTGGCTCACCCACGCCGAGGGCTCGGTCCTGGTGGAGTTCGGCGGCACCCGAGTGCTGTGCGCCGCCTCGGTGCAAGACAGCGTGCCCAGGTGGCGCAGGGGGAGCGGCCTCGGCTGGATCACCGCCGAGTACGCCATGCTGCCCCGTTCCACCAACACCCGCAGCGACCGCGAGTCGGTCCGCGGCAAGATCGGCGGGCGCACCCACGAGATCTCCCGGCTGATCGGGCGGTCGCTGCGCGCCTGCGTCGACTACAAGGCGCTCGGCGAGAACTCCGTCGTCCTCGACTGCGACGTGCTGCAGGCCGACGGCGGCACGCGCACGGCCGCCATCACCGGGGCGTACGTCGCCCTCGCCGACGCCATCGCCTGGATGCGCAAACGCAAGATGTGCCCCGGCGACCCGCTGGTCAACTCCGTCGCCGCCGTCTCGGTCGGCATCGTCGGCGCGACCCCGCTGCTCGACCTCTGCTACACCGAGGACGTCGCCGCCGAGACCGACATGAACGTCGTCATGACCGGGTCGGGGGAGTTCGTCGAGGTGCAGGGCACCGCCGAGGGCATCCCGTTCGACCGGTCGACCCTCGACTCCCTGCTCGACCTGGCCGCCGCCGGCTGCGCCGAGCTGACCGTCCGCCAGCGAGAGGCCCTCTCGTGACCGCCCGGCGGCCCGGGCGCCCGGCCGGCGCGGCGGCACAGGGTCTGCCGATCAAGGGGGGCCGGTCATGAGCGCCGTCCGCAAGGTGGTGCTCGCCACCCGCAACGAGGGCAAGATCGTCGAACTGCGGCGCATCCTGGCCGAGGCCGACCAGGAGATCGAGCTGGTCGGTCTTGACGCCTTCCCCCACATCGGCGAGATCGCCGAGACCGGCATCACCTTCGCCGAGAACGCCCTGCTCAAGGCGCACGGTGTCGCCTCGGCCAGCGGGCTGCCCGCGATCGCCGACGACTCCGGACTCTGCGTGGACGCGCTGAACGGCATGCCCGGCGTCTTCTCCGCCCGCTGGTCGGGCTCCCACGGCGACGACGCCGCCAACCTGTGGCTGCTGCTCGCCCAGGTGTCCGACGTGCCCGACGGCCGCAGGGGCGCCCACTTCGCCTGCACGGCGGCGCTGGCCCTGCCCGGCGGGGACGAGCGCATCGTCGAGGGCGCGCTCGCCGGGGCGCTGATCCGCGGTCCGCGCGGGCCCAACGGGTTCGGGTACGACCCGATCTTCGTGCCCGAGGGCGAGAGCCGCACGACCGCCGAGATGTCCCCGGCCGAGAAGGACGCCATCAGCCACCGGGGCCGTGCCTTCCGCGCCCTGGTCCCCGTCATGCGCGACCTCCTCGCCGCCAAGACCACCTGAGGACGCCCGCACCACTCGCGGGAGTTTCCTCAACGGGTCGTACCGCTCGCGTGAGGTTCCTGGGCGGGGTTGTGCCGCTCGGGGAAGGCTCCGTAACCGGGGCGTAAGATCCGGGCGCACGATTCGGGCGTAGCGTTCGTCCTGTGAACGTATTCCAGACGCGCCCACGCGGGCACGCATGGGCGGCGGCGCTCATCGGCCTGGTGGCAGGGGCGGTCGCTCTCGGCATCGGCCAGCTCGCCGCCGGGCTGGTCGACCCGAAGGCGTCTCCGGTGATCGCGGTCGGCGACGCGGCCGTCGACCGCACCCCGGCCGCGCTGAAGGAATGGGCCATCCGCACCTTCGGCGCCAACGACAAGCCGGTGCTCATCTCGGGCATCGTCGTGGTGCTCGCGCTCATCGCCATGGGCCTCGGCCTGCTCGCCCGCCGCCGCATGGGGTATGCCACGGCCGGCCTGTTCGCCTTCGGCGTCATCGGCGCGGCGGCCGCCGTGACCCGGCCCGACGGTGGCGTGCTCGACGTGCTGCCCTCCGCGGTAGGCGCGGCCGCCGGTGTATGGGCGCTGCGCATCCTGGCCCGCCGCACCTGGCCCGGCGCCGAACCCGGGTACGGCTCCTATGGCGACCTGCGGGCTCCCTCGGCCGCCGCTCCGTCGCGAGAGGAGGACCCGCAGGACCTGTACGGAGGCGAGGATCTGCGCGGAGCCTCCACCGGCGACGCCCATGGGGACGGCGCGTCCGGCACGTCCGGCGTGGCCGGCAGAGAGGCGGCCGGTCGTCCCGCCGTCATGCGGGCGACCGCGGAGGCGCCCGCGTTCGACCGGCGCGCGCTGCTGAGCGGGGTGGCCGCGGGCGTCGTCGTCGCCGGGGCCGGCGGGCTGGCCGGCCGCGCTCTCGGCGGGCGGCTGGACGTCTCCACCGAACGCGCCCAGGTCGCGCTGCCCAGGCCGGCGGTGCCCGCCAAGCCGCTCCCCGCAGGAGTGGACTTCCGCCTGAAGGGCCTGTCCCCCTTCTCGACCCCCAACCGCGACTTCTACCGCGTCGACACGGCGCTGGTCGTCCCGCAAGTGGACCCGAAGACCTGGACGCTCAAGATCCACGGCATGGTGGACCGGCCGATCGAGATCACCTACGCCGACCTGCTCAAGCGGCCGCTCATCGAAGCCGACGTCACCCTGACCTGCGTGTCCAACGACGTCGGTGACAACTACGTGGGCAACGCGCGCTGGCTCGGCGCCCGCCTGGCCGACGTCCTGCGCGAGGCCGGCATCCGCTCGGGCGCCGACATGCTGCTGTCCACCTCCTCCGACGGCTGGACCTGCGGCACACCGGTGGACATCGTGATGGACGGCCGCGACGCGCTGCTCGCCATCGCGATGAACGGCGAGGTGCTTCCCGTCTCGCACGGCTTCCCGGTACGCCAGGTCGTCCCCGGGCTGTACGGCTACGTGTCGGCCACCAAGTGGGTCACCGACATCAAGGTGACCCGCTATGACCAGGACGAGGCGTACTGGACGCCGCGAGGCTGGGCCGCCAAGGGCCCGATCAAGACCGAGTCCCGCATCGACCTGCCGCGCGGCGGCACCACGATCCCCGTCGGCCGCACGGCCATCGCCGGGGTGGCCTGGGCTCAGCACCGGGGCATAGACGCGGTCGAGGTGCGCGTCGACAAGGGTCCCTGGCGGCAGGCGCGCCTGGCCGCCGTCCCCGGGCCGGACACCTGGCGGCAGTGGGTCGTCGACGACTGGGACGCCACCCCGGGCGAGCACACCATCGAAGTGCGCGCCACGGACGCCACGGGCCGGACCCAGACCTCCGAATACGCCCCGCCCGCCCCCGACGGAGCCACCGGCTGGCACTCCGTCCTCGTCGTCGCCAAGTGAGCCCGCGCCGCGCGTGTGGTTCCAGGTGAATGCCGGAATCGGCCCGCCGGGCCGGTGTCGCGCCCCTACGATCGGCCTCTGACCGGGTCGGTGCGGAACTTGGGGGAGCACAATGTCCGGAGTCGGTTACGGGGATCCGTCGCGCGCGGGGGCGACGCGGCACGACCCTTCAGAGGGCCTGCGGCCCTTGGAAGGCCTCGGAGGCTGGGGGGGCCTCGGGGGCCTGGGGGGTCTGGAAGGACTGGAGGGCTTGGGGGGCGGCGGTCGTTCGGCGGGCCGGGTGGCTCCTGCAGTGCGGGGCTTCCCCAGCGTGCGGGGCGTCTCGCGAGTGGGGTACAACCCCGTCGTGACCTCCGACGGGGTCCGATGGCGTGACTACGAGCTCGCGGCGGAGATGCCCGCCGTGGTACACGGTCAGAGAGCCACGGCACGGGAGCAAGTCGCCGCACTGGCGCTGGAGGACGCCGCGCTCGGGCAGGAGCGCACGGTCCCCGGCGAGAGCACGGCGCTCAGATCTGATGGTGCGGCGCTCGGAGCGAACAGGACCGCCCTCGGTCCTGAGGGAGCGGCCTCCGGGTCTATGAGCGCAGGGCTCAGGGCAGACAGGGCCGCGCTCGGATCCGAGAGCGCGACCTTCGGGTCTGGAAGTGCGGGGCTCGGCTCTCGGGGTGCGGTCCCTGGGGCCGGGGGTGCGGGGCTTGGGGCGGAAGGCGCTGGACGGGGCGAGGAGGCGCCGTCGGTTCGCCGGCGGCACGGCAGGGCACCCTTGCCCGGGCAGGTCCAGGTCGCGAGCGTGGCTCGCGACCTGGCACTCGAAAGCCACGCGCCCCTCGATACGAACGGGTTCCGATGGCAGCCGCGAGATACCGGGCGAGCCGGGGAGAGCAGCGTCGCTCCCTGGCAGGACGGGTTCCGCCTCCCGCGATACGGGGGCGCCTCGCCGACGCGGCATAGGTCGCCGTCCGGCAGGCACCAATTCATCCCTGGGCAGCCTGAGGCCGTCCCCAGGTATGAGTCCGTCCAGGAGCAGGAGTCCATCGTGGATCGGTGGGAGTTCGTGTCCGGACTCCGGGAGTCCGGCTTTGGGCAGCGGGATTCTGTGTCCGGACTCCGCGATTCCGGCTTTGGGGAGCGGGAGTCCGGCTCCGGGCTCCGCGAGTCTGTGTCCGGACTCCGGGATTCCGGCTTTGGACAGCGCGCTTCCGGCCTGGGACGGCGGGAGTCCGCCCCAGGGCCGCGAGAGTCTGTCCTGGAGCGTCAGGAGTCGGTTCCCGGGCGGCACGAGTCCGGCTCTGGGCGGCGCGAGTCGGTCTCCGGGGGGCGCGATTCTGGCTCTGGGCGGCGTGAGTCCGGCGCTGGGGGGCGCGGTTCCGGCTCTGGGGGGCGTGAGTCGGTTCGCGGGCGGCATGAGTCCGTCTCTGGGCGGCGCGGGCCCGCGGCGGGGTGGCCGGTGACGCCGGGTGAGGCGGCCGGGTCTCCGGCCGGGCGGCGGCACGAGCGGGCTGCCGAGCGGCGAGAGACCACCGCATCGGCGTGGCCGGGACTGGCGGGAGACTGGTTCGACGATCCCGGACGGCCGCCCCGGCTCGACGTCACGCGGACGTACGGAACGCCGGGCGGGCTGGCGTGGCCGGACCCGCAACTTCAGCGTGACCTGTGCCAGGCGGTTCCGGGCGGAGCGCGCTTTCCCGACCCGCGCGGCACCTGGATCCGCCTGATCAACGGCGAGGGCCCGTCCGAGGACCCTTTCCGGGCGACCAACTCGCTCGACTGCGCGCTCGCGGTGATCTCCACCTGGCACGGCGAGCCGGTGGTGTCCGCGCCGCGGCAGCCCGAGTACGACCGCCTGGGCCGCCCTTCGCTCACCGGCGAGACCGGGGGCGTGGCACGCGCGGAACGCTGGCTCGGGCACCGCTTCGAGTACGTCGGCCAGGGGCGGCGCGTGTACGGCGCCGTCGCGCAGCGGCTCCGGGCCGGTGGTCATGGCTCGGCGGCCGTTCTCATCACCCGCTGGCCGTCCGGTGGAAACCATGCGTGGAACGCCGTCAACGCCGCGGGCGAGGTGGTCTGGATCGACGCCCAGCGCGGCCACACGTCGGTGGACCCGCCCCCCGGCCCGGTGACCGGGGTCTTCTGCGTCGCGCTCGACCGGCAGGGGAGGCGGCTGTGAGCGGGCGGGCGGTGTCGGCGGAGCAGGCCCGGGTGCTGGCCGAGGAGTACTTCAACGGCCCGCTGCCGGCCGAGCGGGCCACGGAGGTCGGGCTCTACGCCTTCGACGAGGGGTACGTCGCCTGGGCCAGGCCGCCCGAGCCGGAGGATCCGAGCACGCTGCCCGAGACCGTCGGCGGCGGGTGCGTGGTCGTCGACCGGATCACCGGCGAGATCTCCATCCGTCCCCTGCTCACCCCCGAGGCCGTCGCCGAGCAGTGGTCGGGACGCCGCCCCCGCTGATGCGCCGTCCACGAAACTCCCGCCGGGCCGGCGGGTCGTGAGGATGGGCTAATCGGCGGCGAGGGAGCCGACGATGGAGGCGCGGGCGGCCTTGCGGCCCGGCAGGACCGCCGCGAGCACTCCCGCCGCGCCCGAGAGGGCGACGAACAGCAGCACCTGGGTGACGGGGACGCGGAACAGGACCTCGTCCATCAAGGTCTGGGAGGCGGCCCAGCCGTACGCGACGCCGAGCACCGCTCCGACGACGGCCCCGATGAGGCCGAGGATCAGCGCCTCGACCGACAGCATCCGCCGTAGCTGCGGCCGGGTCAGCCCGAGGGCGCGCAGCAGCGCCGACTCGCGGGTCCGCTCGTGCACCGACAGGCTGAGGGTGTTGGCGATGCCGAGCAGCGAGATGAGGATCGCCAGGCCCAGCAGCCCACCGATGATCATGAGCATCATGTCGAGCGCCTCGTCGAACTGGCCCCTGACCTCCGTGGCGCTGCGGACCTTGGCCGTCGGGTACGGCTCGGCCGCGGCCTCCACGGCGCGGCGGGAGACGTCGGCGGCCACGCCGTCCTTGGCGTTGACGATCAGACGGCTGTAGCCCATCGGGCCGAAGTACCGCTCGAACGCGCGGTCGGGAACGGTGACGGTCGGCAGCGTGGTCGACTCCGGGTCGAACACCCCGAGCACCTTCAGCCGTACGGCGCCCGCCCTGGGCGTCGTGACCGTGATCGAGCCGCCCGGTCCGGTGCCAAGTCGCTCGGCGAGGTCGTCCGCGATCACGGCCGATCCTGGCTCGAAGCCCCGCATGGAGCCCTTGACGAGCGCGGGCTGGTAGGGGCCGTCGAACGCGCCGACGTCGCCGGTGCCGTCCGTGCCGACGCGGGCCTCCGCCTGCCGGAACCCGACGGTCGAGGCCAGTTCCGGCCGGCTTCGCAGTGAGGCGGCGAGGGCGGCCGGGAGCACCGCGTCCCCGTTCGACAGCGAGGTGAGCTGCGGGGCGACCATGTAGTCGATGGGGAACTGGTCGTCGAGCTTGGCCGTGTAGGTCGCCCGCGTGGTCGCGGTGATGACCGAGATGAGGGTCATCAGCGTCACGCCGATGGTCAGCGCGACCGTCGTGGTGGCCGAGCGCTTCGGGTTGCGGTGGGAGTTGTCCAGGGCGAGTTTGCCGGGGACGCCGGACAGCTTGGCGGGCGCCCAGCCCGCGAGCGTGCTGAGCGGCCTGACCATCACCGGGCCGAGGATGAGCACGGCGAAGAAGGTCAGCACGCCGCCGCCCATGACGAGGAACAGCGCCTGCTCCCCGGGGGAGGAGGCGACGCCGAGGGCGGTGACCCCGGCGCCGGCCAGCAGGAAGAGCGCGGCGAACACCACGCGCAGGACGCCGGTCCTGAAGGTGTGCTCGTCGGCCTGGGCGCGCAGCGCCGCGACGGGGGCGACCTTGGTGGCCGAGCGCGCGGGCAGCAACGCCGCCGCGACGGTGACGACCAGGCCCACGGCGAGGGCGAGGACGATGGTCCGCGGCGCGAGCGAGACGCCGCCCGCGGGCACCTCCCGGCCCAGCGCACTGAGCCCGGCGAGCGCGCCCGCGCCGAGCCCGAGTCCGGCCAGCAGGCCGAGGGCCGACGACAGCAGTCCCACCACCGCCGACTCCAGCAGGATGGACCCGAAGACCTGGCGGCGCGTCGCCCCGATGCAGCGCAACAGTGCCATCTCCCTGGTGCGTTGAGCGACCAGGATGTTGAAGGTGTTGTAGATGACCAGGGCGGCCACGAACATCGCGACCAGGCCGAACATCAGCAGCGCCGTGCCGATCACGTCGATGTCGGCGCCGTTGTTCTGGGCGAGCCGCTGTGCCAGCTCATGGCCGGTGTAGACGCGTGCGCCGCCGGGGAGCGCGGCGGCGACGGCGCTCTTGAGGCGCTCGGGGGTGACGCCGGGCGCCGCGACGACGTCGATCTCGGCGAAGCCCTTCTCCCCGGTCATGGCCTGAGCGGTCGCCGAGGTGAAGCCCACCGCGCCCGTGACGGCGAGCTGCTGGTCGACTCCGACGTCGAACAGTCCGACCAGGTGGAAGGTGTGCGGCTCGCCGCCGCCGTCGAGCACCCTGACCGTGTCGCCGACGGCGAACCCGCGGGTCCTGGCCGTGTTCTTGTCGATGACGACCTGGTCGGGGGCGGCCGGCGCGGCGCCTGCGGTGATCTCGGTGCGGTCGAGCCTGCCGGTGACGACGGAGACGCCGCTGGTCGCGATGTCCCCGACGGCCTTGCCGTCCTTGCCGAGCAGCGCGGCGCTGCCCTTGACCAGTCCCTGGGCCTCGGCGACGCCGGCCAGGCCCTTGATCGCCGCCAGGTCGCCCGCCGCCAGCGACCGCCTCTCACCGGTGCCGGCCGTGGGGAGCACGGCCACGTCCACCTTGTCGGCCGAGGCCGCGATGCGCTGCGACAGACCCGACTGGATGGTGTCGGTCAGTATGAACGTCCCGGCGATGAAGCCCACCCCGAGCGTGATGGCGAGCGAGGTGAGCAGGAGCCGGAGCTTGTGCGCCAGCAGTCCCGCCAGAGTGGTGCGGAACACCTCAGCCCTCCAGCTTCATCAGGGTGTCGAGCACGTTCTGCGGGGTCGGGCGCGTCAGCTCGGTGACCAGCACGCCGTCCCGCAGGAAGATCACCCGATCGGCGTAGGACGCGGCGACGGGATCATGGGTGACCATGACGATGGTCTGCTCCAGCTCGCGTACCGAGGTGCGCAGGAAGGACAGCACCTCCGATCCGCTGCGCGAGTCGAGGTTGCCGGTCGGCTCGTCGGCGAAGATGACCTGGGGCTTGCTGATCAGCGCCCGGGCGACCGCGACGCGCTGCTGCTGGCCGCCGGACAGTTCGCTCGGCCGGTGCTTGAGCCGGTCGCCGAGCCCGACCGTGCGGATCACCGCGTCGAACAGCTCGGCGTCGGCCTGGCGGCCGGCGATGTCCAGCGGCAGCCGGATGTTCTGCTCGGCGGTGAGCGTCGGCAGCAGGTTGAACGCCTGGAAGATGAATCCCACGCGTTCACGTCGCAGCAGCGTCAGCCGCTTGTCGCTCAGCCGGGTGATGTCGGTGTCGCCGATGCTCACCTGGCCGTCGGTCACGGTGTCCAGACCGGCCAGGCAGTGCATCAGGGTGGACTTGCCGGAGCCGGACGGGCCCATGATCGCGGTGAAGGCGCCGGTCTCGAACCGGACGTCCACTCCGCGCAGCGCGTGCACGGCCGCGTCCCCGTGGCCGTAGACCTTCGTCACCCCTCTGGCGACGACCGCGGCGGGCGCGGTGCGGAGGACGGCTTCCTCTCCGATGGCGGTCACGTCTGACTCCTCAAGCGATAGGCGTTTGATCTGCGGATATTCCGCGAGATCAACGCTATTGCCGCTGATGTCGCCTTCCATGACCCCTGGGAACGGACTTCGGGTAGGCCAGGAGGCGCGGCCCCAAGGGCGGGTGCGACCGCTGAGGTACCCGCCCCTCCCCCTTTCGGCCGACCTCCGCCGTCCGGAGTCGACGTCCGGGACTCCGCCGTCCGGGCGGTCAGTGGTCGGAGGAGGGCTTGGCCAGGGGGGTGATCAGGCCGGTCTCGTAGGCGTACACGACCGCCTGCGCGCGGTCGCGCACGCCGAGCTTGGCGAGGACCCGGCCGAGGTGGGTCTTGACCGTGGCCTCGGCCAGGGTGAGCCGCCGCGCGATCTCGGCGTTGGACAGCCCCCTTCCGACGAGCACCAGGACCTCGCGCTCGCGGGCGGTGAGGTGCCCCAGCGGCTCGGGCACCGTCGTGCCGGGCAGGTGGACGGTGAAGCGCTCCAGCAGCCTTCTGGTCGTGCTCGGCGCCACCACCGCGTCCCCCGCGTGCACCGAGTGGATGGCGCTGAGCAGGTCGGAGGGGGGCACGTCCTTCAGCAGGAACCCCGAGGCTCCGGCCTTCAGCGCCGCGAAGGCGTATTCGTCGAGGTCGAAGGTGGTCAGGATGAGCACTTTGGGCGGCTCGGGCATGGCGCGGATGAGCCTGGTGGCCTCCACGCCGTCCACGCGGGGCATGCGCACGTCCATCAGGACGACGTCGGCGCTCACCCCGCGCAGCAGCTCCACCGCGGCGGCTCCGTCGGCGGCCTCGCCGACGATCTCGATGTCCGGCTGGGCGCCGAGGACCATGCGAAAACCGGCGCGCACGAGCTGCTGGTCGTCGACCAGCGCCACCCTGATCCGCCCGCCAGGGGTGCTCACGCGGCCCGCGCCACGGGGAGTCGTACGGTCACCTGGAATCCTCCTCCGGGGCAGGGGGAAGCGTGCACGCTGCCCTCGTACATCGCCACCCGCTCGCGCATGCCGATGAGCCCGTGCCCGTCGATGCTGCGGGGCGCGGCCGCGCCCCGCCCGTCATCGGTCACCCGCAGCCGGATCTCCCGGGGACCGTACTCCATCTCGACCCGGGCACGCGCGCCCGGTCCGCCGTGTTTGAGGGCGTTGGTCAGCGCCTCCTGGACGACGCGGTAGATCACGAGCTGGACCCCCTCAGGGAGATCGCACGCCGCGCCGGTGACGTCGTACTCCACCGGCAGGCCGGACCGCCGGGTGTGCGCCACGAGCCCGTCCAGCTCGGCCACGCCCGGCTGCGGCGCGTACTCCTCCTCGCCGGCGGTGTCCCGCCGCAGGACCCCGACCAGGCGGCGCATCTCGGCGAGTGCCTGCCGCCCGGTGCTGGAGATCGTCCGCATGGCTCGCCTGGCCTGTTCGGGGTCGCCGTCGATGGCGTACCCGGCTCCGTCCGCTTGGACGATCATGACGCTCACGTTGTGCGCCACCACATCATGGAGTTCGCGGGCGATGCGGGCCCGTTCGGCCGCGGTGGCGATGCGCGCCTGCTGGTCGCGTTCGCGTTCGGCGCGTTCGGCGCGCTCTTCCAGGCCCTCCAGGTACCGCCGCCGGGTGCTGGCGTAGATGCCGGCGATCCAGGTGGCGACCATGAACGCCGAGCCGGAGGCCAGGAGGAACGGGGTCATCGTGCCGTAGCGGAGCAGCAGCAGGACGATGCCCAGCTCGACGATCGCGCCCGCCGCGACGGCCCACCGGAGCGCGCAGGCCGAGACGACGCAGTACAGCGCCACCAGGACGGCGATGTTGGCGGGCAGGGGCTGGATGGCGGCCAGCCACTGGAAGAAGGAGACGAGCGCGATGACCGCGAACGCGTGGACGGGGTGGCTGCGGCGCCACAGCAACGGCACGAGCAGCGCCGCGCACATCGCGGCGTAGCCGGCGTAGCCGAGGGCGGGCGAGCCGGGCGGGTGGGGGCCTCCGGCGATGTTGCCGGCGGCGGTCAGGCAGAGCAGCGCGAACGGCGCCATGAACAGGACGTCGATCAGCCTGCCCTTGCCGGAACGAAAGGCGCGCACTCTGCCGAACACGTAATCAACCATACGTTCGCGCAGTTCACCGCCCTTCCGTCTTACGAGGGATCTGAACCTACGACCCAGGTCGTACAGGCCGGATGGCTTACACCGGTCTTACGGGGAGTGCGGCATAGTTCTTCTTGGGAGCACCCCTTCGGGTGAGTAAAGGGAGAAGATGTCGGCGTCGAAAGACGACGGGTCGCGTGGCTGGGGGGACTGTCACGCGACCCCGACGGCACCGGCCTTCTTTCTTACCCACGCTTGACGCCCTCTGCCCAGCGGGCTGACGCGGAAAGAGCCGCCTCCACGACGTGGAGGCGGCTCTCGTTTTCGCCCGCCGCCTCACCGGCCCGCGACGGCCGCGTCAGCGGACGCGCTTGGCGGCCTCGACGGTGGCCGCCTCGGCGTAGGCCCAGTTGCCCGCCACGGTGCGCAGCGCGGGCAGCCAGGTGCCGGGCTGGTCACGGCCCGCCATGAGATGACGCACCGCTCCGTCGCGCATCGCGACGCAGACGAAGGCCAGGTGCACGCCCGCGCCGCCGAAGCCCGGCACTCCCACATCGTTGCCGCGCGCCAGCTCGCACGCCTTGTCCAGCGTCTTGGACGCGCCGGCGTCGAGCTCTCTGCCCAGGGCCTCGATGGACCGCGGATGGATGCGCTTGAGGTCGCGGAGCTGGGCCGCGGACGACCCGCGGAACCCGTCGGGCGGGGAGCCGCCGTCGTCGACGTGCGCCGGCCACAGCACCGGCCGCACGCTCTCGCGCATGCTCGGCGCGGCGCGGAAGATCGTCTGATAGCCGCCCAGGCCACCGGCCGTCACCGCGGTCACCCCGGCGCTCACTCCGGTGAGCGCCCCCTGCGAGACCCCGAGCGCGGTGGCGAGCCCGGACAGCACCGAGGCGACCGCGCCGTTGACCTTCGCCATGCCGGCCACCATCGTGCGGACGACGACGCCGGCCTCGACCATGGCGGTGTTCGCCACATAGGTGGCCGTGGCTCCGACGCCGGGCACCACGGCGGCCGCGAGATAGGGCGCCACGAAGCTGAGCAGCGACGAACCGATGATCGCCGACGACAGGCCCAGCCCGGTGTAGGCGACCGCGCTCGCCTTCAGCGTGCCGTCCATGTCGTCGTACATGCCGGCGGCCTGGCCGAGCGCCACCTGGTAGGGCCGCAGGCGGTTGGCCATGAACGCCTCGCGCCCCTGCTCGGACCAGTCGTCCGAGCCCGCGCGCCGCACCACGGCGTCCGTCATCTGGTCGCCGGCCTGGCGGACCAGCTTGGCGACCTCGGCGTACCGGTCGCCGGCGTGCCAGATCTGGGCCGGGTCGGACACCAGCGCGAGCAGCGTCAGCGCGACGGGCCAGCCGAGGGGGAACACCATCGCGGCGCTGGTGGCGTTGGCCGCGCCCCACACGCTCGGCGCGGAGGTGACGACGTCTCCGAAGGTGGCGCCCATGATGATCGCTCTCTCGGGGAGATGACGAACGACGGAGTGGGGTCGGTGGGATTCGAACCCACACTGTCAGGTACCTAAAACCTGTGCCTCTGCCATTGGGCTACGACCCCGTGCCAACGCGGCTTGCGCCATCCTAATTGAGCACGCGGCTCCTGCCGTACCGATCAGGCGAGCCCGAGATCTTTGCGCAGGCGCGCGACGTGCCCGGTGGCCTTCACGTTGTACAGCGCCTTCTCGACCTTGCCGTCGGCGTCGATGACGAAGGTCGAACGCAGCACGCCGACCGTCGTCCTGCCGTACATGGTCTTCTCGCCGTAGGCCCCGTACGCCTGGTGGACGCCGAGCTCGGGGTCGGAGAGCAGCGGGAAGGTCAGCGCGTCGCGCTCGACGAACTTCGCGAGCTTCTGCGGGGAGTCCTTCGAGACGCCGAGGACGACGAAGCCCGCGGCCGTCAGCGAGGCGAGACTGTCGCGGAAGTCGCACGCCTGCTTGGTGCACCCGGGCGTCATCGCCGCAGGGTAGAAGTAAAGGATGACCCGCTTGCCGTGGAAGGACGAAAGGCTGGTGGCCTTGCCCTCAGAGTCGGGCAGGGTGAAGTCGGGTGCGGCGTCGCCGGGCTCGAGTCTCGTCTGCGTCACGGCAACAACCTACCGGCATGCCCACCGTGCCGCGTGGTCACCCGACCTGACAGACTGATCGCTGCAACGTAGCGGCGAGCCGGGCGAGGGCGGCTCGCCCGGGAGACAGAGAAGGGGATCGTCATGGCGGACACCGATCCCGAGGCGCTCGAGAAAGAGATCGAGCGCACCCGGGCGGAGCTTGCTTTCACCGTTGACGCCATCGTCGACCGCGTCAGCCCCAAACGCGTCGCCGAGCGCGGCGTCGCCCGGGTCAAGGCCAACGCCGGGCAGCTGGTCGCGACGGCTCGCGACATGATCGGCGTCGGCGCCCATCCGCGAGAGTCGGCACAGTACGGCGCCTACGGCGAAGACGACGGCTGGCAGGAGGAGTCCCCGGCGCGCAACCTCCCGCCGATCTTGATCGGCGTGGGCGCGGTCGTGGTGGTGGGCGCAGCCTTCGCCCTCTGGCGCCGCCGGCGCCGCTGAACGGTCCCGGCGAGCCCGCCCTGTCCTGACCCGCCACGCCGGCCCGAGCCCGACGATCTCATGCCACCGGTAGGTCCGCCGTCGTGGCCTCGGGTGGTACGTCCGTGTTCCCCGTGCCCCTCGCCGTCACGGACGGCGAACGCGCGGATCAAAGGAAGGTCTTGCCTTCGCCCCGGTAGGTCGGGACGGTCTCGACCATCTGGTCTCCCTCGATGAGGTGCAGCGCGTCGAAGCGCTCGCACAGCTCGCCCGCCTTGGCGTGGCGGAACCACACGCGGTCGCCGATGCGCAGCTCATGGGCCGCGCGGCCGAGCAGCGGGGTCTGCACCTCGCCCGCCCCCTCGCGCTCGTCATAGCGCAGCCCGGCCGGCAGGTACGGCTGGGGCAGGCGCGACGCGCCGGGGGAGCCGGAGGCGTGGTAGCCGCCGCCGAGCACGGTGACGACCTCCGGAGCGGGCCTGCGCACGACGGGCAGGGCGAACAGCGCGGCGGGGCGGCCGGTGAAGCCGCGGTAGAAGTCGAACAGGCGCGGGTGGTAGAAGCCGGACCCGGCGGCGATCTCGGTGACCGCCTTCTCCCGGGTGGTCTTCTCCAGCGAGCCGGTGCCGCCGCCGTTGACGAACTCCAGGTCGGCGACCTGCCGCACGGCCTCGACGATGCGCCCCCTGCGGACGATCAGCTCACGCTGCGACCGCGCCTGCATCCAGCGCACGGCCCTGCCGTAGGGGCCCGGCACGCGGTCTCCCACGCCGGCGATCTGCGCCTCGTACGCCATCAGGCCGACCAGCCGGAACCCGGGGCGCTTGGCGACCACGGCGGCCAGATCGGCGGCCTGGTGCGGATCGCGGACCGGAGAGCGCAGCACTCCGGCCCGCATCCGGCCGGCAAGCGCCACGAAAGCCGCGTCTATGTCGAGACATATGCGGATCTCGTGGCGGGACGGCACGCCGGCGGTCGCCTCGTCGATCAGGTCGAGATGCTCGGAGCAGTCGGCCATCACCGTGATCTCCCGTGCCGCGCGGGCGTCGCCCGCGAGCCGGGCCAGCGCCTGCCGGTCCGCCGTCGGGTAGGCCACCAGGATGTCGGTGAACCCATCGGCGGCCAGCCACAGGGCCTCGGGAAGCGTGAACGCCATGACGCCGGCGAAGCCGTCCATCCGCAACACGCTGCGCAGGACGGCCCGGGAGCGCACGGACTTGCTGGCCACTCTGATCGCCTTGCCCCCCGCGCGCCGGGCCATCGACGCGGCGTTGTCCCTCAGCGCGGCGAGGTCGAGGATCGCGAAGGGCGGGTCGAGTTCGGCGGTGGCGCGGTCGTAACGCTGGCGCTCGTCCATGCCGGAAGCATAAGTCCGCGGCGGAGATGAGCCTAAGTCACGTTATGACCTTGTATCCGCCGGCGAAGCGCACCGCGTCCGACGGTCGCCGAGGCGACGGCGAAGGCCCTCGAAGGCCGGCCCTGCGGCCAGGCACGCGACCGGTATGACCGGAACGACGTACCGGTGGTCGAACGCCGCGATCAGCGGCGGCAGCAGGAGCAGCGTCATGGCCACCGCCCACGGCAGCAGCGCAGGACCGCCCAGCCGCCGCCACCGCGCCAGCACCCCGAACAGGCCGATCAGCAGGATGACCGCCAGGAACGGGCCGCGCAGGAAGCCCTGCGACTGGTAGGCCCGCAGCAGCCCGGCGTAGGGCTCGACGAGCCGGGTGTCGGCCCTGCGGCCCTGGTAGGCGGCCGTGAGCTGCGGGGCGCTGCGGCCCGCGGAGGCGATCTTGCCGGTGAACGGTTTCGCCGAGTCGGGGAACACATAGGCGCTCTGCGGGCCGGGGGTGGGGTAGACCCTGCGGGTCCATTCGAAACTCCACAGCGCGTCTCTGAGGCCGGTCAACAGGAAGTCCACCGGCTGGGCCATGATGGCCTCCTTGGCGAACGCGCCGGTCAGCCGCTCGCGGTCGGCGTCCTTCTTCACTGCGGCGAGCGGTGAGGCGGCCTCCCAGATGTAGGACGGAGGAGCAGGACGCCGTTCGGGAGGATCGGCCGGGCACAGGAGCCGCTCTTCGCCGGCCGGCTGAATCCGGGCGCAGTCGGCGAAGCTCATCGTGCGCGCCCACAACCAGACGTTGCTCTCGCCCAGGCCGTAGACCCCGTGCTCGCTGTGGTGCCAGACGGCGTAACCGCCGATGCCGACGACCGCGGCGAGCGCGCAGGACACCAGAGGGCGCCGGCCGGCCCGGCCCAGCACCATGCAGACGAGCACGACGATCAGCACGGGGAGCCCGACGGTGCGGGTGAGGGTGGCGGCCATGAGCAGCAGCCCCGCGACGACGGCCGTCAACACCGTGGGCCGTTCACGCCACAGCAGCGCCGTCACCGCCGCCGTCACCAGGAAGGTGAACAGCAGGTCGGCCATGACGAGATGCTCGAGCTGGAGCATGTGCGCGTCCAGCAGCACCGGGACGGTGGCCAGCGCCGCACCCCAGCCCGGCAGCCGCGTACGGCGCCGCAGCACGGCGTACACGCAGACCGCCATGGCGAGCCCGAGGAGGTGCTGGACGGCGATCACGGCGGTGAAACTGTGCAGGGGGCGCAGCGCCCACAGGAACAACGAGTAGCCGGCCGGCCGCGACTCCAGCGGCTGCGGGTCGATCGCCGCGTTCACGTAGACGAAGGAATCGGCCCAGAACCACAGCGCCGGGCGATAGCCCAGCATGGCCATCAGCCGCAGTACGGCCCCGGCCGCCAGGACGATCAGGAAGACCCAGTGCGCCCGCGCGGCGAGAAGCGCCCGGCGCGTGCCCGTGACCCCTTCCACGTGCCCCGGACGACCGTCGGAAGTCTGCGCGGCCGTGGACCCGACCGCGCTCGAAGCCATGCCTGGCAGCACCGGCACCTCCTCAGACGGACAACGGGTTTCTCATGCTAGGCCGCCCCTGGAACCCCCTCGTCCGGTTGTCCACAGCCTCCCGGCGTTCCGCGACCAGCCTGTCATCAGCTGGGGAACATGCCCGCGGTCGCGTTGACCCAGGTGCCCGTGATGGCGCGACCGGCGTCGGAGGCGAGAAACGTCGCCAGTGCGGCGATGTCGGCGACCTGTGGCGAGCGCCTGGTCATCCGCAGGCCGTCGAGGTGTCCGCGGATGCCCTGCACAGCGGCCTCGTCCATGAGCGGGGCGCCCGCGGCGGCCAGCTTCTCCGGCGTGAGGGTGTCGGTGACGCCGGCCGTCCAGATGCCGCAGACGCGCACGCCGGCCGGACCCGCCTCCTGGGCGAGCTGACGGACCAGCGCGTCGATCGCGCCGTCGGCCGCGCCGGTGCCGCCCATCATCGGACTGCCGTTGCCGGAAGCGCTGTTCAGGGACAGGATCACCCCCGACCCTTGAGCCGTCATCAGCCGAGCCGCGGTGCGGGCGGTGATGAACTGGCAGGTGATGCCCCGCACGACGGGCCGCGTGTAGTCCTCCACCGACATCTCGGTGAGCGGCACGCCCTGGAAGTCCCCGCGCGGAACGAGGTTGACAGAGACATCGAGGCGACCCGCCCGCTCGACCACCGACGCCGCGTGGGACTCGACGGCGGCCTCGTCACACGCGTCGAGCACGTCGTACTCGGAGCCTGTGCCGGCGGCGACCTTCCGCAGCGTGGCCTCCGTGCGGCCGGCCAGGAACACCCGTGCCCCCGCCCGCGTGTACGCCTCCGCGATGCCCGCGCCCAGCGAACCCGCCCCGCCGTAGATCACCGCGACCTTGTCGTTCAGCATGATCGGCCTGTCCATTCGTTCAAGGGCGCCGCGTGCGCCCGACATCTCATAGGACGTGGCTCGCGCGAAGAATCATCGGTCGCGGCCACCCGCGCGCGAGAAATCGCCGGTCCTGCCCATCGGCGCTCCAGAACGGCAGAGAATCACGCGCCTCCTAAGGTCATCGGCAGCCCGAACGCGGCGAACAGATGCGGTTCGAACGAGGTGATCTCGGCGATCCGGCCGTCCTCGACGCGCAGCACGTCGATCACCTGCGCACGGAAGACGCTGGTGCCGGGTCTTCGCAGGTAGCCGGCGACCGCCGGCTGACCGTTCGCGCGCAGCGGCAGGTGCCGCCAGTGCCCGGCGAACGACGGCGACGCCGGATCCAGGTTCGGCCGGACGAACGCCAGAAGCGCGTCGCGAGTGGTGAACCAGAACGGGTTCGGCGGCATGGTGAGCACCGCGTCCGCGCGTACGAGGTCCACCATGGCATCCACGTCGGCCCGGGCGGCCGCGTCCATGTAGCGGTGCAGCAAGGCCAGGTCCTCGGCGCTCGGCTCGCTCGCCGACCAGTCCTCGCGCCGCCCCGGCAGCGCCTCCCTCAGGGCGTGCCTGCCTCGTTGGAGCGCGCTGTTCACCGAGGTCAGGCTGCTGTCCAGCAGGTCGGCCGTCTCCCGTGCCGACCATCCGGCGACATCGCGCAGGATCACCGCCGCTCTCTGCCGCGGGGGCAGATGCTGGATCGCGGCCAGGAAGACCAGTTCGAGGGTCTCTCCTGCCACGGCCTCCGCGTCCGGTTCGTGGTGGACCGCGGGGGTCTCGGGCAACTGGTCGTCGGGAAACGGCTGGAGCCAGGGCAGCCGTGGCGGTGGCGGACCGTCCCCTGAGTCGATGCCCGGCACCGGCCCATAGACGGCCGGGCGCCGGTGGTGCTTGCGCAGGAAGTCGAGGCACACATTGGTGGCGATCTTGTACAGCCAGGCCCGCGGGTTGTCTACGCCCCGCAGCGTCTCCCGGGCCCGCCACGCCCGCAGGAAAGCCTCCTGAGTGAGGTCCTCCGCCTCGTCGTACGAGCCGAGCAGCCGGTAGCAGTGCACCCGCAGTTCGGCTCGGTGCCCCTCAATGAGGTCCGTGAAGGCGTACTCCAGGCTTTTCGTCACGCCATCGGAGGTGACGCTTCCCGAGCCCTCGGTGACGCCCCCCGTGACGTCGTCCCGCTGGTCCGTGACGACCGCCGTGACATTCTCACCGTTGTCCGTGAGGACCGCCGTGACGTTGTCCATGTTGTCAGTGGCGGCCGGGAGCGTGGTGGAGTCCTGGCGCGCCTGCCGGGCCAGGCGCCGCAACTGCCCGAACCGAGCCGACAGTGCTTCGACGTCGGCGTGGAACACGAGCGGCGGTTCCGGTCGTACCCGTCGCAACCGGTCCACGAGGTCGGCGATCAGCTCTATGAGAGGGGTGTCGGCCGACTGCCGCCGCTCCCGGTAGGCGCGCTGCCGGCACGCCTGGGAGCAGTACGACGCCGTCCGTCCCGGCCCGCCGCCGCTCACGATCGGACGGCCGCACGCCTGGCACTTCCCTGTCATGCCCCCACACGCTATAGCGCCCCGGCCCCCGCGCCGGACGTCGCGGGTGGGTAGTCCCGCACCCCTGCCCAGTTCGTTGATGGCGCCCGCCTCTGGTAACCCGAGCTCACGCGATGAGTTGCTACGGATGCCGGCCGGATCTTGGAGTATTTCTTCAGTCTGTCCGGATATTCCGTGATAGGACGTACAACACGAATTTGTAGCTCGGCTGGATGGATTGCGCCGGATCTCACCTACGGTGACCGCGCTTCCTGTCACCGCCGGCGTCGGGGCACTCGACGGGGTTGATCAGAGTCGGCCGCGCGCCGTGCGGGCCGGCCGACGACGATCGGAGCAACGTGCGACAGAAATACCCCCTTCTCGCCGCCGTCTTGATAGCGGTGGTGACGCTGTTACCCGTCTTCCCCGCCTCAGGCGCGGTATCCCCGGACCGAGCCGCGGCGACCGTCGCGAAGGGTCGCATAGCCTGGGCACCCTGCGAAGAGGAGCTGGAGGCCGAGTGCGGGACGCTGGCCGTCCCCATCGACTGGTCCCGGCCGTACGGGCCCACCATCGACCTCGCCCTCGCCCGCCGCAAGGCCACCGACCCCGGCGCCCGAGTCGGATCGATGCTGATAAACCCGGGCGGTCCAGGCGGATCAGGCGTCGAATTCGCCTACAGTGCTCCCGGCTTCTTCACCGAGGAGATCCAGCGGCGGTTCGACCTCGTGGGCTTCGACCCTCGGGGCGTGGGCCGCAGCCACCCGGTCATCTGCTCGGCGTCGGTGTACAACCAGATGCCGTACGCGGTCATGACCAGCCAGGCCGACTTCGACAGGTGGACGGCCTACGCCAAGAGGCTGCGCCAGGACTGCCGGGCCCGCACCGGTCCGCTGTACGACCATGTCGACTCGGTCAACGTCGCGCGCGATATGGACGCGATCCGCGCCGCGCTCGGCGAGGAGAAGCTCACCTACTACGGAGTCTCCTACGGCACGCTGATCGGGCAGATGTACGCAGAGCTGTTCCCGCACCGGATCCGGGCTCTGGCCCTGGACAGCAACATGGACCACAGCCTCGACGTCAAGGCGTTTCTCGACACCGAGGCGGCCGGCGTGGAGGACTCCTTCGACGAGTTCGTCGCCTGGTGTGAGCACGAGTCCGGCTGCGCCCTGCACGGGCAAGACGTCCGGGCGCTGTGGGAGAGGCTGCTGGCCAAGGCGCGCAGCGGCCGGTTGTACTACCCGGGCGTCACGGATCGCCCGATGACCGAGGTGCAGGTGCTCTGGCAGGGAGTGCTGGGAACCGAAGGGCCCGCCTGGCAGATGCTGAGCGAGGTGCTGCTCGCCCTGGACGGCGGGCCGGTGCCGCCGTGGATGCCTCCGCTGCCCGGACGGCAGCCCGTGACCGGGGACGTCGCCCAGCTCCCGACCGCGATCCTCTGCGAGGACTACGACCTTCGGGTGCGCGACTACAAGGAGTACGCGGCGCTGCTGCGGAGTTCCGCCCGCGTCGCTCCCGACATGCGCTTGAACCCGATGCCGATCGAGGACCTGCCCATCTGCCTCGGCCACCCCACCACCAACCCGCAGCACCGTCTGCGCTACACGGGAAGCGCTCCGCTGCTACTGGGCACCTCGATCCACGATCCCTCCACGCCGTACGCGTGGACGGCCAACGTGGCGCGCCAGCTCGGTCCCAAGGCGGGGCTGCTCACCTATGAGGGCTGGGGCCACCGCATCTACGGCAAGGACGAGTGCAGCACGGTGCCCGTCGACGACTACCTGATCTCACTGGTCGTGCCCCCGAACGGCTTCCGCTGTCCCGTGGGCGGCAGAGTCGAGACCAAGGTCAAGCGGCAGTCCGAGGCGTGGCCGACGGACCGGTTCCCCTGGGCCGGCCCGGTCGCGGCCCCGTCCTTCTCCCGGCCGAGCCCGTCGGGAACGTCTGGCTGAACCGAACCCGTCTGATCACCCATGATGGCGCCCATGGCCGGTACCAGGCCATGGGCGCCATCATGGGTGACCCCTGTCGCGGATCTGGAACTCGGGCATTCGGCTCCCGGCCTCCCTGCGGCGTCTTCGCCCAGCTGATCTACGGCGCCCCAGGGCGCCGTCGCCGCCCCTGCGAGTGGTGACCGACCGCCTGTCGACGCCGCCGCAAGTACTCGGCCGGAGTGGTTGAAGGGCGCCATGGACAGCACGGTGTGGTTCATGGTGCCGGGTCGGCTGCACAAGCTCGGGGTCTTCAGGGAAGCCACTCCTGAAGTCCAGGCAGATGCCCGAGTTCCGACTCGATGCGCTGCCTGTCGCCGGAGGTGAGGTTCAGGCCACGCAAATCGGCGGTCCACGGATCGGTGGGCTCGCCGAGGACCGTGGCCAGATCGATGAGGTGGCACAGGGCGATGGCCCGCTCGACCACCGGGGCGTCCGCGCCATGCTTGCGCACCGCGGATTTGAGCGCGCGGAAGGCCTGCAGGTCGTCATTCTTGAACTCGCGCAGAATCCGGGCGTTGTCGAGCGCCCTGGCCAGGCCTGTCAGCTTCTTCGAGCCGCCGTACTCCACTTCGGCCGGCTCGTCACGCTGGATGAAGACGATCGAGTTACCGGACGGATCGATCAGCGTGAACCGGGACGCGCCTGGCCGGTAGCGGGTGATCCGCGGCACGCCGGAACTCAGCACCTTGCCGTGGACCCGGCGCATCGCCGCGACGAACGCCGCGTGATACGGCGCCACGGCGTCGACCAGGACCAGGCATGCTCCGGACTCCCCGCGGGCCGGATCCAGCTCTTTGGGCGCCGGACCGAAGTGCAGTTGGAACCCGCTCCATCGCAGCGCCAGATAGACATAGGGTTTGCTCTGCTTGTAGGCCACCTCGAACCCCAGCGAATCGTAGAACGCCAAGGTCTCCTCCACCGACGCGCACGGCATCAACGGCACCGTCGTCTCGTTCGGCCGAACCGCGATCTCGCTCACGTCATTCCACCTTCCACGTCGTCCGACGATGCTCGCACCCTGCGGCGAACCTCGCACATGGACCGTTCCTGTGCGGTTCAGCGAACGGCGCTTCCGCAGTACAGGTCGACGGCGGCCATGGAATTCCGGAAGGTGAACCGAGCGTCGCGAGCGAGCGCATAATCCGCCCTGCCTATGGTGACGAGGAACGGCCGGTCGCTTTCCGCGAGGCGTGCGAACGCCGTGGCCCATGCGACGTGAAAGTTGTCGCCCAGCGGGGGTGTCATGCCGGCGAGGTGGGCCTGCGCGCAGGCGTCGCGGGCCGTGCCGCTTCCGGGCGGGCCGGGGGGAGGCACGGCCGAGGCGCTGCTCGCCTGGCGGGACGGCGGTCTCGCCGGGCTCGCGTATCCCCAGGTCACCGCCCAGACCGGTGCCATCACCGCGAACCATGCCGCGATGGCCACGGTGGTGACCAGCGCCAGGGGTCCGCGTACCCAGAGGCTTCCAGGCCGGACGTCGTGACGGCGCGAACCTGATCGTTTCCGTGTCAGGTCGGCCAGGGCGCGAATGCCACCGACGAGCCCGGCCCCGGCCAGGGTGACCAGGAGTCCCACCGCGAGTATCGCCAGAAGCAGATTCCCGATGCCGTCCCTCAGCATCCTGACATCGCACCACGCGGGGTCGTACAGGCAGAAGGCGGTCAGGGGACGCCCGAAGAGAAGCGCGGTGGCGACGGCGCCGGTGGTGACCGCCGCCAGCACCGCGTGCGAGGGGCCGAGGCCCGCTCGGCCGCCGTCCGCGATCGCGGCCACGGCCGTCCCGGCGAGAAGCTGGAGCACCACGAAGATCAGGACCAGTGTGGCGGTCTGCGCCAGCAGGACGTTGAGCGGATCGCCGGCCGGGCGCACGCCGAGCGCGTGGAGGAGCGTGATGAGTATGCCGTCCGGCGTCAGGATCTCGCCCGCCACGCCCAAGACCAGGAACAGTGCGGCGGGAGCGAGGGCGAGTAATGGCCGTACCCGCACCGGCGGCAGCATGACGGGGGAGGGCGCGTCCAGATGCACCTCACGGCCGCGACCGGGCCATTGTTGCCGGAACCATGAGGCCAGAGGGTAGAGCGCCGCCACCAGCAGAACCGTCAGCAGCGCCGCGTCGAAGGGCGCCGCGAACAGGACGTAGACCCCGAGAGCGATGTTCCCGGCGTGCAGTGCGACCATCGCGGCCTCGGACCAGGCGTGCATGCCGACGCCGAGCAGAAGGGCGGCCGGTGCGAGCGCGCCCAGGTAGGACGGGAGCAGGGTGCGACCGCGGGCGGCCGGCAGCCAGGCGGTCGCCACCGTCGTCAGCCACCGGCACAGGATCAGGCACAGCGATAACAGGACCAGCGCCATGACGGCGGCGATGACCGGAGAGTCCCCCATCTCCGCCATCCACGACCCGGTGTTGCGAGCCGGTGAGGCGATCAGGCCGAGCACGATTCCCGTCGCGAGCCCGGCTCCGGCAGCGGTTCCGCGCGGAGCCCGCCGCCCGGCGGCGAGCGCGAGCAAGGTCGATCGGTACGCCCCGGCCAGGACGATCGCCATCGCCGGGATCGCGTACACGAGCGAGGAGACCACGAAGGCGGGACGATCGGAGGCGGGGAGGAGCAGGCGCAGCACGACGCCCAGATGTGTCGTGCCCAGTGCGGCGGCGATGCCGGCGCCCAGCGCTTCGCCGGGGACCCATCGCATCAGCAGCCCCGGATCGCGGACCACGCGCATCCTGCGGTCGTCGTGAGGATGCAGCGGCAGCAGTGCGCGCAGCCAGGGGAGTGGCGGCGACCCCAGGTCCGGCAGCCGGCCGCCCGCGACGGCCGCCCGCACGTCCGCGTAATGCTCCCGCGAGCGGAGGACGGCGGCGGCCAGCACGGCCACGAGCACGCTCGCCGCCAGCGTGCGCGTCCCGACGTCGAGGAGGTTCGCCGGGGTGCGCAGCGCCGTGTAGACCACGACGGGCACGCCGACCAGCCCGGCGAACACCCACACGGCGGCCTGGGTCAGGCCGGTGAGGTCGACGTCCCGGTTGCGCAGGTGGGCCAACTCGTGCAGGACGACCGCCTCGACCACCCCCTCGCCGCCCCGCTCCCTGCCGCGATGGAGCGTTCCGATGTTGAGCCTCAGGTAGTAGCGGGGGTAATGCCCGAAGGCGCGGCCACCGGGAGCCCGCCGGTTGGTGTCCAGCAGGATCCGCGGCACCCGCCGCAGCCCTTCGCGCCCGGCCAGCCTCCGCACGGTCTCGTACAGGTCGGCGTGCGTCCGCGGGTCGGCGGGCACCAGGTGCTGCCGTCTGATGGTGATCCGTGGCCGCAGGACGTGGACGGCCGCGATGACCAGGGCCGTCAGTGCCATCGCGCCGAACCCGGCCATCGCCCGCCGCACCCCGAGCTCGTTGAGACAGGACAGGTACCCCTGGACGAGGGCGTCGGCGTGGGCCCGCGCGGCGGCCGCGTCGGCCGCGCCGTCACACCTCGCGTAGGCCGTCCGCCACGAGGAGGAGCCGCCCGCGACGAGGTCGAAGGAGGATCCCGCCGCGGACAGCGTGATCGTGATCAGCAGGATGAAACGGGAGGCGGTCGCCGCCGGTAGCAGGAACGGGTTGACCGCCCGGCCCGCCTCCACCGGTCGGTCCGCCCCCACCGAGCCTCCCGCGAGGGCGGTCATGCGGGCGGGGTCCAGTCGCGCCGGGCCCAGCGGTCCACCGTGCGGTCGGCCGCCAGGTCCGGGTGCGGGAAGTGCGCCCGCTTGAGCGCGTCCGCCATCCGCGCGTGGACCAGGGCCGCATGCTCCGGCGGGAGATCGGGCAGCGGGTCGTCGGGACCCGCAGCGGGCTTCTTCCGCCGCCGCCTCCACCAGGAGCGCCCGTTGCGGACGCCGATGAGCAGGCCTTCCGCCGTCAACCCGCCGATCACGTTCCACAGCAGGTTGGTGAGCGTCGGATCGCCGAGATCGACGCCGAGGGCGCCGGCCTCGTCCCTGGGCCGCCTCGCTCGCCGCGCGGCGCCGGGAGCGGCGAAGTAGGCGTCGGTCATCAGGTCGAACTCGGGAAGCTCCTCGGGCGCGAACTCCGCCACGACGGCACGGACCAGTGCGCGCCGGTCCCCGGCGGACCCCGTCATCCGCGCCCCTGTCTTTGGTCGCCGCCGCCGCATGCGGAAAGTCGGTCGAGATCGAATCGCACAGCCCCACCCCTGTCATCCGGCCCCCTGAAGGACCGTGGCTCCCGTGTTCCTCTCGCTCGGTAGATAGGACGCGTTCCGCTGCGAACGGATTACATAAAACGGTCCGGCACAATGCGACATCGCTGAAATGCCGCCTCTGGTCATGCCGATTGCGAAAAAACACCTCTTTGCAGGGCGTTTGGTCGTTGTAGCCTGTCCCGGGCGGCGCGTTCAAGGAACGTGAGGAGCGGAATGGCTCATCCGGACTCCGACGACCATCTTCGACGGCAGTTGCGCACCTTACAGCGGGTCGTGGGCGCACCCACCGACGCGACGCTCGCCCGTCGCAGCGGGGTCGCGGCGGCCACCTTCTCCGAGGCGATGGGCGGCAAGCGGCGGCTGCGGGACGAATTCGTCGCGAAGGTCATCGCCGGTTGCGTGGCCTGTGCCCGCGCCGCGGGAAGGGTCGCGCTCGATGAGCGGCATGTTCTGCAGGCGCTGCGCCTGCCCGGTCACACCGCCGCCGACAATGGCATCTTCGAACGCGACGACGATCTGAATTCCTGTTCGTCGATTCTCGACGGCGTCCGCGGAAGGGCGGGGGCCACGATCGTGGTCGAGGGCCCCGCGGGGATCGGCAAGTCGGAACTGCTGGCGCGGGTGTGCGCGGAAAGCGCCGTGCGCGGGATCACGCCCCTGGTGGTGCGCGGCAACCCACTCGATCAGACGATGGCCTTCTGCGGCGTCCGGACGCTGCTGGGCCGCTGGGTGGCCGGTCACAGCGGCCAGGACAGGCAGCGCCTGTTCGCCGGCGCCGCCGCGTTCGCGCGGGTGCCGCTCGGCCTGCCGCATACCCGGCGAGGCTCCGAGATCGGCCTGACCGAGGCGCTGTACTGGCTGCTGGTCAACGCCACCGACCCCGCCAGAGGGGACGGCGCGCTAATGCTGGCCGTCGACGACGCGCACTGGCTGGACGAGGAGTCGCTGAACTGGCTGGAGTTCCTCAGCCACAGGCTGGCCGGGCTGCCTGTCGTGCTGTTGCTCGCCTGCCGGCCGGACGAGCCCACGCCGCCACCCGCGCTCACCCGCGTCACCCTGCGCGCGACCTCGGTCATCCGGCCCCGGCCGCTGAGCGGGGACGCCGTGCGCGCCATCGTCGGCCGCAGCCTCGGTCGCCCGGGTGTCCCGCCCGACGAGACGTTCTGCTCGGCCTTCCACCGGCACAGTGGCGGCAACCCGTTCTACCTGCGGTGGATGCTCGATCTGGCCCGTGAGCGCCGGCTCACGCCGACGGCCGGCTCCGCCGCGAGCGTCGTCCGCCTCACGCCTCGGCAGGTCGTGGTGCACCTCAACGAGCGGCTGAGCATGCTCGGGCCGCCGGCGGAGCGGCTGGCCCGGACGATCGCCGTGCTCGGCCCCGGCATCCCGCTCGACCAGGCCATCGACCTCGCCGGACTGACGTCCGAGGAGGGCAGGCGCGAGTACGACCTGCTCTGCAGGGCCGCGATCCTGGCCGACCAGGCCAGTCTGGACTTCCGGCACCCGATCATCCGAAGCGCGGTCTACGACGCCATCGACCCCTCGCGGCGCAGCGACCTCCATCTCGCGGCGGCACGGCTGCTGCACCAGAGCGGGGCCGACCTGCAGGCGGTGGCCGCCCACCTGCTGCGGGTCACCACCGCGGGCGACCCCTGGGTGGTCGACCGGCTGGCCGCCGCGGCCGCCGCGGCGATGAGCTCCGGCCTGGCGGGCACGGCGGCCCGCTACCTGGGGCGTGCGGTCGCCGAGCCGCCCCCGCCCGAACGCCGTTGCCAGGTGCGAATGCGTCACGGGCAGGCGTTGGTGCTGGGCGAGGTGGCCACGGCCATCCCCGAACTGCTCGCCGCCTGCGAGCAGGCCCCCGACGATGCCCAGGGCGTCGAGGCGGCGATCGCGCTCGCCAAGGCGTACGGCTACGCCAACCGGCTCGGCGACGCCGTCCGATCCCTCGATCGAGCGCTGGACGGTTGCCGGGACGACGGCCTGCGCGACCGCCTGCGGGCCGAGCAGCTGTTGTGGGCGACCTGGTGGGCCGACGACCCGCACCGGCCCGACCGCATGCTGCTGCTCGACCGGGCCGTCCCGCCGCTGCCGGGCGTCACGCATGTCGAGCGTCTGATGATCGCCCTGCACGCGTGGAGCCTGGTGCTGCGCGGTGAGCCCGGCGCCGCCGCGGCGGAGGCCATCCGGCCCGTGATCCGGGACGGCGTGTCGTTCGCCGACCTCGACCAGGGCATGGAGGTGGGCACCGTGACCGGGTTCGTCCACATGTTCTCCGACGACCTGTCGATGGCCGGCCGCCTGTTCCGCCAGGCTGTGGACGAGTTCGACCGTAACGGCTGGCGCGGCACCCACCTCACGTTCGCCCGCGTCCACACGGGCAACGTGGCTCTGCGGGAAGGCAGGATCGCCGACGCGGTCGCCGACGCGGAGATCGCCCTGCGCCTGGCCGACCGCACCGGCCCTGGAACGCCCGCCGAGCAGTTCGCCACCGGCACGCTGATCGAGGCACTGCTCGCGCGCGGCGACGTCGATCGTGCCGAGGCGGTGTGCCGCGACCGCCGGTACGGCGCGTCCACGGCCGACGCGCTGGTGTTGCCGATACCGGACGCCGTCCGCGGCGCCCTCCAGCTCGCGCGCGGTCAGACCGCCGCTGCCGTCGCCACCTTGCGCCGGGTCGGGCAGTGGCTCGAACACGCGTGCCTGCTCAACCCGTCGGTGTGCATGTGGCGTTTCGACCTGGGCCTGGCATTGCGGCTCTCCGCGCCGGACGAGGCCCGCGAGGTCGTGGCCGTCGGCATGCGGCGGGCGGAGCGGTTCGGGAGCCCGCTGGCGCGTGCCCGGGCCCTGCGCGCCCTCGCCGTGCTGCGGCCGGAGTCGGCCGTGGAACCGCTTGAGGAGGCCGTCCGAATCCTGCGCCCCACGCCGCACCGCCTGGAGCGGGCCCACGCTCTCGCCGAACTCGGCACGGCCCTGACCCGGAGCGGCCACGACGCCCGCGTCCCGCTGTCCGAGGCGCTGACGTCGGCCGACGAGTGCGGCGCCCTGTCGCTCGGTGACGCCATCGCGCGACGGCTCGCGTCCGCTCCTCGCCCCCAGCGCCGGCGGATGGACGCTCTGGATCCGTGCCGGCAACGCATCGCCCGGCTCGCCGCGGACGGGCACTCCGAATCCGAGATCGCCTACAGCATGATCCTCGACCTGGAAACGGTCAGAACGCTCCTGGGCGAGGCACACGACGTCCTTCGCGTCGGCTCCCTCGTGGAACTGCGCCGTGCGCTGACGCCGTGAGCGTCATGAGACGAGTGTGATCACCGCCCCGTGAGCCGGCACGGACCGGTCCTCGGGTGCCGAAATCGTTCGGTTGTTCGGTGGCGATGGCGGAGTCTCCGGCGCGGCCGGTGAGATGAGCCATCCGATGACCGCGCTCCGCGGACCGGAACCCCCCCGAAGGCGAGATGGGCCTCATGACGGTCCGCCCATTGTCGTCTCCACGACCAAGGAAAGTGGCCGGAAAATGACGAAGCATCGCAGCAAGTCAGGCAGCAGGCGCAGGCCGGCGGCACGGTTCGTCGGAGTCATGAGCGCGATGGTGCTGGGAATGACCGCGCTCGGTCAGGCCTCCGCGCAGGCCGACCCGGCGCAGGGTGGTGACAAGAACGCCGTCGAGGCGGTCCCGTTCGGCTACGTCCCGGCGGACATCCGGCAGAGGATGCTCGATCAGGTCCCGTTGAAGGAAGCGGCGTCGAAGATCTCCTGGGCGGTCGAGCGCGGGGGAGGCGCGAGCGGGTTCGCGGGTATCGTCCTGCGGCAGAAGTCGGTGGAGCTGTGGTGGAAGGGCAGGCTCCCCGCGTCCGTGAAGGACGCCCTGGGCAAGGCGCGCGGCGTCGCGACGGTCGACGTCAAAGCCGCGAGCCACTCCCAGGCCGAACTCAAGAAGGCCGCGTCCGGCCTGCTGGCCGACCTGAAGGAGAACCCGCAGGGGCCGATCAGTCAGGTGGCGGGCTCGCTCACCGGAGACGGGCTCGTCCTGACCGTCAAGGGCTCGGCGAAGTCGCTCGCCTCTCGCAAGACGAGCGTCGGCGGCGTTCCGGTGAGCTACGTCGAGGGGGGAGTCCCCCAGGCCGACGGCCGCTACAACGACTACGCCCCCTACTACGGCGGCGGCGCGATGTACAACGACGACAACGGCGGCCGGTGCACCGCCGGCTGGGCCGTCACCGACGGCGGCGGCCAGAGTTACCTGCTGACGGCCGGGCACTGCGGCCGGACCGGCGGCGGCTGGCACACCGGCCCCGGCCTGTGGATCGGAACCGGCGCCCAGGAGAACCCCGGCCACGACATCCTCCTCGTCACCGCGAGCTCGGCCGGGCGGATCTGGGACGGTGACTCCACCGGCACCTTCACCAAGGGCGTCGTCGGCTGGGACTGGGTCTACGCCAACGAGTGGGTCTGCCAGTCGGGCTCCACGAGCGGCGCCGTCTGCGGCATCCAGAACACGAGCAACTTCGCCTACGGCGGTTGGTACCGCGACGGGTACGACAACACCGAGTTCTGGTCCGACCTGATCGTCGCCCGCCGCACCGACGGCGGGTTGCCGAGCCAGGCGGGCGACAGCGGCGGCCCGGTCTTCTCCCTGAGCGGAGATAGCAACGTCATGGCGAAGGGAACCGTCACGGCCCACGACGGCTCGACCTTGTACTACCAGGACTTCGCGACCGCCTGGCGAGACTTCGGGATCTCCGTGAAGACCGGCTGAGCCGGCGGTCAGGCCGCCCCAGGTGACGGTGGGCGGCGCGCTGGCGGCCGTGTCCGCCGGAGACAGCGCCGCGGGCACGAGCACGCGGGGGCGGTGGCCCGCGTGGTGAGCCCGCCCGTGTCGCACGTGTGAGCAGTCTCGTGTCATACGTGTGAACAGGTAAGGCCGGCCGCGTACGTGCTGCGCCGCCGGCCCTACCTCGCACGGATCGCGCGGCCTACTTCATGCTGTCGGCCAGGTCGACGAGCGCGGTGGCGGCGCGGAAGAACTTGTTGCGCCCCAGATCGCCGACCGTCCTGATGTGGAAGGCTTCCTGCAGCAGGTGGGCGTCGTTGTCGGTGACTCCCGCCAGGGCGGATACGGGGGCTTTGACCAGTTCCGCGAGGCTCTTACTCTCGTACTCCTTGTCGAGTAGCTTCGACATTTCTGCGGTAACCGCCATGGTTCCCCCCGTTGCTGTGGCTTCCGACTGATTCGTCGGACACTCCAGACCTTCCCCTCGCGGACACCGGTCATGGTCATCTGCCGACAAGACCCGGTCAAAGTGCTCCTTCGTCAAGAAATGAACCTTCGCGGCACGAGTGCCGACTGAACAGGCGAAGGAGGGCGGATGAGTGACGAGTTGCTGGTCGTCCGTTGCCAGCTGGGCGAGCGCGAGGCGTTCGCGGAGCTGGTACGGGCCTGGCACGGTGCGATCGAGCGGTACGTCCGGCGGATGCTCGCGGGCCCCGACGACGACGTGGCGCAGGAAATCTGGCTGGCGGTGTTCAAAGGGCTGCCGGGACTCCGCAGTCCCGACCGGTTCGCGCCGTGGCTGTTCACCATCGCCCGCCGTGCCGTGACGAACCGGCTGCGGGACGCGTACGCACAGCCCGAGCCCGAGCCGATGGACGACCTGCCGGGCCCGGACGAGGCGGAGGACGTCGTGGACCGGGAGACGCTCGGCGGGGCGCTGGCGGCGCTTCCGGTACGGGAGCGGGAGGTGCTCCTGCTGTTCTACCTGGAGGATCTGCCGCTGGACGCGTGCGCGCAGATCTGCGGCGTCCCGGTCGGCACCGTCAAGTCCCGGCTCCACCGGGCGCGGAGGTCGTTGCAGGAAGAACTGGTGCGGAAGGGGTACGAAGCATGACGCCGGAGGACGTGCTCAAGCGGCTCGACGCGCCGTTGTCGCTGCGGCGCCGGGTCGGATACGTGACGCTGGCCTGCGCGGGACTCGCGGGCAGCGTCTTGGTCGGCTCGCTCTGGGCGACAGAGCCCGGGCTGCCGCCTCGGACGAAGGTCGCCTTCGCCGTCCTGATGGCGATCGGGCTCTGCTGGGCGGCGTTCGGCGCCTGGGCGGTGACCCGCAGGCTGCCGCTGTTCGCCAGGGACCGCGTCGTGGCCGGCTGGATCGGGCTGGGCGCGTGGGTGACGATGACCGTCGGCGCGCTGGTCATCACCACCCTGCGGCACAGGGCCGAGCCGTCGATGTTCGTCGCCGTGCTCGCCCTTGGAGCGCTGGCCGCCGTCAATCTGCGCGCCGCCCGCCGCGCGAGATCGGCCCTGATGCGCCGGAAGGAGGAGCTGACCTCGCGCGCCGGCGCGAGCGGCGACCACCGGGGGGGATGACCGCCCCGGCCGGACCTCGTCGCGATCTTTCGGATCGGGGCACGCGGAGACGGCGGCCACATGAAGATCGGGTACATGAGGATCGATCGCGTTGGCGGTCGGCGGTCAGCCGGAGTGGTGCAGGACCTTGTCGGCGAGGTTCTCGATGATCTGGGCGACCTCTTCAGGGTGTTTCAGGTCGGCGCCGTGGTCGCGTCCGCGCATCACGACCCGCTCGGTGTGCGGCATCACGCGCTCGATGGCGTCGAGCCGCTCGACGAGGTGCGCGGGGCTGCGGTCACCGTTGAGCAGGACGGCCGGCGTCTGGATCGTCGCGTACACGTCGAGGCGCACCCCGAGCCGGTCCAGCGCTTCCAGGGAGTCGATCTGGGCCGGGACGAGCCTGCGGTACTTCGGTGCCACTCCGATGGCCAGGCCGGCGAGAGTCGCCTGCCAGCCCGGCAACCCGACGGTGCCGCGCAGGAAGACGGCCATGGCCTTGCCGGGCCGGCCCGCCGCGAGGGCGGCCCGGGCCTGCGTGAGGATGTGCCCGTCCGCGCCGCTCAACGGCGGGCCGATCACGGCGGCGGGTTCGAAGATCACCGCACCGGCGAACGAGGCCGGAGAGGCGGCCAGGGCTTCGAGGGCGACCACGCCGCCGTCGGAATGGCCGAAAAGGACGGCGGGCGCGCCGACCGCTCGCACGACCGCCAGGGCGTCCTCGACCTCCTCGGCGATCGTGCAGGGGGCGCCGCCGAGCCGGGGGTCCGGCTTGAGGTCGAGCCGGTACTGGCGGCGGTGCGGGCGCAGGACGCGGAAGCGGGGCGCGAGGCACGCTGCCGCCTTAGCGCAGCGCGTGCCGTCGTCCAGACCCGCGCCGAGCATCACGATGGCGGGCCCGCGGCCCTCGTCGTAGGCCCGGACCTCGGTGCCGTCCGCTGATCTTGTGATGAGCACGATGTCTCCTGACGCTCTGGGAGCGGACGCTCCTTAGCAGTGCTCAATTCCACTTAGCAGCGCTAAGGTAGCTTAGCGCTGCTAAGGTGTCAACGATGCGTACGAACAGCAAGCGCCCAGGCCTGAGCCGTCAGACGTTGATCGAGACCGGGCTGCGGCTGCTCGACGAGGTGGGGCTGGAAGGGCTGACGGTGCGCCGGCTCGCCGCCGAGCTCGGCGTCCAGTCGCCGGCCCTGTACTGGCACGTCCGCACCAAGCAGGAGCTGCTGGACGAGATGGCCGACGAGATCGTCCGGGCCGCCGGCATGGGGCCGCCCCGGGACGGCGAGACATGGCAGCACTGGCTCGACCGCCGCTCCCGCGCCTACCGCGCCTCGCTGCTGGCCCACCGTGACGGCGCCCGCCTGGTCGCCACCGCGCGGACGCTGAACCCGGGCACCATCCGCCTCTTCGAACAGGAGCTGTCCGCCATGGTCGGCCTGGGCTTCACCCCGGTGCTGGCCCTGCACACGATCACGGCGCTGAGCCACTACGTCACCGGGTTCGTCCTCCAGGAACAGTCCGACCGCCGAGACCCGCAGCCTCAGGCATCCGACCGCCGAGACCCGCAGCCTCACGCGCCCGACGGCCGAGACCCGCAGCCTCAACGGCAGTCCGAGGAGTCCGCGGCGGCGTCCGGCGGGTTCCCCGACGATGTGCCGGTCACCCTCCTCGCGGCGATCCGCGAGGGCGGCGGCCCGTGCGGTGAGGGGGCCTTCGACCACGGGCTGCGCTCCCTCATCGACGGCTCCGCGGCCGCTCTGGCCCGCCACCGTCTCGACCAGTGAGAGCGACTCCGACGGCGACCGCCTGGGACGTCGGCCGCCGCTCCGCCGCGACCGCGGTGGCGATCTGGACGAACGCGGCGACCTCGCGGGAGCGGCTGTGCTCCGGCCAGGCGACCACCAGCGTGGTGCGGGGCGCGTCCACGACCGGGACACAGGTGAGGTCCTCGCGCAGGTGGCCGCGGACGGACTCGGGGAGGACGGCGATCAGCCGGTCCAGCGCGATCAGCTGCATGAGCTGCCCCGCGTCCTGCGCCACCGGCCCGTCGTCGCTGCGCCCGTCCAGCCGCCTGGGCCACCGTGGCAGGGTCTCGTCCGCGAGGTCCGCCATGGTGACCTTCGCGTGCCCGGCCAGGCGATGCCATCGCGGCACCACGACGACCTGATCCTCGACCAGCAGGTCCTCGACGGCCAGGCCGGAGAAGTCCTCGTAGGGGCCGTGGAGCAGGGCGACGTCGGCGCGGCCGTCACGCAGCATGGCCGCCCGCTCGCTGAAGTTGCACACCAGCTCGACCGGGGGCATGCCCGGCGCCGCCGCGTAGGCGGCCAGGATGCCGGGCAGCAGGGCGCCGTCGCCGCCGGGCTTCATGGCCAGGACGAGGCGCGGATCCGTCCGTCCGGCCCGGCGGGTGCGGCGCCCGGCCGCCCCGACGGCCGCGAGCGCCGCGCGCGCCTCGCGGAGCAGCACCTCCCCGGGCGGGGTGAGCGTCACGGCCCGGCCGCCGCGGTCGAGCAGTGTCACGCCGAGGTGGCGTTCGAGCTGCCTGATCGCGCGCGACAGCGGAGGCTGTGCCATGCCGAGGCGCTGCGCGGCCCTCCCGAAGTGCAACTCCTCGGCCACCGCCACGAAGTACGCGAGCTGGCGCGTCTCCAGCATGTCCATACCTTCAGGGTATTGCGGGGAACCGAACCGATCCTGGCCCGCGGCCCGCCGGTGGTGGTGGGCTGGTGCCATGACCGACACGAACGAAATGAACGACGCGTCCGGCGCCCCGGCGGGCGCCGGACACGGTGGCCCCAAGGTCGCCCTGGTCACGGGCGGGAACAAGGGCATCGGACTCGAGGTCGCCCGGCAGCTCGCCTCGCTCGGCATGACCGTGATGCTCGCCGCCCGGGACCCGCATCGCTGTGAGGAGGCGGTCGCCCTTCTCCGCAAGGAGGACCTGGACGTGCACCCGGTCATCCTGGACGTGACCGATCAAGCTTCGGTCAGCGCGGCGGCGGAGCAGGTGGCCGAGCGCCCGGGCCGCCTGGACGTGCTGGTGAACAACGCCGGCATCTCGGGCGGGCTGTTCCACCTGCCCAGCAAGGCGGACCTGGACGTCGTGCGCCAGGTGTTCGAGACCAACCTCTTCGGCGTGATCAGCGTCACCAACGCCATGCTTCCCCTGCTCAGGCGTTCGCCGGCCGGCCGCGTCGTCAACGTCACCAGCGGGACGGCCTCGCTGGCACAGATGTCCGACCCGGACCTCCCCATGGCGAACCTGCCGCCGGCGGCCGCGTACCCGGCTTCGAAGTCCGCGCTGAACATGCTGACCATCCAGTACGCCAAGGAACTGCGCCCGGAAGGCATCCTGGTCAACGCCGCCGCCCCAGGGGCCTGCGACACCGACCTCATCAAGGGCGTCCCCATGAAGATCACCCGCACCGCCGCCCAGGGCGCGGCGATCATCGTCCACCTCGCCACCCTCGGCCCCGACGGCCCGACCGGCGCCTACCTCCATGACGACGGCCCCGTCCCCTGGTGACCGGCCGGCCGCCCGGCCGCGATAGGACGTCCGGCGGCAGGACCGGCGGGGAGCGCGCTCAGGGTTCGCACGCTCCCCGCGTTTCTCGTGGCCGCGCCGTGTCGCACGGCCGTGCGGGTCAGCCGGCGGTGCAGGCCGATCCGTTGAGGCTGAAGGCCGAAGGGGTGGGATTGCTGCCGGTGTGCGTGCCCTGGAAGCCGAACGAGGCGTTGGCGCCGGGGGCCAGCGAGCCGTTGTAGGACACGTTGCGGGCGGTGACCGACGAGCCGTTCTGGCTGACGTCCGCGTTCCAGGCGCTGGTGACCTTCTGGCCGCTGGAGAAGGTCCAGGCCAGCGTCCAGCCGTTGATCGCGCTGCCTCCGGTGTTGGCGACGGTGACCTCAGCGGTGAATCCGGTGTTCCACTCGTTCTTGGTGTAGGACACGCGGCAGGCGCCGTTCCCCCCGCTGGGCGACGGCGAAGGCGAGGCCGAGGGAGAAGGAGAAGGCGAAGGGGAGGGGGAGGGGGAGGGGGAGGGGGAGGGAGAAGGCGACGGGTTGGAACCGTTCACGGTGATGTTGGAGCTGCCGCTGCTCTGGTAGCCCTCGGTGGCCAGGATCTGGTAGTCGTGGCTGCCGAGGTTCATGCCGTAGCGGGCCCAGGCGTCGAAGTGGTTGCCGGCGGTGATGGTCCCGCCGGTCTTCTTGGACTG